>JBAZGH010000055.1:0-2748 GCA_041652935.1 Patescibacteria group bacterium | reverse complement strand
GGAATCTGGTAATTGGCTCCGCTGACTCTGCGCCCTCGAACCTCTAATAATGGGCTGATTTGCTTCATCGCTTTATTAAAAACATGCCGCGGGTCTTGTTTTGTTTTTTCTTTTATAATATCAAAAGCATCGTAGACTATTTTCTGGGCTACGGTTTTTTTGCCACGGCTCATGATATAGTTGATGAACTTGGCTATATCTTTTTCGTGGTATTTAGAATCTGGTTTTATATCTCTTTTTGGCGCTGGTTTTCCTCTCATAATATATTCGATTACGAATTATCAATTACTAATTACAAATTCGTAATTCGTAATTTTTAATTGTTAATTAAGATTTGGGTTTTTTGGCTCCATAAGCGCTTCGGCTTTTTCTCCGGCCTTCTACGCCCTGGGTATCAAAAACACCCCTGATTACTTTATAACGGACGCCTGGTAAATCTTTAGTTCTTCCGCCTTTTACTAAAACAATAGAGTGCTCCTGTAAATTATGCCCCATTCCCGGAATATAGGCGGTTACTTCGTTCCCGTTAGACAATCTAACGCGGGCGATTTTCCGCAAAGCAGAGTTCGGTTTCTTTGGGGTGGTGGTTGTTACTTTAAGGCAAACGCCGCGCTTAAACGGAGCTCCTTTTGGAAGTTCGCTGCGACGGCGGTGCAGGGTATCTAATACCTCTTGCAAAGCTGGGGATTTGCTCTTGCTTTTTTTGATTGTTCTTGGCTTCTTAACCAACTGGTGTATTGTAGGCATAATGTATTATCTAGATAACAAAAACCAGCCCCATAGGGACTTTCATGTGTATAAGTAATTGATAACAATATATTAGCAAAATACTTAAATTGCGTCAAGAATAAATAAAATTGACAAAAAATCAATAAATATCTAATATTTAAATATTTGAACTTGATAATTTAATTTTAACCTTGATTAATAGCAGTTGTTATGATAGAATTATCGCATCTTTCGGCCAAGGAGGATACAGATGAGAATCTTGGGACGTATTTTTCGACATTGCCAGTATGTTTTTGGCCAGTGCGTGTTCATACCCGACACATCCGACCTTTTGCTCTGTAATCGCGCAGAAAATGAAAGTCAGCGGGATTTTTTTTGTCCCCATCAGTGGGGTAACTGGATATATATAATATACGGCTTTTGCGAGAAAGAAAGGACCTGTAAAATTTGCGGGCAAAAACAGGTAAGAGAGTTTCATTGCTGGGGTGAGTGGGGAAAATCACATCTTAAAAGCCGACCCGATAGGGAATTCCGAATATGTAAAGATTGCCATTTTCTGCAATGCAGAGATCCGGAGGGGACGCCAAACCCATCCCCAAAAACCAAACTGTGATCTTCCGCGCCATCTGAGACCAATGAAACGGTCTCTTTTTTTCGCATTACCGGCCCCAACTTTCAATAACCAAACTCTTCCCTTTTATACTTGCAATAACATCCAAACCCTCATTCCATTTCAATTCCCTTACCAATTTAATCGGCAGCGTCAGCGAAAAACTGCGCCCTCCCCCGCTTTTTGTTAATTTTCTAATGTTGGAATAACCAACTTTTTTTCCAGGCATAGGGTTATGTTATGAAATTATTTTTTATGTTTTTTCATATTTAAAATTATTTAATAAATTTGTTATTGCGGTCACCCCGCCATTTAAACGGATTGTTATAAATGTAATTGCGGATATTGTTTAACGCTGTTTCGTGGCGAATTATGTGGTCGTGGAAACGCGGTTGCCAGGCGAAATTTAAATTTGGATATTGCCGATTTATTGTTTTGGTGCAAATTGATTTGAACGAACCAATAATTACCGGCAATGATTTTGGTTTTGGCGATATTTTTGACATTTGGGGAAATTCACCGGTGTAATTATTATCGTTGTGATGTTGATGTTCGTTGCCACCGACGCCACCGACGCCACCGACGCCACCAACGCCACCGGTGGCATTACCGACGACAAAACCACCGTCGGCGGCATCGCCATTCCCATCATTGCAAATCATAATTATCCCGTGCACATGATTCGGCATTATTATATATTCGTCCAAAATCACATTATTAAAATGTTGCGGAATTTCCAACCAAAATTTATTCGCAATTTTACCGGCATTATTCAATCGCATTTCCCCGTTAAAAATATTGCCGAAATATTTAATCCTGTTTTCCGTACAAATCGTTATGTAATAAACCCCGTCGTCGGCATAATTCCATTTCGCGTAACGGGCAGAATGGATGCGGTACTTGCCCGCCCATTTATCAAATTGGGCAGGTTTCTCCCTGTATAATTCCTTCATTTAACCCGTTTCACAATCACCCTAATCACCCGCCCCAAAACATAACCAATGATTGTCATTGCGGTATACCAAATAAAAATTTGCCAGAATCCAAATGAAATAAAAATTAATGGTAAAAATAATATAAGCCATGTTAACCATTTTTTATTTTTTATTAATGCAAAATTCAATAATGAAATAAAAAATGAATATGCTAATAAAAAACCTGTTATTTTTAAAGAAATCCCAGGTAAACCCACTAAAAATCCTGGGTCGTTAAAATTTGGCATTGAAATATTTGTATAAAATTTTAAAAATAAATTATTAAATAACCATGATCCAATCAAAGAAACAATAAAAATTAAAACAATTTTTAAAAATAAATTTTTCATAATGGATATCTTAAAAAATTAATAAAATTATTTAATAATGCTTTTTCCATAGTCGGGCTATAGATTAAATTAATTTTAAAAGTGT
>JBAZGH010000054.1:0-2910 GCA_041652935.1 Patescibacteria group bacterium | reverse complement strand
CAGCCAATATGATTATTCAGATGATATTATAATTTCCGAAATTTTACCCAATCCGGCGGGAAGTGACAATGACAATGAATTTATTGAATTATTTAATAAAGGAGACAGGGATGTTAGTTTGGAAGGGTGGATTTTGTCTGATAGCACGATTAAAAAATATGCAATAAAAAACGGGATTGCCGCGTCGCTCGCTCCGCTTGCTCCTCGCAATGACATAATAATAAAACCGCAGGATTATTTTATTATCTACCGCAAAGACAGTGGCATCGCCTTAAATAACACCTCAGACGCGGTTGAGTTATATCAGCCGTTGAGGGATGAGCCACTGCAAGTTGTTAAATACGAAAAAGCCAAAGAAGAATGGAGCTACTGCGCCGTTAACGCTACCAGCACAAAGTTGGAATATGAATGGAGCGAGATAGTAACGCCCGGAGAAGAGAATAATATCAAGACGGTCAATCATCCCCCGGCGGTTGATTTTTCCTATAGCGGCGAATTGCAAATCGGGCAGGTTATATTTTTTGATAGCTCTGATACAGTTGATGAGGACGAGGATAAATTAAGCTACCTTTGGGATTTTGGCACCGGCCGCGCGGGAGCAACCACAACCGAACCAAATCCCATTTTTATATATTCAGAGCCGGGGGCAAAACAGGTAATTTTGATTGTGAGCGACGGAAAGAATGAAGTGGAAAAAGAAAAAATAGTTACCCTCACATCCGCCTCATCCTCGCAAGGAAATAAGGGGCAAGGCGCTGGCGCCAATGGAAAAGATGAGGATTATAAAATAGTAATTTCTGAATTTATGCCTAATCCCGAAGGTGTTGATAGTGACGGTGAATGGATTAAAATCCAAAATTCAGGCAGCCAGTCGGTTAATTTAGCCGGATGGCAGCTGGATGATGGAGAAGGCGGAAGCAGTCCTTATAAAATTAACGAAGATATTTTTTTAGATCCAAATAATTTTTTTGTTTTCTCCCGCGAAGATACCAAGCTTGCTTTAAATAATACGGTTGACAGCGTGCGCTTGTTTAATAATTTTGGAGAGCTGGTTGATTCTGCTGATTATGAGAAAACCAAGGAAGGAATCAGTTTCGTCCGCCAAAACGGACAATGGGTTTATGCCGGCAGTGAAACGTCCGGCTCAGCCAGCGTTTCAGCCAGCAGTCCAGCTGTAAAAACCAGCAGTTCATCCAGCGCTAAGTCAACAAAAATTACTTATGCGGGAGCAACAACCCTGGAAAAGATAAGAGAATTTGATTTGGGAGATAAGGTTAGCGTTACCGGGACAGTAGCGGTATTGCCCGGCGTATTTTCCACCCAATATTTTTATATTGTCGGTTCTCCCGGAATCCAGGTTTACAGCTACAATAAATATTTTCCCGATTTGACGGTTGGCGATGTAATAAGCGTCTCGGGCGAATTAAGCGAAAGCTACGGCAATCTGCGCCTGAAAACCAGCGCGCCGGAAGATATAAAGATTACCGCCACCTCCACTCCTCCGGAGCCGGCCATAACCGAATGCGATAAAATAAATGAGCGCCTGGAGGCGCAGCTAGTCCGGGTTAAGGGCGAGGTCGTGGAAAAATCCGGCTCAACCGTTTGGCTGGACGACGGCAATGACGAAATTGAAGTTTATATTAAAACCAATACCGGCATAAATAAAAATAGCATTAAAGAAGGCGCAACCATAACCGTAATCGGCATTGTTTATCAGAATAACGAAACTTATCGGGTAATGCCCCGCTCCAGCGATGATATTATTATTGAGGGAGTTAATAGGGAGGGAGAAGTTTTGGGCGAGGTAAGCGTAAGCGACGAGTGGACCTTGGCGCAGAATAATAAGAAGTTAAAATTAATGCAGTATCTATTAATTATAGCGAGTGGGTTGATTTTGGTTTTGGGCGGAGTGGTTTGGAAAAAGAAAAAATAAAAAAGTAGAGACGTGGCAATGCCACGTCTCTACTTTTTTATTTCAAAAATCCAAAATGTTTCAGCGCCGGAATTATATTCGGCGCCAGTTCATTTTCGGGAAGATTATTAATATCTAGCCAGTCCCAATTGTCAATCTCTTCGCTTGGTTTTACTTCACCAATTCGTTTTGCTAAATAATGGACTAAAATAACATCTACTTCGCCATCGTCGGTTTGCTTTTTAGTGTGCATCAAAAAAGGCGTGTCATCCAGTATTTCAATCTCAATTCCCATCTCTTCTTTCACTTCGCGCTTGCAGGCGTCAATTAAAGTTTCTTCCATATTTTCCACCCGGCCGCCGCAGAATTTCCAAAAAGTCGTGTCTCCGTGCTGGTTGAGCAGGACTTTGTCGTCTTCAACAATAATCGGTCCGGAAGCGATAATTATTTTTTTGTCAGCCATAAGACATAAGTTTTAAGCTATAAGTATATAAATATTATAAAAAGGGTGGCGTCTTGTCAATGATTATTCACTTTTATTTTTCACTTAAATCTGCTATATTTAAATTGTATATAAATCACTAGTTGGGTGGTTATTTTTAATGTTATGGCTAAAAGAAGAAAAAAATACATCAGGCACCATGACCGTTTTGCGGACGGTTATGCTCTTGATTTAAGCCCGGAAATTAAAAAGAGTATTTTAGTTATTTCCTTAATTGCGGTCGGCGGAATAAGCTTATTAAGCTTATTCGGACTGGCCGGAATTTTGGGGGATTATATTGAACAGGGATTGGCCTTGCTTTTTGGATGGGGCAGGTGGCTGTTTCCTTTATTTTTACTGGCCGCCGGATTCTTACTATACCATGAAGACAAAAAATGGATACATGGCTATACTTACGTTGGCCTGTTTTTTTTCGTTTTGAGCTTTCAGTCATTGTTGCATATATTTTATCGGGCAAATCCGGATATGGCCGCCAGTCTGGGCAAAGGAGGGGGAT
>JBAZGH010000053.1:0-3295 GCA_041652935.1 Patescibacteria group bacterium | reverse complement strand
TATGTTTATGGCCATAGCTGCCGGCGAAAATATATTCTTGATTATTTTAAAGATGCCGGCGCTCAGGAATGCAATGTCTGCGATAATTGCGTATCAGGATTAAAAGCGTCGGAAGATGAGAATTTATATTGTCATTCCCGCGAAAGCGGGAATCTCGACGATATAAAACGGGATTCCCGCTTTCGCGGGAATGACACAAATGCCGAAATTATTATAGAAACAAAATTGACCCAGCTGCAGACTTATGAGCTTTACCAGCAGGGATTGTCTATTGATGAAATAGCCCAAACTCGCGATTTAAAACCGGCTACCATTATCCAGCATTTCTGCTTTTTGCTTGAACACGGCAAAGACATTGACATAGATAAGTTTGTTGACGGTAAAAAGCAAAAATTAATACAGCAGACTGCTAAAAAAATCGGGACTGATTCGCTGACTCCGATTAAAGAAAAGCTGGGCGATGAAATAAGCTGGGATGAGATAAGATTAGTGCTGGCGGGGTTGACAAAATAATAATTATAATCTATAATAAATATCCAATTGAAAAAGGAGGAGGAAATGACACAAAGAAATTTTACTTCTGGTTTTGTCATTAGGACCAAGGGGGGCTATGTTGCCTCCGGAGAAAAAATAAGTGAGCTTTTAAGAGACGCTCGCTTTTTTATCGCAAACGGAAAAGCGCTTGAGAAATGGCAATCTGATCATTTTGGCATGGAACACGAGCTTATTCCCGCCAGGCAGTCAGACGCAAAACATATAAGTCTGACCAGGGGTTCACTATGAGCCCTTTTCTTTTTGCCAAAAAAATGATAAACATAAAACATGAATAAAAAAATAACAAGCAAATTAATAAAATATTGTTAAGCAAAATTACTCGCCCAAAGCTTCGCATTGTGGCGGGCAAGCGAAGATATATGAAAGATGAAATAAGAAACAAATTACTGAAAATAGTAAAAAATAATTACGAAGAAATCGCGGATAATTTCTCTGCCACTCGTTATGCAGTTTGGCCAGAATTAAAAAAAATAATAGCGGAATTAAATTCCCTTGGGGGGAATTGGATTCCTAATATTTTAGATCTCGGCTGTGGGAATGGTCGAATGCTGGAATTATATAAAGATAAAAAAATTAAATATACAGGTATTGAACAATCTGCTGAACTTGCCCAATATGCTAAAAAATTTGCTGAAAAAAATAATATTAAAAATGCTAAAATAATTATTGGCGATATTTTAAATATTGATAATTTGATAAACGAAAAATTTGACTTAATTCTGTTAATCGCCGTTCTGCCTCATATTCCCTCTAGTGAACTTCGCCAAAAATTCTTGCAAAATTTAAAGCGATGCTTAAACCCTAATGGCCGACTGATTGTAACTTGTTGGAATTTGTCTGCCAGTCCTAAATATAAAAAAATTATTTTAAAAAATAACCTTAAAAAAATATTCGAATTGAATAAGATGGAATTTAATGATGTTATTTTTCCTTGGAAAAACAGTACTGGCGAAAAAATGTCCCCTCGCTATTATCACGCCTTTACAATTAAAAAATTAAAAAAACTGCTCGCTAAAGCCGGCTGGCAAATAGAAAAAATATATACTGAAGATTTTTTTAATGAATTTAAAAAAAATAGGGAAAGGAACATTTATGCGATTTGCAAAAATTAAAATTCTGGCATTATTTGCATTATTATTATTTCCTGTAATTGCCAACGCTCAAACTTCCGGAGAAATCTTCAAAGCCGAAGTTATTGAAGTATTGCAAGAGAAAACGCTTACCCGAGAAGACGGCTCAACCAATATCCAGCAAAATTTAAAATTAAAAGGGCTGGACGGCGGATGGAAAGGCAAAAAAATAAATTTTATCGGCATTTCCGAAATTGACGCGATTAACTCTGACCGCTATAAAGAAGGGGAAATAATTTTTTTAAGCCACAATATTGATGCTGACGGGAATGATGTGTTCTACCCGGCTGGATATGTCCGCTACTATAAAATATATTGGCTGGTTTTATTATTCATACTCTTTACAATATTAATAGGCCGCTTTAAAGGATTCAGAGCTTTAATTAGCTTGGCGGTAAGTTTTTTGGTTATAATTTATTTTATTCTGCCGCAGATTATTAATGGAAAAAATCCTATGCTTATAGGAGTTATTGGGGCATTTATTATTTTAATCGCTATCATTTATCTAACCGAGGGAGTGAATAAAAAATCAAATCTGGCGATTATTTCCATATTAATCTCTCTTTTTCTTACTGCTTTTTTAGCAGAAGCTTCTATTTATATCGCTCGCTTAACCGGAATGGCTCAGGAAGAAATACTCTTTTTAGTCGATTTTGGCAAAGGTGCGATTGATTTTCGCGGATTACTATTGGCTGGAATTTTAATCGGAACTTTAGGAGCTTTGGATGATGTAGTAATATCGCAAATTGAGGCCGTCACACAATTAAAAATTGCAAATTCAAAACTGTCCAAAACAAAACTTTTTAAAATGGCATTTGAAATCGGCAACACCCACATGGGCGCAATGATTAATACTTTATTTTTAGCTTACGCCGGAGCGGCCCTTCCCCTGCTTTTATTATTCAGCGTCCATCAAGAGCCGTTCATCAGTTTTCATCAAATAATAAACAACGAAATGATTGCTGTTGAAATAATCCGCACGCTGGTTGGCAGCATCGGTTTAATACTGGCTATGCCTTTAGCAACATTTATGGCGGTACATTTTATTGACAATAAAAAAGAAGCATAATTATTATTTCTTCCTAAAAATAATCGCATTTGGAATATCTCTAGTCGGCCCCTCTTTATATACTCCATTATAATAAAGCGCCCGCGAAGCGCCGCCGTCTAAATTTATCGCGTATTCTACTTCCAATACTTTTAAGACATCAGCCAGATCAGGCACGGTTGCGTTATAAACAATAACTAAATATATAAAATTTTCTTTGACAGCGAAGGCGTTGCGCGCGGCTTTAGTTTCCCTTTGCTTTTCATCCACTTCCCAATCAATTAAATAATTCAGCCCCTCTTCAATTATCCTGGGCTTATTCCCGAACGCCGCCTGTATTTCTACATTATATTTCTGCTGAAAATTTTCCTCGGAAATAAACGCTTTGTGCGTATCTTTAAAATAATAAAAATTATTATCAGCATCAAAAACTAATAACGGGCCGGTTGTCCAGTATTTGAAATTATCAGAATTTATAAATTTTTTTAAATTGCTGTTATAAACCGGGTAAAAATAACTATTGGTTTTGCCGGAGCAAGAGCTATAATCCGGGGGGCAAAAA
>JBAZGH010000052.1:0-4214 GCA_041652935.1 Patescibacteria group bacterium | reverse complement strand
TTCACCGCTTTTCAGCGGCAATGTCCGGCTGGTGAAAACGGCAAACAGCCCCTCGGTTTACGCTATTGTTGGAAATCAAAAGCATTTAATCCGCAATGAAGAGGTTTTTTATTCTTATGATTATAATTTTAAAAATGTGAAAATTATCAGCGAGGCAGAGCTTAACCGCTATAAATTAGCCCGGCTGGTAAAAGAAAGGGGAAGCACCAAGGTTTATTATTTAAGCCATGAAAAGAATTTAAAAAAATACCACAACAGCTTGCAGGCCTTTAACGCTTACTCGAATAATAACTGGGGAGATGTAATAGAAATTAGCAGTACTGACCTTAATTCATGGGAAGAGGCGGTTTTATTTAAAGAAGCGGGCGATTCAACAGTTTATTTTATTACGGCTGATTATAAGAAAGCGGCTATTCCCAGCGAGAGCGAGTTCATAAACGCCGGCTTCCAATGGGATAAGATTTTAACCTTGTACAAGGGCGACATAGATTCTTACCAAACAGTTGATTATAATATCAGTTTAGTGCAGGCCAGGGAGCGGATTCAGGCAAGTCAGCCAAGCGATTCAGGCGCCAGCCAAAATAATAATGTTGATTCGCTGGCGCAATTAATAATCAGTTTAGATTCTTCATCTCCGGAAGCCGGATTAATACCGTATTCAACCAGCGGCAATATTGTAGCCGTATTTAAAGCGCAGGCAGTAAACGCAAATATCACCATTGAAAGCATAAATATTACCAAAAGCGGAATTTTGAGCGCTGATAAGGTTAATTCTTTAATAATTGAGGATGAAAACGGAGTAGAATTCGGACGGACAGCGCCAATCAGCGGCAACACAACAAATATAAGATTTGAAAATAACAGCTTGGTTGTTCCGCAAAACAGCACAAAAAAATTAATATTAAAAGCCGGATTTAATTCCGGAAATGAATTAAACCACGATGTCGATTTCGGCATAAAAGAAGAAATGGATATTAAATGCAATGGATCTATAAGCGGAGTATTTCCCATGTATGGGGAGAAGCAGAAATTAATAGCCGCCAGCAATTTTGTCGGACAGATTGAAGTTAAAAGCGATTTGATTAACGCCGCCGTTCGCTCAGTAAACATCGGTTCAAAACAGGAGCAGATTTCCAAATTTATTTTTACTGAGAAAACCGGCAATGAAAAAGTCGCAATTAAAAAAATTATTTTAACCAGCAACGGCAGCGCTTCGGATCAGGCGGTTGATAATATTACTTTATATAAAGACGGCAAAGTCCTTAAGAACGCCGGGAAAATGCAGAACCGGACGATGACAATAGATTTATCCGGAAATAATATAGAAGTTGAGAAAGATAAGTCTGCGGAAGTAACCATTAAGGCGGATATTTTGCGGGAGGAGGGCTCAACTCTGAAATTTGTCATAGATAAAGCCAGCGATATTTCGGCTGTCGGATTAAGCGAGGGGTATGGAATAATAGTTTCCAGCCCGGAAAGTTTCCCGATAGGCCGCGGCGCGTCAGACGGCTACAATAAAGTAACTTTTGGCCGGCAGAATATCGGCTTCTTTGCCGTTTCAATTGATGAGGATGACCTGAAGATTTATCGCGGACAGGATGGATCTATTTTGGGAAAGTTTGAAATGCGCAACACCAATGAAGACATATATTTGCAGCGGATACAGCTGAAAATAAATAAAACCGGAGGAGCGCCCGATCTTGATGAAAATTTTAAAATTAGAAATGAAACTGACAACAGCGATATAATAACCTTGGCCGATGAAAAAGTGGCCGCGGGAGCCATAGGTGATTTCAGCTTAAGCAATTATAAAATAGGGGCTAATCGGACAGTCTCCCTGACAATAAGAATAAATGTTCCGGAAGATTCGGCCTCAGGCAATACTTATCAGGTTTCAGTCCAGGGACTTTCATATAAAATAGGATTGGATAACACAGAGTACTTCCACGGCTCTTCAGTCAGCGGGCAAGTTATGGCAGTATACGCGCCCAGATTAGTTATCAGCGCCGATGCATTAAGCAATGACAGCGTAGGGATTGCCGGAGAAGATGATATAGATCTGGCCAGCTTTGATTTTACCGAAAGCACCTCTGATGAGCGGATAAAAATTACCAGTTTGGTCGCCAGTTTAACCACCGCCTCCGATGACTTGTCCTATGTCAGCGGATTCTCCAACCTTGCTTTATACGCCGGCGGGCGCCGGGTTTCGCAGTTAATTTCCGAACCAAGTTCAAGCACTTACACCTTTACTAATTTAAGCATCAGCATCAGCGCCGGAGCAAGCAGCAACATAACCATAAAAGCGGACGCGGCAGACTATGCCGAGGGGACAATCCAATTTAAAATAGACGCGGTTACTGCCGAAGGTTATAGCAGTAAAGCTCCGGTTTATATAATGGGCGAGGGGACGATAAGCGATTCAGTTACAATATTGCCACCAAGCGAATAAACATAAGTTAAGAAAAAAATAGGAGGCCGCCCGAAAGTTTTAAAAATGGGGCGGTCTTTATCGTCCAAAATAATTTTTGTTAAAATGAATAACCCAGAATTAACAATTTGTTTGGTAACATATAATGGCGGAAGTTATCTGCCGCATTGCTTAAATTCGGTTTTTAAGCAGTCGTTTAAAGGTTGGCAGCTTTTAATTATGGATAACGGTTCTAACGACGACAGCGCTAAAATAGGCGCCGAATTAACAGGGGGCGATTCTCGGGCGATTTTATTGCCGCCGCAAGAAAAAAATATTGGCTTTGCCAAGGGCTATAATAATTTAATAAAGAAAGTGGATAGCAAGTACATAATTTTATTAAATCAGGATGTTATTTTAGAGCCTGATTATGTGGAAAAAATAGTTGATTTTTTAGATAAAAATCCGAAAAGCGGCGCTGTTATCGGAAAAATTTTGCGCTGGAATTTAATTGAATCAGGAGAATTGACTAATGTAAGCAAAACCAGTAATATTGACACAGCAGGACTGGGTATTTTTTCCTCGTTTCGCATAGTTGACGTGGGTTCGGGAGAGCGGGACAGCGGCCAATTCAATAATAATGAAAAAATATTCGGCGTTAGCGGATGTTTGCCGGCCTATCGCAAGGAAGCTTTGGATCAAGCGGGGTATTTTGACAATAAATTTTTCAGCTACAAAGAGGATGTCGACCTGGCCTTCAGGTTGAATAATTTCGGCTGGGAGTCGCACAGAGTTGGGGGCGCGGTTGCGTATCATGAGCGAAGCGCGCCGGATAAAGAAAGTTCCTCTGATATTAAAATTGCCTTTAACCGAAAAATAAAATCAGAGTTTACCCGCTATTTATCCTACCGCAATCATTGGTATGTGCTTATAAAAAACATTGCCCTAACGGATTGCATGCGATACGGAATTTTTATGTTTTGGTATGAACTTAAGAAATTTATTTATATATTATTATTTGAGCAAAAAACTTTGTTGGCGTGGGTAGATATTTTTAAGAATTTATTAGTGTTGTTGAAGCAACGAAGAAAAGTGAAGTTAAAAAGTGTAAAAAAGTTTATAAAGTAAAAAGTTTATCAAAATTAAAAAGTATCTGTTTTATGAATACTTTTTAACTTTCAACTTTTAACTAATTATGGATATATCTTTCATCATCTTAAATTACAAAAGCAAGGGGCTGATAAAGAATTGCCTAAAGAGCATAATCAAATCTGATTTGGGCGGTTTGCGCTATGAAATTATTGTAGTTGATAATAATTCCGGCGACGGGATAAAAAAAATGCTGCAGGATAATTTTTCCGGAATTACTTTTATCCAAAGCAGGTCTAATTTAGGCATGGGCGCGGGCAATAATTTGGGAATAAAGAACGCGAAAGGCAAGTACGCTGTTGTTTTAAATCCTGATACGATGATAAATAACTCGGCTTTTGAGAAAATGTTTTATTTTATGGAAAAAAATCCGCAAATCGGGTTAGCCGGGCCAAAACTAATTAATCCGGATAAAAGTTTGCAATACACGCGCTGTTGTTTTCCCGATTTTTTAATACCGATATACCGCCGCACTCCCTTAAAAAAATTATCATCAGTCAAGGAAAAAATTGACAAATATCTAACTAGGGATCGCGACTACAGCCATCCGGGAAGGGCTGACTGGCTGTACGGCGCTTGTTTTTTTATCCGCGCTAAAGCGATGGAAAAAGTCGGATTGTTTGACGAGCGCTTTTTCCTTGGATTTGAAGATACTGAT
>JBAZGH010000051.1:0-4368 GCA_041652935.1 Patescibacteria group bacterium | reverse complement strand
AAAGTGAAAATTGGCGGAGAGGGAGGGATTCGAACCCTCGAGCCGCTTTCACGACTAACACCTTAGCAGGGTGCCCCGTTCGACCACTCCGGCACCTCTCCTCAACTTATTATGTATTTCAAGGCGCCGAGGCGCCCTTGCCTGCCGACAGGCAGGTCTTCTGAAATTCTATTTCATTATACATAATAGGTTGAATATTGCAATAAAACATCTGTAATATTTGCTTAAAAGTCTTAAAAAAGCTAAAATCATACTATTACTAATCACTATTAATTTATAGCAGATTAACACATAAGAACATGCCCGATAAATATACTGCCACCTGGGTTTCACATTCTTCCATTGGAGATTTTTTAGATTGTCCGCGCGCTTATTATTTAAAGAATGTTTATAAAGATCCGAATACCGGACATAAAATTACGATTATGACCCCGAGTTTGGCCTTGGGGCATGCGGTCCATAGCATACTGGAAAGCTTGTCAGTTCTGCCGGCCAATCAGCGTATTACAATGGACTTATTGCCTAAATTTCGCAGAGAGTGGTATAAGGTTTCTGGAAAGAAGGGAGGTTTTTTAGATATTAACCATGAACACAGATATAAAAAGCGGGGAGAGGAAATGATTGAGCGGGTTTACAATAATCCTGGGCCGTTGATTAATTTAGCGGTAAAGATGAAGCAGGATTTATTGCAATATTGGATTTCTCGGGAAGAGGAGATAATTTTATGCGGCAAGATTGATTGGATGGAATATTTTAAAGAAGAAGATACTGTCCATATTATTGATTTTAAAACCGGACAGAATCGGTCGAATAATTCCTTGCAGCTGCCGATATATTATTTATTGGCGGTTAATTGTCAAAATAGAACAGTAGCTAAAGCTAGTTATTGGTATTTAGCGCTTGATGATAATCTAACTGAAGTAGAATTGCCTAATTTAGAGCTTGCCCATAAAAAAGTGCTAGACGTCGGTAGGCAGATCAAACTTGCCAGACAATTAAAAAAATTTAGCTGTCCCCATAACGGTTGCCGCGCTTGCGAGCCGTTTGAAAAAATAATCAAAGGCGAAGGTGAGTTTATTGGAGTCGGCAGCTTTAATCGTGATATTTATAGCTTGCCCACGCAGGATATGGGCGAAGACATGGGGGAAGTTATTTTATAAAAAAATAATCTTGCAAAAGAAGTGTTTTCCAGTTAATATGTAATAACTTTATGCAATTCATCCCTGTAAAAACGCGGCCGATTATGCCGCCTCAAGACAATATTTATCCGATTTTAGATAAATACCTACCGCGCCTTAAAGAAGGCGATATTTTATTAGTTACCTCAAAAATTTTAGGCATCCATCAGGGAAGATGCGTTAAAATTAAAGAAGAGACAAGAAAAGAAAAGGACCGGCTGATAATAAAGGAAGCTGATTATTACATCTCGCGCCGGGAAGTGCCGAATGAATACGCGTTTTTAACGATTAAAGACAACACCTTAATTTCATCGGCCGGGATAGACAAAAGCAACTCCAAGGGTTATTACGTCTTCTGGCCTAAAAATACAAATAAGCTTCTACGGGAGATTTGGCGGCATTTAAAGAAAGGGCATAAAATAAAAAAATTGGGGGTTATCGCGGTTGACAGCCACAGCCTGCCTCTGCGTTTCGGCACCCTAGGCATATCAATCGGTTTTTTCGGCATCAAGCCGGTAAAGGATTATCGCGGCCGTCTCGATATTTTCGGTCGCCCGCTGCATGTTACCCGGGCGAATGTCGTTGACGCGTTGGCTGCCATAGGGGTCAGTTTAATGGGCGAAAGCAACGAGCAGACTCCCTTGTTAATAGCGCGCAGCGCTGATTTTATTGAATTTACGGACAAGGATTCTTACCGGCAGCTTATAATACCGCGGCAGAAAGACATGTTTTATCCGCTTTTAAAAAAATTTAAAAAAGTTAAATAAAAATTATGGAAAATAATTTTAAACTTCATCTCCTGCTCGGCCTGTTCTGCGGGCTGTTGGTCGGGATGAATTTGCTGGAGGGAGGCCAGGAAAAAATCGGCGGAAAATGGCTTTGGCTGCGCAACAACGCCTCTACTATTATTTCGCAGTTTATTGATACAAATGTTTTTATGTTCATCGCCTTCTATAATTTAACGCCGAAATTTACCGCCGCTTTCGTCTTTAGTTTGGTAATCCCTTATTATTTATTTAAAGTTTTGTTTGCATTATTAGATACGCCGTTTGTTTATTTAGGGGTGAAATGGCTTAAAGATAATTAAAAATTATCAATTACGAATTACGAATTACGAATTCATTAATTTGTAATTGATAATTTACAATTCGTAATTAATTAATATGCCCGAGCTACCAGAGGTAGAGACAATTAGAAATGACCTGTCCAAAAAAATTTTAAATAAAAAAATAAACCGTGTTGAGGTAAAAAAGCCGCGGTTAATTAAAAGTGGCGTAAAAAAATTTAAGGAAATTATTAGCGGCAATAAATTCAAAAAAATTGACCGCCGGGGAAAGTTAATAATTATCCATCTGCAAAAAAATGGTTTTTTGTTGGTTCATTTAAAAATGACTGGCCAGTTGATTTATAAAAAGGGGAATAGAATAATGGGAGGCGGACACGGGGAGCTGGATGATGGCAAACTTCCCGGAAAGCACACGCATATTATTTTTGAATTCAGCGATAAGTCCAATTTGTTTTTTAACGATTTAAGGCAGTTCGGTTATATGAAAATTGTAAATGGCAAAGAACTGGAAAAGGTGTTGGCTGGATTTGGTCCGGAGCCGCTTTCGCATGAATTCACACTGAAAAAATTCCGTGAAATTTTAAAAAATAAAAAAACCATAATCAAACAATTATTAATGAATCAAAAATTTATCGCGGGCATCGGTAATATTTATGCGGATGAGGCTTGTTTTTTAGCTAAGATAAAACCAACTCGAAAAGTTTCGTCTTTGTCTGATGATGAAATAAAAAATTTATATAAAAATATAAAAAAAATACTAATATTAGCTATAAAAAAGCGAGGAACAACTTTTAATAATTATCGAGACGCGGACGGTAACCGGGGAAATTTTGTAAAATTTTTAAAGGTTTACGGACATAAAGGAGAATTATGCAAGGGGTGCAAAAATAGTAAAATAATTAAGATAAAACAGGGAGGGCGCGGGACGCATTACTGCCCGAATTGCCAGAAGTAAATTATATTTATTATGTTGAACCTAGATACTTCAATAGAAAAAATAAATAAAGTCGGCAAAGTAACGGCCAAAAAATTAAATAAATTAAGCATTAAAAAGGCGCAAGATTTATTGGAATACTACCCCTTTCGTTATGAAGACTATTCTAAAACAGTAAAAATTGCCGACCTGCAGCCGGGCGCAAAAGCAAATGTGCGCGGCATTGTTGAAATTATCCAAAACAGGCGCACGCCCAGGCAAAGGATGATGGTGACTGAAGCAATTATTAAAGATGAAACAGAACAATTGAAAGTAGTTTGGTTTAATCAGCCTTACATTGGGCGAACTTTGAAAGAGGGAGATTTTGTGTCATTGGCGGGAGAGATAAAAGCTGATTTTGCCGGAGTGCCAATGACGTCTCCCCAGTATGAAAAAATTTTTAATAATCAGGCTACTCATACGGCCGGATTGGTGCCGATGTATAATTTAACCGCCGGGCTTACTAATAAGCAATTAAGATTTTTAATCAAGTCTATTATTAGTTTAGCTGATAAAATAGATGATATTTTACCGAATGAATTGCAAGAAAAATATAAATTAATCAATTTGCAAAAAGCAATTTATAATATCCATTTTCCCAAATCGCCAGAAATTTTAGAGCAGGCAAAAAGAAGATTAAAATTTGATGAATTATTTCTAGTGCAACTGGCTTCGCAAGTCTTAAAATCAAAAGTCAAAGGCCAGAAAGCCGAAGAAATTAAATTTTATGAAAAAGAAACTAAAAAATTTGTAGATAATTTGCCATTTAAATTAACGGACGCGCAAAAAAAAGCAAGTTGGGAAATTTTACAAGATATAGAAAAAGATAGGCCGATGTCGCGGTTGTTGGAGGGGGATGTCGGCTCCGGCAAAACCGTGACCGTGGCGTTAGCAATGCTGAATGTTGCTTTAAACAAAAAACAAAGCGCTTTGTTGGTGCCGACGGAAATTTTAGCGAGCCAGCATTTTGAGACTTTGTGTAAGTTTTTTAAGAATAGCGGAATTAAGGTGGGGTTATTGACACGTTCTAGTAGAAAAATAAATAATAGTAAGTTAGTTTCGTCCTCATCTAAGGGGGGGGACGAGACTAAAAAGAATTTTCTTAAATTAATAAAAGATGGTAAATTAGATATAATTATCGGTACTCACGC
>JBAZGH010000050.1:0-4630 GCA_041652935.1 Patescibacteria group bacterium | reverse complement strand
TAGTAAGACATATTTGTTATTCGGCGCTTTTTGCGGTCTGATTACTGACCTGATTAGTTTCATACTTTCACGGTCAGTGAGATTCGATAAATGGACGCATGCTCATCGCGATAATTTTTCTCACTCAGTATTTATTCCAATTGCATTGTTGGCGCTCAGTATTTGTTTTGATTCCAAAATGGCAATCATGGCAAGCGTAGCCATGCTGACACATCCATTTCTTGATCTTTTCGGAATTGGTTGGGGTGTGAAGCTATTTTATCCGTCCAGCAACACGACCTACAAAATGTTTTACCAAGGACGAATTTTGATGATTTGGAACCAAGGGGAAGTTGACGCTGAAGCGGAAAAAAACGGAGATGATAATTGGATTAAAAATACATATTTCAAGTTCAATGTCATCGGCGCAATTGAATGGTTATTAGCGGTAGGATTTCTGTTTTTGATAATCGTGAACTAACAAGAGCCCCGTTAAATGATGAAACCGCAACGACCCACCCAGGGGAAATCCTAGGTGGGTCGCTTTTTATTCTAGATGTAAATACTTTAAATTAGTTGCTCTCTCTGATTAACAAAACCTCCATTATATTTAGCTTTGTAAATTTCTTTTTCGCCCTCTCTTATTATTTCCTCGCCAAAAAAATTATCAACTTCTCCCGTGAAAGAATTGATATAAGAAAAATTATCTTCGTGATATTCTCTCGGTCCTCTAAAAGGCTTGTCCTCTGGAATTAAAAACAATGCTTTTTGCAAAATTTTATAAACTGCTTCAAAATTTGATATTGATTCAGCCACTTTTCCATAATAAACCATAATATAAACTGGCTGATTCTTAAAAAAGACGGCTTCTCGTCCTCCAAACGGCTCTCCGCCAAAGTAATTATCATGATATTTCCAATCGCCGTCCTCAAAAACTAATGTCGTTGATTTGTCATTTTCGACAATTTTTTTGGCTGTATCACCAGCCGCATAAGTTACTTTTTTCGCTTTAACAAGAAATTTGCAAAGCTCATTTTTGTTTATCATATATTTATTTCACGTAAGCCTAGCCGGATACTCCATGTTATCGTATGCATTGCTCTTTAGGCGTTAGCCTGCTGGCGATTAAGCCAGCATACAAAATGCTTTTAGAGAGTGGGGATTGTTGCCAATCCCCGTGGGGTTTTAGATTATCCCGTGATAATCTGACGAATGTACAACTTTATTCTCGTGCGAAATGACATGATAGTCAATCACGGGAATATACAGCAAAATCCTGATAATGTTTCCGAAATAATGCCCGGCGTATTTCTTTTCGCGGACACACTGCTTAATCTGTTCGATAATATCACGGATCTTTTGCATGGCATCCTCCTTTCGTTTGTTTAACTTAACCCTCTAAAAGCATTTTGTTAAAGAGCAATATTTCCGACAACGTATCCGAATATCTGTAATTTTTGCGACCAAAGGGAGCAAAAATTAGGACGCCTGCCCGCCTCTGGAGGGAAAGAAATTTATATACCTTAATGTTTATTATAATGTAAATTTCTGTAGTCGGATACTCCGTGTTATATGATGTAGCACATACACAATTTATTCGGAATATTTTTGAATAATATCCTCAAGTAACTGTTTTGCTTCTGGGTTTCGGAATGTATCTAAAGCTTTTTTTGCCTCTCTAATATAAAAATCCCTTATATTATTTTCATGTAGATCTTCGCAGGGGTTATTAATATGTTTAATTAAAAACAATGCCAATTCCATATCTGTTGCTTTTTCTCTTTTTTCAAAATTTTCCATATTTGCATATGTGTTATTTCATATAACAAGTTATATTTAAACTAACTTACTTTTAATTTTATACTAGCTAAAAAAATTAAACAAACTTTAATTCATAAATATCTCCAGCGTTTCTTTCCCGCATTTCTCCCAACTAAATTCTTTTACTCTTTCCAAGCCCTTTTTAATCATGTTTTGCCTTAAATTATTATCTTCTAAAACTTGCTTTATAACTTCAGCTATTTCTTTATAATTATCAGGATTAACATAAACTACCGCTTCCCCACCGACTTCCGGGCATGAAGTAGTATTACTTGTTATAACCGTAGTACCGCAAGCCATCGCCTCTAAAATCGGCATTCCAAATCCCTCGTACAAACCGGGGAATAAAAACAGCTCTGCGTCGTTATATAAATATGGCAAATCTTCTTCCGGGAGATAGCCGGTTAAAATAATATTATTTTGCAGGTTATTTTTCTTAATTAATTCTTCAGCCTTGTCCCAACTATAACCTTTGCTACCAGCTAAAACTAATTGAGGCAACTTAATCTCATTCCCCTCCTCAAATGAGGATGAGGCAGGGGTGGTGTGAATATTTTTTTGAATCACATCCCTACTATCAATTCCCCGCTCTTTCAGTAAAGAAAAGGACTCCAAAAGTCCTATTATATTCTTCTTCTCCTCCAATCGTCCGACAAATAAAATATATGGGGCGTCTATTTTATATTTGGCTAAAACATTTTTTATTTTTTCTTGGTCGTTTATAATCCTAAATTTTTCCGTGTCGCAAGCTAATAGTGTTACAAAAATTCTATTAGAATCAACCTTGAAATATTTTATTATTTCATTTTTAGAAAACTCGGAAATAGTAATAATTTTACTAGCATGTTTTATTGCAAATTTTGTACTCCATTTTAAATATTTTAACTGCCATTTTCCATATGCCTCCGGATATTTCATAAAACCAACGTCATGGATTGTAGTAATCGTATTTTTTGGATGAATAATCGGCATGGCAGATGCTGGAATAAATAACACGTCTGGGGCATGCAACAGCATTTCCAAAGACAACCGTCCCTGCGTCCATAAAAATTTAAACGGCCAGCGCAGTTGCTTAATTTCTACATTTTCTTTTTTTTCTAATTCCCGCAGCCATTCATTCGGTTTTCCCTGGAAATACAAAACAAACTGAACATTATTTTGCCCAGTTTTTACTATCTGCTTTATAACATTAAAAGCATACCATTCAACGCCTGTTTTATTTTTTTTTGCCGCCCGCGAGGCGTCTATTCCTATGGTCATATTTTAAAAATAATTACAAATTTATACATATTTCAACTTTCTACTTTCTAACTTTACAGACTTTTAACTTAATTCTAATTAGTCGCTAAGATGCTTCTTTTATAAGAATTTAAATTATCAAGCGCTATCCCCGTTCCTTTGGCAACACAGAATTGTGCTTCATCGGCAACATATGCCGGAACGCCCGTCGTCCGCGCCAGCAGCTGGTCAATGTTGCGTAATAAAGAAGAGCCGCCGGCGAGTATCATTCCTTTATCCATAATATCGGCCGCCAGTTCCGGCGGCGTCCCTTGCAAAACCTGCTTGGCGCTCGCGACTATTTCCTCAAGCTCATTTTGAATTGCGTCGGTAACGTCGTCAGAGGTAACGTTAACTATCCGCGGCAGTCCGGAAACAATATCGCGTCCTTTTACCTCCATGTTTAGTTTGTCCTCCAGATACAAAGCCGAGCCGATATTTATTTTAACCTCCTCGGAAGTCCTCTCTCCGACCGCCATATTATATTTTTTGCGGATATAATTAGCGATAGCTGCGTCAAATTTATTCCCGCCAACGCGCACGGAATTGATAGACACGATTCCGCCTAAAGATATAACGGCCATTTCAGCCGTCCCGCCGCCGATATCAATAATCATATGCCCGGAAGCCGAGCCGATTGGAATATCAGCTCCAATGGCGGCCGCGACCGGCTCTTTTATAATGTAAGCCGCCCGGGCGCCGGCGGCAATGGTAGCGTCAGTTACCGCCCGCCGTTCGGTTGAGGTAATTCCCGCCGGAACCGCAATCATAACTTCCGGCCGGAATAGGCGCATTCCGCCTAAAGCTTTATTGACAAAATACCGCAGCATCGCTTCGGTTGTCCGGTAATCGGCTATTACTCCGTCCTTTAACGGCTTAATCGCCACGATTGTTTCCGGGGTGCGGCCGACCATTTCTTTGGCTTCGTTTCCGACCGCTAATATTTTATTGTCAGTTAATGAGATGGCGACAACCGACGGTTCGTTGATGACAATTCCCCGCCGGGGCAGATGCACTAGCGTATATGCTGTCCCCAAATCAATTCCGATTCTTTTGGCAAACACAATTTTAAAATTTTTAATTTTTAATTTTTGAATTTTTAAATAATACTTAATTTTTAAATCTTAAACCCCAAATAATAAACGACTGTGGTAAAGCTCGTATTTTTTAAAAATTAAGATTTAAAATTTATTTAAAAATTCAAAAATTATAAAATTAAAAATTATTTACATTCCGCCATTTTAAAAAATATAACATCCACGACCTGATATGCTCTCTGACATTTTTTTTAAACATGCCCAGCAGCCAGTTGCTCTCACCGCTGAATCTGTGCGGATAATGGATAATGCTTGCCTCCGGATAATACCAAACCTCATAACCCGCCTGCCACATTCGCCGGCACAAATCAGTATCTTCAAATCCAAGGAAAAAGCGCTCGTCAAACAATCCGACTTTTTCCATCGCTTTAGCGCGGATAAAAAAACAAGCGCCGTACAGCCAGTCAGCCCTTCCCGGATGGCTGTAGTCGCGGTCCTTAGTCAGGTATTTGTCA
>JBAZGH010000049.1:0-4928 GCA_041652935.1 Patescibacteria group bacterium | reverse complement strand
GTAAAAAATATTTTAAATAATTTTGAGGCGCTTTTAAAAAAGCGTCTCTATATATTATGCGAAACTATAAAAAAGAATCCTTGCGGTTGCATGGAAAATTAAAAGGCAAACTGGAAATTTCCAGTAAAATCAAGCTTAAAAATAAAAACGATTTGTCGCTTGTCTATACGCCGGGCGTGGCTGAGGTTTCCCGCGTTATCGGAAAAAATAAAAAACTGACTAAAAAATATACTATTAAACAAAATACCATAGCAATAGTTACCGACGGTTCGGCTATTTTGGGGTTGGGTAATTTAGGCCCGGAAGCGGCCTTGCCGGTTATGGAGGGCAAAGCTATTTTATTCAAGGAATTCGCTAATGTTGACGCTTTCCCCATTTGCCTGGACACGCAGGATACTGAAGAAATAATAAAAACAGTCAAATATTTAGCGCCTGTTTTCGGCGGAATAAATTTAGAGGACATTTCCGCTCCCCGCTGTTTTGAAATTGAACAAAGGTTGAAGAAAGAATTGGACATTCCGGTTTTTCATGACGACCAGCACGGCACGGCAGTGGTAATTCTAGCCGGATTGATAAATGCCTTAAAATTGCGCGGAAGCAATAAAGTAAATGTAAAAATAGCAATGAACGGCGCCGGCGCGGCCGGAACTGCGGTTGCCGGATTATTGCTTAAATATGGATTTAAAAATATTATTATTTGCGACAGTGGGGGAATTATTTCCAATCAACGAACCGGCTTAACACCTGCTAAAAAAGAACTGGCAAAAATTACTAATAAAGACAATATTGTCGGCAATCTATCTAACGCTATTAAAAAAACAGATGTATTTATCGGCGTTAGCGCGCCCAACCTCCTAACTGAAAAAATGATAAAAAGCATGAACCCCAAACCGATAATTTTTGCCATGGCAAATCCTAATCCTGAAATTATGCCTGATAAGGCGAAGAGAGCCGGCGCTTTTATTATTGCCACCGGCCGTTCTGATTTTCCTAATCAGGTTAACAATGTATTAGCATTCCCGGGAATTTTTCGAGGCGCTTTAGATAAAAATGTGCGGGACATTAACGACAAAATGTTAATCCGGGCGGCTGAAGCCTTGGCGGGATATACCTCTAAATTAAGCGTGAATAATATTCTTCCCAGTCCGCTGGATAAAAATGTTTCGAACATAATCGCAAAAGTAATTTAATAATACAATCACCGTCGAGTTGAAAAATTAGGCGGTTTTTTTATTTGTTATTTATTAAATTTTTTAAAAATGGTATAATATCCACAGAAAATAGTAAATAAATAGTTTAGATAAACTTCTATTTACTAATCAACCTATTGGATTGCAAGCAATCCGCAGGGGCGAAAACATATGGAGTTATCCATTTTGCTCGCTAAGATAATGGGGCTGTTCCTCATTATTATGTTCGTTTCGGTGCTGGTTAATAAAAAACTTGTGCCGAATTTAATTAAAGACGTTGTCAAAGACACGGCCTTTATGTTTTTTTCCGGAGCAATGACCCTAATTCTGGGCCTGTTTTTGGTTTTAACGCATAACATCTGGACAGCCGACTGGGTCGGTTTGGTGACTCTTTTAGGGTGGATAGTCCTTGTTAAGGGCGCTGTCCTTTCCTTATTTCCGGAGCAAACCCCCGATTGGGCAACAAATATAAGCAGTAATGTAATAGCAGCTGGATCTGTTATTATGCTTATAGTAGGAATTTATTTAACTTATGTTGGATTCACAGTCTAGTATTTTGAATTTTATTTTTTACTCCTACTAAATTACAAATCTCGAGTCCTGATAACTCGGGATCGGAAAAAATATACTAATGCCAATTTAGTGCGTATTATTTTTTTGTTTAAATTATACGTTTTAAAATGTATTTGCATATTCGTGTTTAATTTGTAATTAGTAGGAGTTAAAAATATGCTATAATAAAAGCATGAATTTACTATTGCTTTTAAAAACATCTTTAAAAGTCCTGCGCGCCAACCGGCGGCGGACTTTTTTAACTGTGCTGGGTATTATTATCGGAATTGCCTCGGTTATTGTCGTAATGTCGGTCGGCGCCGGAGCGCAGAGTTTGGTTTTGGACCAGATTAACTCAGTCGGCTCTAATCTAATCGCGGTCATGCCCGGCTACAGCGACGACGACGGCCCGCCGGCCTCGGTCTTTGGCATTACTGTCACCAGCTTAAAGCACGGCGATACTGAAGCGATAAAAAAAATACCGGAAATTGAAGCGGCCGCGAGTTATGTGCGCGGAACCGAAACTGTCCAATGGGGCAATAAAAAAACCGAAGCAACCTACGTCGGCACTAATTCCGATTATATAAATGTTGAGAAATCCCAAACTATCCAGGGCGCCTTTTTGGACGAAACGCACGACAGCGGAATAAACAGGGTGGCTGTCCTGGGCTGGCAGGTCTGGCAGGACTTGTTTGCGGACACGGGTGAAAATCCTATCGGGCAAAGGATAAAAATCAAGCGGGAAAATTTCAGGGTAATCGGCGTCATGGAAAAGCGGGGCGTGCAGGCATTCCAAAATCAGGATAATTTAATTTTTATTCCTCTGGAAACAGCTCAAAAATTACTGCTGGGAATAAACCACGTGGCAATGATAAGGGCAAAAGTTACTAATGAAAATGATGTTGATTTTGTTATGGCGCAAATTGAGCAAATCCTGCGCGAACGGCATGATATCAAAGAATCGCAAAGCAGCGACTTTACCGTGCGCGCCACTGCCCAAGCGCTTGACGTTTTGGAATCGGTTACCAGCGCGCTGACATTCTTCTTAAGCGGCATCGCGGCCATTTCCCTTTTAGTCGGCGGAATCGGCATTATGAATATTATGTTAATCGCTGTCCAAGAACGCATTCGAGAAATCGGCCTGCGCAAAGCCATCGGCGCTAAAAATACGGATATCCAAAATCAATTTTTAATTGAATCAATTATTTTAACGCTAACCGGCGGAATCATCGGAATTATCATGGGAATTATAATATCCGGCTTGGTGGCGCTAACGGCGCGTTACCTCGGCTATAGCTGGAATTTTGTCATTACTATCAGTTCAATTTTTTTAAGCGTCAGCGTTTCTTCCCTGGTCGGGATAATCTTTGGCTGGTATCCTGCCAGAAAAGCGGCTGGTTTTAATCCAGTGGAAGCGCTGCGATATGAATAAATATAATCCAAATCTACAAATGACATTCAAATACTACAAATAATTAATTATCCAAATTCACCCCGTTAAACAATGCGAAGCAATTTAACCGGGGTAAATTTGATTTGCTCGCCCGCAACGAGAGCGTAGCGAGTCGGGCGGGTAGCTATTTGAGGCATTTGAATTTAATTTGTGGATTTGGATTATAATGGCAAATTTATATTATGAACATATTAACTCCCTTGAAAATCGCCTACCAATCCCTAAAATTGCACAAAGTCAGATCATCACTGACTGTTTTGGGTTTGGTTATCGGTATTGTCTCAATTATTGTCGTGATTAATATGGGTTCGGGCATTGAAAATTTTATTCTGGACCAGATAAAAATATTCGGGACTGATTATCTTGAGGTTGAAATCAAAGTTCCTAATACCTCAAAAACTTCCACTGAAAATGCCGCCGGAATGGCCCAGGGCATTTCCATCACTACTTTAAAATTAGACGACGCCGAGGAAGTGAAAAAGCATCCTAATATAATCGGCTATTACGCGGGATTATTTTCCCAGGACGTTATTACTTTCCAGCGGGAAAATAAAACCACTATGATCTGGGGCACCTCGCCCAGCTTTTTTGAATTATCAGAGACGGAAGTTGAATTCGGCCATCCGTTCGCGCCAGAAGACGATGCTTCGCAGGCAAAAGTCGTTATACTGGGCAAAGCTTTAAAAGAAAAATTATTCGGCGAGAGCGACGCTGTGGGCGAACGGTTAAAAATCGGCAATAAATCATTCCGGGTTATCGGCGTTATGGAAAACCAGGACTCCAGCATGTTTTTTGACCTGGACAGCTTCGCTTTTGTGCCGATTACAACCCTGCAAAAACAAATGCTGGGAGTTGATTACATCCAATTTTTAGTTGCTTATATGAAAGATCCGTCGCAGTCCGAAGCGACCGCGGCGGATGTTACCGCGATTATGCGCGAACAGCACGATATTGCCGACCCGGACAAGGATGATTTCGCGGTAACGACTATGGAGGAGGCGATGGGGATGATGGACGCGATAACCGGCGGCATATCATTGCTTTTAATCGCTATCGCCGGCATATCATTGCTCGTGGGCGGAGTCGGCATTATGAACGTGATGTATGTTTCCGTAACTGAACGGACTTATGAAATTGGCTTGCGCAAGGCGGTCGGCGCGAGCAACAGCTCAATTCTCTGGCAATTTTTATGGGAAGCATTATGTTTAACATTTTTAAGCGGAGTAATTGGCGTAATTTTGGGAGAAATTTTAAGCACTCTGGCTGCTTTAGCCGCCCGCTATGCCGGTCTGGACTGGAACTTTACTTTTTCAATATTCGGCATAATTCTCGGCGTCGGCTTCTCCATGCTGGTCGGCTTAATCTTCGGCATCTACCCTGCCCGCAAAGCCGCTCTAATGGAGCCGGTGGATGCCTTAAGAAAACAATAGACAATTAATAACATTTGACAAAACAAAAAACGCTCCGTTAAAGAGCGTCCTACATAATTCCTAATTCATAATTCCTATTTAACTAACCCATTCCTCCTCCTATTCTCAACTGCCCCGTCGCTTTCAATATTGCCATCGCGTAAAAATATAATTCGTTCAGCATACTCAGCTGTGTATTTTTCGTGGGTGACTAAAATAATCGTCTTGCCGGCATCGCTTAAATCTTCCAAAATTTCCATAATCTGCCCGCCGGTTTATGAATCTAAATTACCGGTCGGCTCGTCTGCAAAAATAATAGAGGGC
>JBAZGH010000048.1:0-5375 GCA_041652935.1 Patescibacteria group bacterium | reverse complement strand
ATAAGATTTACAGAACCGCATGTTTGGAAGTCGGTTTTTAATGGGACTGGCTTGCCTAGAGCCGCGGAAATACTGGAAAGAATGAAAAAAATCAAGGAGGAAAAGCTTGCGCGGACCGGAAGTTCGAGGGGAATTCATAATAACGGAGCCGGGTAAATTGCCTGGCTTTTTTCTTGCATTATTCTTCGTTTTACTTTAATATATAAGAGAATAGTGGATAATACACAGTAATAAGAAAATTCAAGTTTTTCTATTTACTGTTTTCTATTTACTGTTTACTTTTTTATGTTTAAATCAGAAAAACAAAAAATAAGATACACTTTGGCCGGAATAATAATTATTGCCGTTATTGGGGCTTTGGTTAATTTTAGCCAGTATTACAATAAATACGCCGGCGCGGCTTTGCCCAATATTAAAGAAATCCCCTTCCGCTTAGGACTTGACCTTTTAGGAGGGACCCACTTGGTTTATCGGGCTGATGTCAGCGGAGTAGAGGGCAAGAACCAGATATCGGCTGTTGAAGGCGTCCGTGACGTTATTGAAAGGCGGGTTAATATCTTCGGAGTAAGCGAGCCGGTTGTGCAGGTCGCGAATTCGGGAAACGACCATCGAATTATCGTTGAGCTTGCCGGAATAAAAGATGTAAACCAGGCGATAAATATGATAGGGGAAACGCCGCTTTTGGAATTTAAAGAGCAGAATAGCGAAATTAAAGAATTAACTCCAGAGCAGCAACAGGAAATGGACAATTATAATCAAGAGGCAAAAAATAAAATTAACAGCGCTTTAGCCAGAATCAATAAAGGCGAAGATATCGCGGCTGTCTCTCGGGAATTAAGCGAAGACAGCGAAAAAGGAGATTCGCAATGGATAAATTCAAGCAATGGAGAGATATTTTCCGAAGCGGAAAAAATGGCAGTCGGGCAGGTGAGTGGCATAATAGAAAGTGAAGAGGGGTATGATATTATAAAATTAAATGACAAAAGAGCGGTTAAAGAAGATGGCGGGCTTGGGCTTGATAAAAAAGAGATTAAAGCCAGCCATATTTTAATTTGTTTTGAGGGAAAAGAGGGTTGTACGAGCGGACTTTCCCGCGAAGACGCCGCCCAAAAAATACAAGAATTAAAAGCGCAGGCTACTCCCGAAAATTTCGCCCAACTGGCAAAAGATAATTCAACCGGCCCGTCAGCCCCGAACGGCGGAGATTTAGGTTGGTTCAGCCGGGAGATGATGGTTGCCCCCTTTTCAAATGCCGCTTTTAATTTAGGCAACGGCCAGATTTCAGACGTGGTTGAAACTGATTTCGGCTTTCATATTATTTTAAAACAGGATGAGCGCATTGTTTATGAATATAGTATAATCCGTATTTTTATAGATAAACAAACAAAAACAGACATAGTGGGCTCGGAAGATCCGTGGAAAAATACCGAGTTAACCGGCAAATATCTGCAGCGGGCGTCAGTCCAATTTAATCCAAACGACAATACACCCGAAGTCCGGCTGGAATTTGACAGCGACGGCAAGCAGCTTTTCGCTGATATTACGGAGCGCAACGTCGGCAAACCGGTCGCTATTTATTTAGATAATTATCCAATCAGCATCCCGACAGTCAATGAAGCGATTAAATCCGGAGACGCGATTATCAGCGGTAAATTCAATATTAAAGAGGCGAAACTGCTGGCGCAGAGATTGAATGCCGGCGCTTTGCCGATTCCTATAGAACTTATAAATCAACAGACGGTCGGCGCGACTTTAGGCAGGGCATCAGTTGAAAAAAGCTTAAAAGCCGGAGTAATAGGCGTAATTTTAGTAGCTGTATTTATGATTTTATTTTATCGCCTGCCGGGAATTTTAGCGGTAATTTCCCTTGCGATATACGGCTTAATTGTTTTGGCGATATTTAAATTATGGCCGGTAACATTAACCTTGGCGGGATTGGCCGGATTCATTTTGTCGATTGGCATGGCGGTTGACGCTAATGTTTTAATATTCGCCCGCTTTAAAGAAGAGATGAAAAGCGGCAAACCGGTCGGCAGGGCGATCGAGGAAGCTTTCCGGCGCGCTTGGCCTTCAATACGGGACGGCAATGCTTCAACCCTGTTAACTTGCATTGTTTTAATAATGTTCACTACTAGCATTGTAAAAGGATTTGCCATCACTCTGGCGATTGGTGTTTTAGTCAGCATGTTCTCCGCTATTGTTATTACTAAGGTGTTGATGCAACTTGTGGTTACTGATAAATTTCAAAACAGAAGATGGTTGCTCGGTATTAAAAAATAGACTATTATTGTCATTTTGAGAAGCGAAGCGAAGAGAAATCTATTATAGATTCCCCACTGCGTTTCGGAATGACAAAAAGAAGTATGAATATTATATCTAAATCAAAAATTTGGCTGACTGTATCAAGCGCGCTTGTAATTTTAAGCATTGCTTTTTTAGCCGTATTCGGTTTTAAGTACGGGATTGATTTTACCGGAGGCAGTTTGCTTGAGGTTGGGTATTTAAATGAGCGCCCCCGAATAGATAGTATCCGCCAGGCGGTTAATGAACTTGAAATAGGAGACGCCAGCATCCAAATGGGCGGTGAGAATAATGTTTTCCTGCGCTTTCAAGAAGTCAGCGAAAAAAAACACCAAGAAATTTTGCAAAAATTGGATGAAATTGGAGATGAAAAAATTGCAGACGCAGAAGAATCTGAAGATAAAAAAGATTCGGTAGGCATTACGGTAGAGCAGGAGGGAGAGGTAAGCATAGAGGAAATTGCGATGGGTAAAAGCATTGTTTTGAATAATATTGAAGAGCTTCGCTTTGAATCAGTCGGCCCGAGCATCGGCGAGGAGTTGAAAATAAAATCACTGTACGCGATTGTGATAGTTTTAATTTTAATTGTCGCTTATATCGCCTGGTCTTTCCGCCGGGTTTCAAAACCAGTCGCTTCCTGGAAATACGGCCTGGCGGCGATTGTCGCTTTATTTCATGACGTTATGATTGTGTTGGGAGTTTTTGCTTTATTAGGCAAATTTGCCGGCGTGGAAATAGACACCGCTTTTGTAGCCGCTATTCTTACCGTCCTTGGTTACAGCGTAAACGATACGATAGTCGTCTTTGATCGCATCCGCGAGAATCTTCCCAAGAGCGAGGATACTTTTGCCGGCACGGTTAACACCAGCTTAAACCAAACTATCGGGCGTTCCATAAATACTTCTTTAACTACTTTATTAGTTTTGCTGTCTATATTTTTCTTCGGCGGGGAAACCATTAAATATTTTGTGCTGGCATTGACAATAGGAATAGTCGCTGGTACGTATAGTTCTATCTTTTTAGCGTCTCCCCTACTGGTTGTTTGGGAGAAGTTAAAGAAATAATAGTTTTGGAAGAAAAGAAAACGCATAATTGTTTTTCCAGTCAGGCATCTCACAAAGGATGCTTTTTATTTTGAGACAGAGTTTGAAATATCTTTATGTCCAGCCAGAAATTCTTGGCTGGTCATTTTGTTTTTTCCCTCCAGTTGGAGTTCTTTTATTGTTATCGCATTTTCAGCGCATTGCACGGCAAGTTCTTTATTATGCAGAAATATAGCGCCAGGTTTATGTTTATTGATTTGTATAATATTAGAAACAGAAATAATTTTTAAAGTTTTACTGTTCCATTTACACCAAGTTCCCGGCCAGGGATAATAAGCCCGGATTAAGCGTTCAATTTCTTCGGCTGATTTACTCCAGTTAATTTTTCCGCTATCACGAGTAAGCTTGGGCGCCTGGCTGGCTTGTTTTTCATTTTGTTTTTGCAATTTTAATCTGCCCTCAATATAATCTGCAATATATTTTATCGCCACTTCCGCGCTTAATTTTGATAATTTGTCATGCAATTTTTCGCCAGTGTCTTCTTTCGTTATATTAATTTTTTCCCGTGCGATAATATCTCCAGTATCCATACCTTTATCCATTTTCATCAAAGTAACGCCAGTTTCTTTATCGCCATTGGCAATCGCAGTTTGTATGGGTGAGGCGCCTTGATATTTTGGCAGTAAAGAAGCGTGCAAATTTAAACAGCCGTATTTAGGAATTTTCAGAATTATTTCAGGTAAAATTTGGCCATAAGCAATTGTAATAATTACATCGACTTGAATTTTTCCGATTTTATCCGCAATATCAACAATATTTTTTGGCTGTAGAATTTTTAATCCATGTTTTTGCGCCCCTGTTTTAACCGGCGGGGGAGTTAGAATTTGCTTTCGCCCGACTCTAGCATCCGGCGCAGTCACAACGGCAGTAATAGAAAAACGCTCATTCGCGATGAGTGCTTCTAAGGTCGGCACCGAAAAGTCCGGCGTGCCGATAAAAATTATATTGTATTTTTCTTTTTTCATTTTTTAAAATTTTTTACCAATTTTTTTATCGCGCCTCTGCATTTCCGGCGTTCGGGTTCGGGTCATTCGGGTCCGGACATTCGCCGTCCAGGTTCGCCTGCGCGTTGCAATACGTTCCGTCTGTTCTTTTGCACATCGGAGTTTCCGTTCCAACGCCTTCAACTTGTCCGCCGGTAATCGCGCAAAAAATTTCTGCGTCATTTTCGTAGCCGGTGATTTTTACCCCGCCCTCCTGGCATTGGCCGCGGAAAAGCGCCCATTCTTCGCACTGCCGGTTGTCTTCAAAAAGGCAGACTCCGTATTCTCCGTTTTTATTCTCTCTGATTTCAAGCGCGCCGCCTTTGGCAACGCAGTTTGAAGAGGCGGGGTTCGCCAGTCCGGCCGTCTGGCCGGCGTCAGTTTCTTCTTCCGAAATTTCCGGAATTGGTATGTAGGAAGTTTTTGCTGATTCGTCCCCGGAAGGATTCTGACAGCCGGATAAAATAACAGTAAAACACAAACTTACGCCGAGGATTAAAATTTTGTTTTTCATAGTTATTTTTCTAATTATTAAATTAAAGTTATAAATTTATTTATTATTTAATCTAATTATAACCAATTTATTTCTAAAAGACGAATTTGATTTTTATTTTTAGTTAGCGGAAGAGGGGGTTAGGGGTGAATTTCGCTAATTAGAATATAGATATTAACTAATATTGGCTAATTTAAAAACTTCAGCTTGACTTTTTATTAAGACTATTATTTAATGATGTATTATCGGGAAAGTTCCCGAAACATGCCAGTAATGGTAAAACCTTAGAGAAGAAGGAGAATTGTCATGACGCGAAGATGTGTCACAGACGAACAGTATGGCCAACTCCAAAGGAGACTGAGTGAGGTGGCTCGGCGAGTGGATGAGGGTGCGATTCCATTTCAAGAAACCATGCGCGCTCTCCAAATAATCATCGAGTGTCTATTACCAACCACGATGACCGTGGGCGGGCGTGAGTACGAAATTCTCGATTTT
>JBAZGH010000047.1:0-5710 GCA_041652935.1 Patescibacteria group bacterium | reverse complement strand
CGGCGGAAATTTTTTAAAATTCAGGGCTCCCTCCGGCGGAGCTGTAAAGATAGTTGAAAAAACAGACGCCGCTATTAGGCAAGTTTTTGCAATAGCCGGAGAAAATATCAAGCGCCTGTCCAGCCCAGTGCCGATTATTGAAAAAGAGATAAAAAATTTTTACCGCAAGCGCGAGGATGTTTTAAGCGAATTGCTCGCGGTAAACGTTTTAATGCTGCTAATTTCCGCAATCAGAAAAATATTTAAAATTTTATTTTCTGCCGCCAGTTTTTCTTTGCAAGCTGTTTATGGATTGCTGATGTCAATTTTAAAATTAGCGGCATTATTGATAAACCTAACTGTTTCAGCCGGAAAATTATTCTTCCAATCGGCCGAAAAAGCAAAAAACGCTTTTTTGCATTCATCAAGAAAATCAGGCGCGAAAACCTTGGCTTCCGCAAAAAATACTTCGCTGAAGGCGAAAGTATTATTGCAAGAAAATAAAAAAAGCGCTTTAATATTTTTTAAAAAATCCAATCTTTTAATTAAAAGATTATTTTTTTGCGCTTTTTATCCCCTTAGAGCGCTTTGTAGCAATATTAAAAAATTTTTTTATCTCGCGAAAAATGAAGTTGAAGCTGTTTTAGGCAATGCGAAAGAGGCGGCCTCTGCCCAGGTTAAAAATATAAAGAATCGCGCTGGAGAGGCGAGAGAAAGAATAAGAACGGGCGTGATAAAAAAAATAACTGCCGGCATTTTCAGATTTTTTGAAAACATAGGAAGGGCGGCCGCCGGTTTTATTAAATTTTTTATCTCATTTTTCGCTTCAATTGCCGGCTGGATCAAATCATTCTTTAATTTTAAATTCCTGCCACCCATAGCTTGGCCAAAACAGCTGGTTGCCTTTATTTTTTTAGGGCTGATACTAGTTTTCCCTCTGAAGGTGTTCGGTTATCTGGACATTTTTAAAGAAATAAAAGGCCGGGTGCTGGGCGAGAGCGAGCAAGCGATGTCAAGTTTGCAGCAGGCGGCTGAAGCCAGCGGCGAATTTAATTTTTTAGGCGCCGCCAGCCATTTTTCCCAGGCAGCGGATAATTTCAACCGGGCGCAGTCGGCTCTTTCCGATTATTCAAATTTAATATCAATCGCCAATATCATACCGGCTAAAAAAGCAAAGCTGGCCGCTACCGGACAGAATTTAATCACCTCCGGAAAAGTAGCCTCTGAAATAGGAGAGTATCTTACTCTGGCCGTTGATAGCCTGGAGCTGGACAGCCCGGAGAAAACCGGTCCGCTGACAGAAAGACTAAAAGGATTTTCCCGCTATGTCAATCTGGTAAATGAAAAATTATTGGAATTTGAGAAAAGTATCGGCCAGGTTGACCCAGATGTCATATCCTCGCTTAATATAGAAAACCAACAGCAGATAATTGAACAGCTAAAATTATTAAAAACCCAGACAGAAATATTCAGGAAGGGAATGAATGAATTATTGGCCCTAAGCGATATATTGCCTGAGTTTTTGGGAGATGAAACAGACAAGCGGTATTTGCTTATTTTTCAGAATAACGCGGAGATGCGCGCCAGCGGCGGTTTTATCGGCAGTTACGCTTTAATTGATTTTCGCCGGGGAGAAATAAAAAAGCTGGAAGTTCCCGGAGGCGGAAGCTATGACCTGCAGGGCGGATTGCATAAAAGAATTGCCGCGCCGGAGCCGCTGCATTTAATAAATTCGCTTTGGGAATTTCAGGATTCAAACTGGTGGCCGGACTGGCCATCTTCGGCGCAAAAAATACAGTGGTTTTTTGAGAACGGCTGGGGCTCAAGCGTTGACGGCGTAATCGCGGTTGACACTACTTTTGCCGAAAAGCTGCTTGAGATAATCGGGCCGGTTGATATGCGGGAAAAATACGGCGAAATAATAACCAGTGAAAATTTTTACAATATAGTGCAGTCGCAGTCGGAACGAAAGGATACTGATACGCCCAAGGAGATTATCACCGACCTGGTTGATAAATTAATTGAGGAGCTGCCGAATAGGGTTACCAGCGATAATTTATTCAGCATTATAAAAGATATGGAACAGCTATTTTTAGAAAAGCATGTTTTATTGAATTTTAATAATCCGGCGCTGCAGGATTTTGTCGCGGACCATAATTGGGAGGGCGAAATAAAGAAAACATCCAGTGATTACCTGTCTGTTATAAATACAAACATTGCCGGCGGAAAGAGCGACAGGGTAATTAACCAGGCGGTTGAGCATGCGGTTGAAGTTATGCCGGACGGGTCAATTATTGATACGCTGAACATAACCCGCAAACACAATGGAGTAAAAGGCGAATTATTTACCGGAGTCCGCAATGTAAATTATTTAAGAGTTTATGTCCCGCAGGGAAGCCAGCTTTTAGAAGCCAGCGGTTTTTCCGAACCGGATAAGATATTTTTTGATGAGCCGGCGGAAGGGGCGGAGCTTGATCCGGATATATACCTTACGGAAAACATTGCCAAAACAGATGAATCAAGCGGAGTAAAAATATACAGCGAATTCAATAAAACCGTATTCGGACATTGGACGCAGGTTGACCCGGGCGAAACTATAAACATAACATTTAAATACAAATTGCCGTTCAAAGTAAACAGCATCAGCCAGCATAATGATTTTTGGTCATCGTTGTTTAAGGGAGATGAAATAGTCAGCGCTTATTCCTTGCTGGCGCAGAAACAGCCCGGCAGCATTGAAACCGTTTTTTGGTCAAGGTTGACCCTGCCCGATAATATGGAAATAAAATGGGCAACCGACCAGAATATTGTTAGCGACCGGGGATGGCAGATACAGGACAATTTACGGCAGGATCGCGTATGGGGAGTATTAATTAAAAAACAAAGTAATTAAAAAATAAAAATAAAACTATGGACAATGAAAACAAAAACAACTCCTCGGAACTCGGGGACAATCAAACTTTAATTTGGAGCAACAACAACGAAAATGACAGCGAGGAGAAGAACCGTGAATTTGAAGAATTAGCCGGAATAAATAAAAGCGTCATGGAAAGTGTAATTAAAGAAATTAACGAAGACACGCCTGAATCGGAAAATTTATTTAGCAGTTTTAAACAGGAAGAAAGCCAGCCGTTTATTTCGAATGAGGAGGGTGAGGAAGAAGAAAAAAAAGGAGGAGAAGAAGAAAACGATGGCCAAAATTCAGAGGCCGAAGGGGTGCAGGCGGAATTTTTTGCTTTCAGCAGCGATGCGGAAGAGGGCGGCAGCCAGCCGGAAATGCTTGAAAGCGAAAACCAGCCGGCTAAGATTTCGGATGAAACAATTTCAATATCAAAACGCAGAATCGCTTTAATTAGAAAGCTGGTAAACAATATCCAGGAAAACAGCCGGCGGGTGGATGAGCTTTTGGGGGGGAATTTTAAAGAAGAAGAACTATCTATGATAGGGCAGTTTATTTCATCGGACAATGACGGGGAAGAGGTAGCTAGGGAGATAGGCGGAAAAATAATAGAGGGAGTGTTTAACGGCCAATGCATGATAGGGCCGGACGGAAAGCAGTATAACGTCCCCTCAAACTACGCCTCAAAGTCAAAATTAGTGGAAGGCGATATTTTAAAATTAACCATTGATTCCCGAGGCCGGTTTATTTATAAGCAGATAGGACCGATTGAGCGCAATCGAATCGTCGGACGCTTAATTTCCGGTAAAAACTCCGAATATTTTGTAGAGCATGACGGAAAGAGGTGGCAGATATTAACAGCCAGCGTAACTTATTTTAAGGGAAATTCGGGTGACGAAACCGTCATCTTAGTTCCCAAGCAGGGGGAGAGTAATTGGGCCGCGGTGGAGAACATCGTTAATAAGTCATAAAGTCGAAAGTCTTTAAAGTTAAAAGTTGTAAAATCTATAAAGCGTCTTAGGGGGGCGCTTTTTAGATTAAAAACGCTAATTTGCTTTTTAGAGTATTCTTCAGTACAATAAGTATGTCCGACTTTTGGCTTTATGGACTTTATAAACTTTTGACTAAATTTATGGCTACTCTTTACCAAAAATACAGACCGAATAATTTTGAAGAAATAGTAAACCAGAACCACATAAAGATAACTCTGCAGAATGAGGTTGAAACCGGGCAGTTAGCGCATGCTTACCTTTTTAGCGGCCCGCGCGGAACCGGAAAAACCACTATGGCGCGGGTGCTGTCAAAATCACTGAATTGCGAAAAAAGAGAGGACGGTAAATCCGAACCCTGCGGGGAATGCCATTCATGCGAGCAGATAAAAAAAGGCACCAGCTTGGATATCATAGAAATTGATGCGGCTTCGCATACGGGGGTTGATAATGTTAGGGATAATATTATCGCCAGCGCCCGAGTAGGAGCCAGCCATGATAAATTCAGAGTTTTTATCATTGATGAAGTGCACATGCTTTCAATTTCCGCCTTCAACGCCCTATTGAAAATTTTAGAAGAACCGCCACGCAATATTATTTTTATTTTAGCCACCACCGAGCTGCATAAACTGCCGACCACCATAATTTCCCGCTGCCAGAGATTTGACTTTAAGCGGATAAGCGTGAATGATATTGTTTTAAAATTAAATTATATCTGCGGCAAGGAAGGCATAAAAATAGGCAAGGGAATACTAGAAACAATCGCCCGCCAAAGCGAGGGCCATATGCGAGACGCTGAAAGCTTATTGGGACAGGTAATTTCAATCAGCGGCAAAGAGATTACGCAGGAGAAGGCAGACCTAGTTATTCCGCGCTCTAATTTAAATTCCGTAGTTGATTTAATCGGTTGCATCACGAATAAAAACAGCATAGAGGCAATCAGATTGATAAACCAACTGATTGATGAGGGAGTTGATTTAGCGCAGTTTACCCAGGATATGATAGAAATTTTAAGGCGGATAATGCTTGCTAAAATAAGCGCCGGGCTGGCTGAAAAATTCGCCCAGGATTTAGGCCAGAATTTAGAGGAAAAAATAGCGCCCATAGCGCAGAAAGCCACAGTTGAAAAATTAGTGGAAATAATAAATATTTTTTCAGAAGCCCGCCAGGAATTAAAAAATAGCTTTGTAGTCCAGATGCCTCTTGAGATAGCTGTTATAACTTTATGCGGTTCTTCCGGCCAGCCAAAACAGAATTTTTCCGCGCCAGACGCCGGCGCCTCGGTCAACCAATCCGTTTCCCATTATAAGCCGGTTAATCTTGAGGAGGTAAAAGCAAAATGGAATGAATTGCTTTTAGCTATAAAAAAATATAACCATTCCCTCTCATTTATTTTAAAGGTTTGCGAATTGCGCGAGGACAATGGAATTCTATGCCTGGTTTTTAAATATAAATTCCACCAAGACAGGGTAGAACAGGCAAATATAAAGCAGTTGATTTTAAAAGCATTCCAGGAAGTTTATAAAACGCCGATGCAGTTTAGCACCCTGCTTGATGAAAATTTAGAGGTTAATAATGTGGAAATTATAGAAGAGAAGCCGGCTGAACCGGAAAAAGAGCCGGCCGCCGGGTTGACTGAAGATAAAAATAATATTAATAATACAGGGGGAAAAAAAGAGAAAAAAGAAATTGTTTCCGGCGAGGGAGTTGATAATATTTTGAAAATGTTTGGGGGGAAGATAATGAGTTAAAAAATTTAAAAGTTAGAAAGTTAAAAGTTATAAATGAGAATAAAAAATCCGCTATCAGCGGTTTTTTATTTTATTTGCTCAGAGCCGTGAGA
>JBAZGH010000046.1:0-5927 GCA_041652935.1 Patescibacteria group bacterium | reverse complement strand
TTCCCCGCTAGCGTCAGTTACCTCCACCCTATTTACTAAATCCATATTTATGTGCGATAAAAAATTCCGGTAGCCGGCCTGTTTTTTCTCTTCCCGCCATTTCTGAAAAGGCCCGACATATAAATAGGCGGCTCCGGCCAGCACAATAAGTATTAAAAATAAAATGTAATTTTTTTTGTTTAACATAAGTTCAATTTTCTTTGTACGGACTAATAAGTCCACCAAACCATTAATTCGAATTCGTTATACGGATTTAAATTGACTCAGATGAATGCCCGCTCGACACGCTTCGCGAGCGAAAGCGGGCGAGCGAATGCCACTATTTCGCTTATAATATTTTACGCGTAATTCGCGGCATTCGCATAGTTGCACATCTTATTAGATACGTATAACGAATTCGTATTAAGGGATCGCAACTGTTTTTAATAAGTATAACGATTTTTCTACTTATAGTTCATCGGCAAATTTGCTTTTTTTCCTTTGGTAATATCTTAATATCCCGAAAGCCAGGACAATGACGGTTATGCCGAAAATATTAAATATTCTAATAGAATTCTTTTCGCTGTCTTCTATTTTATCCAGCGGGCGCTCGGCAACATCTTTTGACCTTATTTTTATCAAATCCCCGTCCAGCGATATCGAATCAACTATATTTTGCATAAAAGTCGCGTCGTCCGGGTAGCGGTTCATAAAATTATCTTTTGTAAAATTACTGTCGCCGACTATTATAATTCGGGCATTTTCAGCGCTGGAAATATGTTCCCCGGATTTGCCGTCCTCTCCCGGGACAAAAGAAGAAAAAGCGCTGTTAACTTTTCCAGAAACCATTGCCACTAAAGCGTACTGCTCGGGATCGGCATAATAGCCGAATGTTCCCTGCGGCTGGAGCGTAAAATCTTCTTTCATAAGCCAGGCATCTTTAGTCGTCATGGCTAACGTTTTTATCTCCGCTTCTGAATTTTTATTTAAATTAATAGTTACCGGGCTGGTCCAGGGAAAAATTAGGTTTTGCAATTTTGCGACTGAAGCTGCCTCTTGATTTAAGCCGTTAGAGGCAACTTTTACGAAAAATGGATACTCTGTTGTAAAAGTCATAAACCCCTGGCTGAAAGAAGCCATATCATTTGAGGTGTCAAGGACAAAATAAGGCTCAACTTTCGCTCCGTAAGATGCTAATAATTTTTCTAAACTCCCCTGGTTTACGTTCGCGATTAAACTGTCGTCAATATTAACTCCGTCGATTAAAAAAATAACGCTATTCCCCCTCATTATAAATTGGTCGATTAAATACATTTGCCGGTCGTTAAATGCTTCTTTGGGGCCGTTAATAATAAAAGTATTTACATCTTCGGGAATTTCTTCGACCGCGCTTAAATCTACCGTCCGAATCGTGTAAATCTCTCCCAGCTTTTGACTGATAATTCCCGTATCTTCATTTTGGTCCCATTCGCCATGTCCGGAAGAAAAAGCAATAGTCGGAATATTTTCAGCAGTTACTTTTTTAATCGTACTCGTTAGCTGGTATTCTAAATTGCGGGTATTATTTACAACCGGAATTGCCTGCTTTTTATCTCCGTATTCGGCCGCTATTCCCATATATCCTCCAATTACTTCGTATTTATCATTTTCCAGGACATTAAACTGCAATTTTGGAATTCCCAGCATCTGCAATTCTAATGCTAGATCCTCATCATCTTTAGGGTCAATGAATTCAACGCTTAATTTATTGTTGGCGTAATTCTGGTATTCCGCCAGTATATCCTCAACCTCTTGCCGGACGGCCATGTACTGGGGCGGCAAATCATCGGAAAAATAAACTTTAATATTAATTATATCCTCCAGATTGCCGACCGCTTCTTTGGATATCTTGGAAATGCTGTAAATTTTTCCTTCAGTCAGGTCAAAACGGGTGAAGATTTGATATGATAAAAAATTAATAACCAAAAGAATACTAATTATAATTAATATTTGAGTACTTAAATTTGTTTGTTTTTGAAATTTATTTAATAAATTTTTCATATATTACTTTGTCATTCCGAAACGCAGTGAGGAATCTATAATAGATGTTTTAATTTTTTAATTTTAGTATTATAGATTTCTTCCCGCCAACATCTTCGCAGTTGGGCGGCTCGAAATGACAAAAAGATATTTATTTCCTCAACGCTATAATTTCTTTATTCAACCATAAAAAAAGCCAGATAAAACTTATATAATAAATAATATCCTTAGTATCAATAACTCCGCGGGCAATATTGTCAAAATGCGAGCCGATTCCCAAAAATTTTAAAAATGGCGCTATCGCCTGGGGGGCAGTGGCGAGTATAAAATCATTGCCGATGAAAAAGAAAACAAAACTGGCGGCAACAGCTATTACAAAAGCGATTATCTGGTTTTTTGTTAATGAAGAAATAAATAGTCCCAAAGCAAGGTAGGCCGCACCCATAAAAATAGCGCCGATATAGCTGCCGGCAATCGGTCCGGCATCCATATTTCCCAACGAATTTATGCTGTAGGGGATAGTTAGGGTTAGAATCAAAGCAATTCCTAAAAATGCCAAGGCTGCTAAAAATTTTCCTAAAACCGCCTGCCAGTCGTTAATCGGCAAAGTCAGTAAGAATTCAATCGTTCCGCTTCGCTTTTCCTCCGCCCAGCTTCGCATTGTAACCGCCGGCACTAGGAATAAAAACATCCACGGCAACAGGGCGAAATAATTGCGCATATTCGCCTGGCCGATAATAAAAAAACTGTTAAAGAAAAGCCAATTTAAAACAATTAAAAATACGGCGATAAAAATATAAGCTATCGGCGAATTGAAATAAGCCATGAGCTCTTTTTTAGTAAGGATATATATTTTTTCTAGGTATTTTTTGTCTAACATTTAATTAATTTTTAAATTTTTAAAAACACGGATTTTATCATAGTCATGCGTCGTCGTGTTTAGAATTTAAAAATTGAGTATTATTTAAAAATTAAAAATTGGAAATTAAAAATTTTATTTTGTAAGCTCCCTAAAAACATCTTCCATGCTGGCGCTTTTTTTACTGAATTCTAATATAGACCAATTATTTTGCATAACCGCCACGGACAATATTTCTCTAATATCCATTCCGTCTTGAGGAAGTAATTCATAGCCCAAAATATCCTCAGCTTCCCTATCTTTTTCTATAATTTCTTTAATTTCTTTAATTTCTTCTAATAATCTCTTAACAGTTTCTTGCGGCCCTTTGATTTTTACATAAATTTTCTCCTGCCCGCCGGCGCTTTGCGCCAGCTCGGAAGGAGTCCCCTGGCCGACTATTATTCCGTCTTTGATAATAATTATGCGGTCGCAGGTCGCCTGCACTTCGGATAAAATATGGGTTGAAAATATAACGGTTTTATTCTTCCCTATTTCTTTTATCAAATTCCTGATTTCAATAATCTGGTTCGGGTCAAGGCCTGTTGTCGGCTCGTCCAGAACTATTATATCCGGTTCGTGGATAATTGCCTGCGCCAGTCCAACCCTTTGCCGGTATCCTTTTGATAATTCCTCTATGGGTTTTTTTATTACTTTTTCCAACCCGCATGAATTTACTACTGATTTTATGCTGTCTTTTATTTTTTCCGGAGCGATCCCCCTTATCTCGGCGATAAATTTCAAATATTCATAAACTTTCATTTCGTCGTATAAGGGAACGGTTTCGGGCAGGTATCCCAACTTCCCTCTTATCTCCAGCGAATTTTCTATCACGTTTTTGTCATTAACAAACACATTCCCGGAAGTTGGCGTCCAAAAGCCGGTTATTATTTTCATTGTAGTTGTTTTCCCCGCGCCATTGGGGCCGAGAAAACCTAGAATCTCCCCATCATTTATTTGAAAATTGATGGAGTTTAGTATTTGAGTTTCGCCGATTTTTTTTGAAAGATTTTCTACTCTAATCATAGTTCAACTTACTTATAACTGCCCACAACTTATTAATTTAGATTATACTATTATAAAAAACACTGAAAATTTACGCAAGGATATAAAATGTGGAAAATTAATTATTTAAATTCGTCAAGCGTGATAATTCTGATAATTATTTTATCCCCGCGCTGTATTTTTAAGCCAACCCGGTCTCCAGGCTTATATTTCTGGATTATATTGAACAAGGTATTATTGCCCTCTACTTTTATGGCATTTATCTCAAAAATTATATCTCCTTCTTGAATTCCGCCCTTTCCGGCCGGGGCATCCGAAAGGATTGCGGGTTCCCCGTTTTTACCTTTTATTACCAAGGCGCCGCTGTCGCGGGTTAAATTATTTTCCGCCGCCAGTTCCGGAGTAAGCATTACATAGCGGATGCCGATGCGCGGTCTGACGATTCTATCCTCTTCCCTTATGCTTTTTATAATAACTTTAGCGTCGTTAATCGAAATAGCAAAACCTATATTGCTCGACTGCGAATCAACCGCCGTATTTATGCCCACTACTTCGCCATTCAAATCAATTAAGGGTCCGCCGGAGTTGCCGGGATTTATTTCCGCGTCAGTCTGGACTACATTATCAAGGGATTCTATATTTCCCTTGGCGTCGCTTGCCTCAATGCTCCTCCCCAGCGCGCTAATTATGCCCTTGGTGACCGTGTTCTGATACCGGCCCAGGGCGTTGCCTATCGCTATTACGCTTATCCCCTGGACTAGCTTGTCGCTGTCGCCCAGCTTTACTGACGGAAGATTCTTGTCAAATATCTTTAATATTCCCAAATCTTTTAACGGGTCTACTCCGATATATTGCGCGTAATATCTTTTCCCGCTGTTTAAAATAATCTGGTATTCGGCTGTTTTTGGATCCCCGGCCATAACCATATGCTTGTTGGTCAAAATATATCCGTCCGGGGAAATAATAAAACCTGTTCCGGAGCCGACCTCCTTTTTCTCTTTCTGCATTTGTGCTTTACCGTTGCCGATTACGACCACATCCTGATAATCGTTAATAATAATGCTGACTACCGCCGGGCTTACTTCTTTTATCGCTTTGATTGTCGCCTCCTGTTCGTCCAACTGCAAATCAACAGCTGTTACCGCGTTAAACTGCATATTTTGCAGACCAAAAAATCCAATTGCCCCCATGCCTAAAGCCAAAATGGCAATAATATAAAAATGGATAATTTTGTTTATTTTCATATTTTTAAATTATTAATGATTATCTAATAATATAGCATATAATACAATTTTTATCCACTGTACACCGCTATAACAATACAATACAATATAATATAATTAATCTACATGCGCAAAGCAATAAGGAGGAACATTATGTGTTCATTGGCATCAACAGAGAATGTCCAGCGGTTCGAGTTATTTTTACTGACGAAGACACGCATCAGCCTTGAAGAATTCTGGCTAATGCTCCAATACAAAGTAAGCGAGCTTAAATGGGGGGAATCAAAAAGAGCGGGATACGACATCGGAGCGCCACGCGCTTTCTGCAAGTGGGCAAAAGAGCAGTCCCAATATTTCCTGGCTTACTGGATTGGAAAAATTGAATTCAGCACGCTGGAATTTACGGGAGACATCTCAAAATCGCGTGCTGGGTTAATAGCCAAAGAGATAATAAGTCTTAAGGACTTCTGGCGGCTGCTCCAGTATGAGGTAATAATCTTCAAGCTCAGTGAATCCGAAAAAGAAGGGTGCAATATTGGCATCTATGCGGCTTTTCGGCTGTGGTTTAAGAATTATTTCCCGGCCTTCGTGGAATGCTGGATTGGCAAGGTCAAATTCTGATGCCGCGGCGCCAAAAAAATGAAGGAGAAGCGGAGCGAAGACTTAATTGGTCTAGCTCCTTTTTATTTAAAAAAACACGCGATTCAGCGATGTTTTTTGGTTGGAGCCGTTGTGCGGATTTGCCCGCCCTTGCCTGCGGCAGGCGGGTCGCTCGCTCACACGCTCGCGAAACCATGAATATT
>JBAZGH010000045.1:0-6109 GCA_041652935.1 Patescibacteria group bacterium | reverse complement strand
GAAAAAAATAACGCAGAGCCAGCGGATTAAAATCTTTGCTTTTTATCTCTTCTATTGAGTAAGCCGTACCCTCTGATTTTGACATTTTACTGCCGTCAACGGTCAAGTGTCCGTTATGCAGCCAGTAATTTACGAATTTTACTCCGTTGGCGGATTCTGATTGGGCAATTTCATTAGTGTGGTGCACCGGCACATGCTCTATCCCGCCCATATGTAAATCAAAAGTATCCCCCAGATATTTTTTTGACATGGCCGAGCACTCAATATGCCAGCCGGGAAAACCCTCACCCCAAGGCGAACTCCAAGTTTGCAGGGCGTTTTTATGCGCGCCCTTTTTAAAAAACCATAAAGCAAAATCTGTCGGATTTTTTTTATTCTTATCGCTTACTTCCCCGCTGCCGGCGTCGCTGATATTTTTTTCCAAAACTTGGCCTGATAATTTCGTATAATCCTTAACCTTACTAACATCAAAATAAATCGCCAGCTCTGTTTTATAGGCAAATCCTTTTTCTAGTAATATTTTTATCATCGCCTGCATTTCTTTTATATGCTTGGTCGCGCGCGGTTTTACTTCCGGCTCCATTACGTTTAAATCCCTTATGTCATTTTCAAAAACTGTTATATATTTCCGCGCTATTTCCTCCGGAGTTTTACCCTCTCTTCTCGCCCCCTTTTCCAGTTTATCCTCGCCCTCGTCTTCATCAGAAGTTAAATGCCCCACATCTGTAAAATTCCGCACCAGTTTTACATTATATCCCAAATATTCCAATGACCTGGCTATCAAATCGCATAAAACCATTGCCCGCATATTCCCGATATGCTGAGTCCAATAAACAGTCGGACCGCAATGATAAAAGCCAACTCGGTTTTCATTTATCGGTTTGAATTCTTCTTTTTTCTTTGTAAGCGTATTGTAAATTTTTAACATATTTATTTTTTACCCATTATAATATCCCGGAAAAATTTTAACTCGCTCGAAGTTAATTTTAAAAGTTTCATATACGGTACGGCAAAGTTAAAACTTTTTTTCCTGTTTTCTTCCACACTTCCCCTTTGGTCATATTCTATGTCTCTATAAAATAAAGCGATTTGTTTGAAGATTTTTTCCTCATTCTCTTCAATTTTATGCAAAGCAGTAAGCAAATTTTCAAAACTTGCCAGCGGACGGCCTTGTTCTTCGTATTTTTGCATAATTCTTTCAAATTCGTTGCCATTTATTTTTCCATTCATCAGGCGTTCGTTTTCCGGAGCTTCATTTCGGTCTAACTCCAATATTAAATTATCCCAAATTTGCTTTAATTCATATTTAACAACTTCTTTTTTTTGCTCTTCTGTTAGTTCAGCTTCTATTTTTGGTCTTTCCATATTTATTCCAGCACAGCTTTTATCCGCCTTACTCCGGCCGATGAGGACTGCTCTTTTTTAATTTTAAATTTGCCTAAAACCCCCGTGCGCTCAACATGCGGGCCGCCGCAAATCTCCTTGCTGAAATTTCCCACGCTGTACACTTTAACTTTTTCGCCGTACTTGCTTTCAAAAACCCCGGTCGCGCCCAGCTTTTTCGCTTCCGCCACAGTCATCTCCTGCATAGTTACCGGCAGGTTTTTTTCGATTTGTTCGTTCACTATATCCTCCACCTGTTTAATCTGTTCATCGGTCATCTTGTCCGCATGCGAAAAGTCAAAGCGCAATCTTTCCGCCGTTATATTGCTTCCTTTCTGCTGGACATGCTCGCCTAAAACTCTGCGCAGGGCTTCCAGCATTAAATGCGCGGTAGTATGCAGTTTTTTAGTTTCGTCAGATGCATCTGCCAGTCCGCCCTTAAACATTCCGGCTGAAGCAGTGCGGGAAAGTTCTTGGTGTTGTTTCATTTTTTCTTCTGCTACTTTATCAAAATCATGCGCTAATTTTCTTCCGTACTCGCGCGCTAATCCTTTTGTATTATCAATTGATAAACTATAAGTTTGATGTAAAAATGCTGCTTCTTCACCTGTTATTGGCTCCTCTTTGGGTTTTTTCTTCTCAATACTTCTAAATGCTTTGCGGCCTTCTTCTATTGATTTTTCGGTTTTATCGTCTTCTTTTTTAATTTCTTCTTCAATTTGTTTTGTATTCTTTTTTAAATTATCATAAAAATCACCATATATTTTTATAACAATATCCACTAAACTAACTAGACTTCCCTTTTTTATACTTAAAGTTCCCATATAATACATGGCTCGTCTAATAATTTTTCTTAAAACATATCCCTGTCCCGTGTTAGACGGAGTTATACCGTCTGCGATTATAAATACACTAGCCTTAATGTGGTCAGCTATAATGCGCATTGCCCTTTCGTTGCCTTCATATTTTTTTCCGGATAACTCTTCAATTTTTTGAATAATCGGCCAGAATAGTTCTGTTCGGTAATTATCGTCCAGCTTATTTATAATTGCCAGCGTACGTTCAAGGCCCATGCCCGTGTCCACGTTTTTTTGCTTTAATGGCTCATATTTGTAATATTTTTCCGGAATTGATTTTCCTTCGCATTGTAATTTAAAAATTATCTCTTCGAATTCTTTTTTTCTTTGTTTATTGTACTGCATAAAGACGTCATTCCAGATTTCCACCCAGCGCGGGTCGTCATGCGTCTCTTGAAAATTTTCCGGCGCCTCGCCTTCTCCAGTCCAATAAAACATTTCGGTGTCCGGACCGCAGGGCCCGGTTTCTCCGGCCGGCCCCCACCAGTTGTCGCTTTTTCCTAATTTTGCTATGCGGGATTCAGACACCCCTTGCGCTTTCCAAAGGTTATAAGCTTCCTCGTCGAAAGGAGCGCTTGCCCCGTGTTTATCACTGGGGTCATCGTCGCCCGCGAAAACACTGAAAGCAAGTTTATTTTTTTCTAATTCTAAAACCTCGGTTAAAAATTCCCAGCTCATTTCTATGGCTTCCTTTTTGAAATAGTCCCCTAGCGACCAATTCCCCATCATCTCAAAAAAAGTATGGTGCACCGCGTCTCCGACCTCGTCTATATCCTGCGTCCGGATGCACTTTTGCACATCAGTTAACCTATTGCCCTCGGGATGCTTCTCACCCATTAAGTATGGAACAAGAGGATGCATGCCGGCTGTCGTAAATAAAACCGTCGGGTCGTTTTCCGGAATTAAAGAAGCGCTCGGAATTACCGAGTGTGCATTGGACTTAAAGAAGTCCAGATATTTAGTTCTTAATTCTTGGGCTGTCATATTATTCAAGTCGATTTGTATGGGTTAAATAGAATAGCGAACCATTAATTCAAATCCTTCAAATAATTTATAATATACAAAAAATATTTGAAGCATTTGCATTGTTGCACGTTTGATTAGATACGTACAAAGAATTTGGATTAAGGGATCGTAAATAGTTTTAGTATGTACAGAGTTAATTCTACTAAAAAAACACTTTTTTAACAAGGTGTTTTGTTTAGATATTGACAAAGTATAAAAAATAGTTTATAGTATAAATACTTCTTTTGTTCTTTATATAAGTCCTGCAGTAGCAGGCCAATCCCAGGGTTACGAGGTAAAATAATGTTTTTAACACTAAAGACGCCAGTGGTAACTCCCAAACAACCCTTTCTTCCGCTTTTAATACCAGGCGAAGGGGGTGGCAACGCTGAAGAGAAAAAACTTCAACGCATGCAACTCGCGTTGATGTGTTGTGTAGAGGTATTCGTTCAAGACAAACGAGTGCCGACAGTCCTTATTACAGAAGGGGAAATTCGAGATGTGGCATGAGATTATTCCTAAGCTTCTGAAGGGGGCGGACATAGCCCTCTTTGACGATGGTGGCATATTTTTTATCGCCGTGGGCCTATTTTTCTTTTTCCTTCACTTCAAAAGAGTAAGGAGAAAAAAAATTCCCCTAAGCCGGTGGCTTTTTTTGCGGTATATACAGGAAGCCGAGCTGGGCTATGGCAGTCCAAGGAGGCCAAAACGGCTAGGCTAGAATTCGCGGTTCGTTTTCAGAAACGGCCGCTTTTTTATTTCTCTAAATCCCAGTTAAAAATTTAACGGGACAAGTTTTCTTTTATAAATTTAATTAATTCTTCTTTACTCCTCTGCCCCACTATCCGATTAAACTCTTTTCCTTCTTTGTCTAAAAAAATAAAAACCGGAATCTCGTCGCCGATATCCCATTTTTTTATCTCTTCCGGATTTTCATCATAGTCAAAGTACTCCGTCTCCAACTCCGGAATTTCTTCTTCTATTTCTTTCCAAAGAGGCTTCATAACGATGCAGCCAGGGCACCAGACGGCGCCGAATTTAAGGACTTTCATGTTTTTAAAGTTGTACCATCGGGTACTTAGTTAAATAATCAATTAGTTATAAAATATAATCCAAGTTTTTTAATTCAGAAACTAAGTGCCTGATTAACTAAATATCTAGTTGAGCAGTATCATTAAAAGCCAAGCTCACTTTGTTCCTCTTTATGATTTTTTTTATTAAATAAATTACTTGGAACTAACTCAATCCCTTTTTGCTTTTCAAAAACGCGCAAGGTATAACGGCAGTCATGGTTTGCCCTGTGGGCGTCGTCGGGCATGGCAATGCCGTAATGGTTGCAGGCGGCAGTTAAATTATAACGGACGCCTTTGGCAAAAATACTTAAAATCCTTTTATGGAAATCATGGTCAATTTCATCAATATACCTCTCTTCGCCCAAAAGCATCGCCCTAAATTCTCCGGCAGTATCAAAGTAATGCTTTGCTCCCGGCATTTGATAGCCCATTTCATCGGCATATCGCTGTAAAAATAAATTATCAAATCTGAGTATATTATGCCCGATAATTTTTACATCTTCATCATAACCGTCGCCTCTAATCCCCATTGTTTTAAATAGGGCCGGCATGGCTAAGCTAATATCAACTCCTTTTTCATCAAGAATTTCATTGGTCAGCCCGGTTAAATTTTTTATTTCATCCGAAATCGGCTGGGCCGGCTTGATAAATATATCGTATTCTTCTATCTCTTTGGTAATATCGTCAATTTTAATTATCCCAATTTCAATCGGCTGGTCTTTAGTGTGGTCCAGGCCGGTTGTTTCCAGGTCGTAAATTATATACTTCATAATAAATTAATTTCCAATCCAATGGCCGATATAGTGGGTAATAATTATGACAAATGCGGCGATTAAAAAATGTTCAGCCATTGGCTTTAATGGATTTTCTTTTTGTTTTTTAGCCATTATATAGCTAAGCGTTAAAATTAAAAATAATCCCCAAATAATACTGGCGATAACCGCGGTTGAGATTGAAAGAAATAAAACGGGGACGACAAAAGAAAGCGCGAATAAAAATTTTGCCAGTAAAGTGGAGACAGTCGCCTGCCAGACCTCTTTTGGGCTGTTTTCGCTTTTTGATTCCTCTGACATATGCATTCCCAGCGCGTCAGAGAATGCGTCGGCAACCGCTATTGTTAAAATTCCGGCTAGCACTATTTTTGCAGAGCCGGTTCCCGCTTCCAGTCCGACCAAGAGGCCTAGTGTTGTGATCACTCCGGAGGTTAAGCCAAAACTCAACCCCGAGACAATGAAAGAATTTTTAAAAGGCATAGGTTTATTTATTTTATTACAATACTTTTATAATATCTTAAAGCAAATAAAAAGTCTATGTTTTTACGTTAAATTTGCTAATTTATAAATAATAAGTTATTATCAAGACAATATAAACACGTTCATTCTATGAATAAGGAGGCCTCGAGATGAGCTCCAAAGCTGCAACTAGAAGAATAGCTGTTAACGGGCATCCCTGCTCTATGTCAGCTAACGTCGAAATAAGCCCTGCGGAATGCGAGCGGAGATCAGTCTTGCCCCACAATGACGGGCATTGCCGAGGATGCGAATCTCCTTTCAGACTATGCCGCCATTGCTACCCTAGGCACAAAAGAAAAGTCGCTGATCCGCAGACGGGAATGTGCGATGAATGCTCCAGCGGTTTCTCGGAACAGAGGAAGGTCAGCGCCCTTCCTTTATTTGATGAAAGCGGAGGAAATGGTCGCAAACATCCTAAGAGAGGAAAAAGAGAAGAAAAAGATCTATCGGGTTCACTGAGAGTAGTTTCTCGGGTGGTGGAGATACCCGTTGGTATCAT
>JBAZGH010000044.1:0-6184 GCA_041652935.1 Patescibacteria group bacterium | reverse complement strand
GCACCCAAACCGCCCTCAACAACCCTCTAACCGGTAGCGCCAGCGACGTTACCGGCGGAATTCCGGCTATAATCGGAAAAATAATAAACGCAGTTAGGGAAAAAATATAATAATCTGGTCAACTTTAGGGCTGATTGTAATTTTCTCCTCATACGCGGTTGTTAAGCTTCTTTTAACTAGTTTGGCTGGTGGATCTGGTGGATAATAATAAATTTTTAATTTTATAATTTGACACTGCTAAAATGCTGTTATAAAATAATAAAAAATCAATAATATATAATATGGAAAATCAAGAGCCGACAAATAGTGAAATTTTAGAAGCTATTAATGCATTTTCTTCAAAAAATGATGAGCGTCTTCAAAAAATAGAATCTACAATGGTTACTAAAGATTATTTAGATGATAAACTTACCGATTTACGTGGCGACTTAGTAGTATTAGTACGAAAAGAAGATACTAAATTAAAAACATTGGTGAGTGTTTTAAAAAATAAAAATATTATTTCTGAAGAAGACGTTAAAACTATTAACGCGCTTGAACCGTTTCCGCAATTATCTCTATAGTATAATCTTAAAAAAACTATTTTAAATTTAAAAAAGCACGGTCTTAGCCGTGTTCTTTTTTTGTCGTCATTATTCGTAATTCGTAATTCGTAATTCTTAATTCTTAATTCACGTTAAGAGTGCTGCCCCCACCGCTCCGCCATACTGCATCTTTGCCGGCACTATTTTTATCTTTTTCAATTTCGGTGATAGAACCTTATCTTTTAAATTCTTTTTTATCTCATTTAAAAACAAGTCGCTGGAAGCCATAACGCTTCCGCCGATAACGATAATTTCCGGATCAAATAAATTAACTACGCCGGCCAATGCCAGACCCAAATGCTGTCCAATCTCCGTATAGGCCTTAATCGCTAATTTATCGCCGTTATAGGCCTCTTCCGCCATATTATAGGGATTGCCCTGGGTTAAATTATGAAATACCTCTTCCAATGTCATCGGCGTTCCCTCAACAATATCCGCTATTAAACAGGAAATTTCACCGGCTGAACCGTGAATGCCCTGGTAAACTTTATTATCCAAGCTTATCGCTCCGCCGATTCCGGTTCCCAGCGTTACGCCGAAAACGCTAGCTGAATTCTTTGCCGCCCCAAGAATCATCTCGGCGCGCAAAAAGCAGTTAGCGTCGTTATCAAGCAATACCGGCAAATCGTATTTTGCTTTTATTTTTTCTCCTAATTCAACATTGTCTAAAATCTTTAAATTAGGGCAATGGAGAACCAGTCCTTTTTCATTCTTATCGGTCGGCGCGGCTATTACTCCGGGAATGCCTGCTCCGATATGGCTTATTTTAATTTTACTTTTTTTAGCTTTTTCAATTAAGGGATCAACCAGCGCCCAAAGCATAACTAAAAATTTATCCAAACTTTCCTTCGGCGTCGCCAATTTATAATCGGCAATCACTTCTTTTTTTTCAACATCAAATAAAACCGCGGACATTTTTGTTCCGCCGATGTCTATTCCAATTGTGTAATTATTTTTTTGTTCAGGCATAGTAATAAAATTTTTAATTTTATAATTTTTAAATAAATCTTAAATCTTAATTTTTAAACACGGATTTTGTTAAGTAATATTTGGTCGTCACGTTTAGGATTTAAAAATTAAATATTATTTAAAAATTATAAAATTAAAAATTAGAAAATTAACTTGGCTTCCTCCCATAAACTTGCGTCTCCATTTACCTCTTTCTCCCAATACCACCACTCAACGCCCCAAAGATAAAATTCGCGGAAGCCGGCCTGGCGGGAATACTCTAAAATTTCTTTAAACTTCTCTAAATTCATGGTGCGCTCCCGCTCCTCTTTTGTCAACAGATAATAGGGTTTCGGCCCCCACGGCTCGGCCTGCAATTCAATTACAATCATCTCTTCCGGCTTGGGCATGCTTAAAAATTCAGCCATATTCTGCTTAAAGCGAAAAAATCCCGGCGGTATCGGATAATGGATATATCGATTTAAAAATTTACTATATACATCACGATACATTGTTGTACCGAAAATATCAGCTCGGCTGGCAGCTGGAACCCACAAACTTAATTCGCCACTGTCGGTTATTACTATCTCACGATCATCTAAGCTTCTTACTAATGCTATTTCTTTGTCCAAAAACTTTTTATCTAATTTCGGGCATTCGCCGAAGTGGGCTAAAAATGGCTCATTCTCAACCTGCCAAAAAGCAATACTTGAATTTTCTTTATAACGCTCAACTATAGTCTTTATGTAATCTAAAATTTCCTGTTCGCGATCTTCCGCTATTAAATCTTCCGCCCACTCTGGGAAATGGCATTCCGGCCAGCGGGGAAGGCGGCCGCCGACCGCCAAAATAATTTCAGCATTGCGCTTGCTGGCTTCTTCAATTTGCCAATCTAAATCATAAAAATTATACATCCCGTTCTTATACTCTATTTCATTCCAATAGGCCGGCAGCCGCAATTTTCTGACTTGCAAATCATCAAGCATAGCCGTATAAGCGTCCTGCCAGTTTAAACCCATCTCGCGGACATAACGCGCGGAAAAAGTAACCCCGTAGTTTAACTCATCTTTTTTATAAATAGGGCGGATGGATGCTAGCGGAATTATAACTATAATTATTAATATAATAATTATAATTGCGATTAATTTTTTGTTTTTGTACCAAGGCATAGAATTTTCAATTTCTAATTTTCAATTTTCAAACAATTTTCAATGACTCAATTTTCAAACTTGACGACGACGTCGTGTTTGAAAATTTAAAAATTATAGCATTGTTTGAAAATTGAAAATTGAAAATTATCTGCTCATATGAGCAGATACAGCCCCACCCCCATCAACAGCACTCCCATAAACTTTTGAATCAAAACTGTTTTTCCCATTTCTTCTTTTAATATTTTAGGATAGGCCTCTGATAATATTACAAATATAACAATTAAAAATACATACTGCACTCCCTGAAGAGCGTTTACTAAAGCAACGTTGCCGAGCGAAATCGCATAATTTAAAAGAATGAAGGCAACTACTGCTAAAAATCTTATGGACAAAAACAACGGCCAGCTTTTTATTGCCGAACGCCTCTTCTTCTTTTCTAAAATTACCTTGCGATTATTTAGCGGGACAAGCAAGAAAAGGGCGCCCAAAAAGCTCCCCATCCTAGTCCAGATGTAGCTGCTTAAAAAGGGTTGATTTAAGTATATGTATTTAATTAAAACGTAGTAAGCGGCAAAAATAAAAGCCGCTACTAATGAGTTTATAATTAATCGGCCGACCGGATGCAGTTCCGACTTAGAGGAGCCGAAAAAAATCATTATATTATGCCAGACTTTTTTAAGCCGGCTTTCTTTTTTCTGCTTAATGGAAATTAAAATGCCGCCGATAATTAAAATAAATAAAGCCAATAGCTCTTTTTGGCTCAGTCCCTGCCCTAAAAAAATATATGAAAGCAAAAAACTGTAAACCGGAATAAAAGCGCCGACTATCGGAACAACTTTTGTCGCTTCTGATTGATGTAGCGCTTTATACCAGGCAATTAAAGCTGCTAAAAATAAAAAGCCGGCTGCTAAATCTAAAACCAACCAACGCCAATCAGGCAAAAAAAACGGAGTAAATAAAAAAAGAGTTATATTGCCGATGCTCCAAATCCCCACATAAAAAGCGTAGGCGATGGAAGAGTGAATTTTTTTGGATAAAAAATATTTGTCGGCAGTATAAACGCCGGCATTCATAAAATAAGCTAAAATTGCGATAGGTAGCCACATAATCTATAAATTCCAAATAACAAAATCCAAATTCCAAAAAAATTTAAAATTCTAAATTCGGATATCGGTTTTAAAAATTAAGATTTAAAATTTATTTAAAAATTATAAAATTAAAAATTTTTAGAAGCCGTTATTCTTGGCTATCTCCGCATATATCTTGGCACTTGGCCTTGCTGTGCGCTCAAAAGTTTTAAAATTAACTTTATACAAACCGAATTTCGGCTCATACCCTTCCGACCATTCAAAATTATCAAGTAATGACCAATGGAAATATCCCCTGACATCAACGCCCTCCGCGATTAACTGGCTAACGTAGCGCAGATGGTTAATGATAAAGTCAGCCCGTTTTTCATCTTTCGCGTCAGCTAATCCGTTTTCTAAAATATATATCGGCTTATTATATACTTTTAATTCTTTTAAGACCTCATAAATTCCCCGCGGATAAATTTCCCATCCCATATCATTAACCAGTTTATTATCATTCATTATAATATATCCCCGTGCAGAAAAAAATATCAGGTTATGAAAATAATAATTAAGCCCGATATAGTCAAGTTCATTTTCTATTTTCCGCAAAAAAGAATGGTTCCAATAATTTTTTATAAATCTGACAGTTAATTTATTTAAAAAACTATTTATATACGGTTCAAAAAACTGATTATTTTTGGCAATAGATACCTTGCACTTGCTATTGGCTCCATGCAATGAAAAATAAGCAAGCTTATGGGCTTTAACTAAATTATTTACTACTTTTCTAAATTTAAAATAACTTTTTTTCTGTGGCGGCCATTTACCTTTTAAATACGAATTAAAACTATAAATCATCGGCTCGTTTATAGTGCACCAAAATTTAACATCATCGCCGATATGCTGAGCGACTTGCTCAACATATTTTTTAAAAAATAAGGGGGAGTTTTTATTCGTCCATCCTCCCAGGTCGCGAAACCAAAGCGGCTGGGTCCAGTGGTAAAGAGTGATAAACGGCTCAATGTTATTTTTTCGGCATTCTTTTATAATTTTTTTATAATGTTCAAGCGCCTCTTTATCAAATTTTCCCCTTTTCGGCTCAATTCGGCTCCATTCAATGCTAAAACGATATGCATTATTATTTAATTCTTTGCATAATTTTATATCTTCAGCATAAAACTCCCACGAATTGCAGGCCCGGCCTGAAATAGACTTATCTTTAATATTTCCCTTCTTCTCCCACTTGCTCCAATTATTCTCGTTATTTCCTTCAATTTGATGCGATGAAGTAGCCGTCCCCCATAAAAAATCATGGGGAAATTTAAATTTTATTGTTTTACTTTTTTGTTCTGTCATGTTAATAAAATTATACCATAAAAATCACTTTTTTCTTAATTTCAACAATAACTTTAGACTTTCCAACTTTCAACTTTTTAACTTTTAACTGAGCGCTTGACACTTTTTTAAAATTAATCTAAAATACTAATACACATGAAATTTGGTATTTTTACTTAATAACTGCCAAAAAATTCATTAAGCAAATATTTTAAAATTATAATAATTTAAGAAAAAAACAGCAGTATTTCAAATAATTGGAGTATTACTGTTTTTTTCTTACTCTTGCCAAAGAGCATGAAAAAAGGCACCTTAACAATTCAAAGCCACTTAATATTATATTTTTAGTGTTAAAAGGCGCCAATTAAATCAAATTTTATTTTCTAATCCAAGCAGGGTTAGAAATATCATCATATTATAGAGCTTATTCAAGCTCTCTCACTTGAGAGTTTTCAGCCCATGGCTGACCCGCCTCGGGCGGGGATCCTATTGAGGCTGAAACTAAATTAACATCGTTAGTTTAGTAACAACTTCTCAAAAATTACTGAGAGTTTGATCCTGGCTCAGGATGAACGCTGGCGGCGTGTCTAAGGCATGCAAGTCGAATGTTCCGATTTATCGGGACATGGCAGACGGGAGAGTAACACATTGGTAACTTACCTTGAAGACGAGGATAACTTTGTGAAAACGAAGATAATACTCGATGGTCATGGGGGGACTATAAGTCATTCCCATGTAAAACTCCGGTGCTTCAAGAGAGGCCTATGTCTTATCAGCTTGTTGGTGAGGTAAAAGCTCACCAAGGCTACGACAAGTACCGGGTGTGAGAGCATGACCCGGCTCACTGGGACTGAGACACTGCCCAGACTCCTACGGGAGGCTGCAGTCAAGAATATTCCTCAATGCACGCAAGTGTGAAGGAGCGACGCCGCGTGATCGAAGAAGCCCTTCGGGGTGTAAAGATCTTTTATCAGGGAAGAACAAATGACGGTACCTGATGAATAAGGGGCTGCTAAACTCGTGCCAGCAGCAGCGGTAATACGAGTGCCCCAAGCGTTATCCGGATTTATTGGGCGTAAAGCGTCTGTAGGCG
>JBAZGH010000043.1:0-6367 GCA_041652935.1 Patescibacteria group bacterium | reverse complement strand
AACCTGCAGAGAACCGGCGGAATCATCTTTGCCCAGCGGGTAATGATGGCCTTAACCGCCAAAGATATGGCGCGCGACCAGGCGTATAACCTGCTTGAGGGGATATGCTTCTCCGTTGAACGCGGCCCTTTCCAAACAGAAGACGATAAAACCTTCCGCGATCTCGTTGCCGTTCACCCGGAAATCACCGCGAAGCTTTCGCCCGAAGAAATCAACGCCTGCTTTGACCCGAAACAAAGTCTGAAGCACGTCGATACCATCTTCGGACGATTTGATAAGGCAATTTAACCGAAAACCAAAAGGAACAGGAGGAACACATAACATGACTCGGATACCTGAAGCAGTAAAAAGTCAATCGCTCCCGGAGCTTAATATGATAGCCACCGGGAAAGTCCGCAACACGCATAGCTTGCCCGATCATCCTCAAAACCGATTGGTCCGGGCGACAGACCGCATCAGTATCTTCGACCACGTCCTGAATGCATTAGTAGCGCGAAAAGGAGAAATCCTGACGGCCATGAACGTATTCTGGAAAACCGGCCCGCTGGCTGATATCTGCCCGCATGATATTGTCGCTTTCGGCTCCGGAATTGATGAATTCCTGCCGCCAGCTCTGCGCGGGAATGCTGAACTGCAGAAAACCGTCACCATCGCAAGAACCTTGAAGATGCTGGAGGTGGAAGCCGTCGTCCGGCTATGCCTAACCGGCAGTGGCTGGGATGCATACCAGAACGGCGTGGTTGTCTGCGGCCATCAGTTGCCAGCTGGATTACAAAATGGCTCGGAACTTCCCTATCCGATTTTTACGCCTACGACAAAAGCCATTCTTGGACACGACGAACATGTCACTGCCGACAGTGTGGCGGATGAATGCGGAGTAAGGCCGGAGCGTCTGGCTTTGCAACTGGCTATGGCCGGAAGCAGACACGCTCGCAAATGCGGCATCGTTCTGGCGGACACCAAATTCGAATTCGGGCTGGATGAAAACGGTAATTTGGTATTGGGCGATGAACGTCTTACGCCCGACTCCAGCCGTTTCTGGGCCGAAATAGCCTGGCTCGCGGCACAAGCAAGAGGAAATGTCCGCAGGCCTTTGATAAAGAGTTTGTCCGCACTTGGGGCAAAACTCTCGGGATCAACAAACGGAAACCGGAGGTTGATTCCGATGTTGACTGGGTTCATGCACAAACCGTTCCGGAAGATGTTCTGCGACAGACGACTCTGCTCTACCGCTATATTTTCTGGCGCCTTACCGGGATGAAACTGGAAGTATTCCAGCGCGACAGGATGGAAATCGCCGCGGAGCTTCGGCCACTCAATGTCCAAGTGGTGCTCGGCAGTCGTTCCGACTTGAAACAAGCTCAAGCGGGAATTGACTGGCTGCGAAGGCAAACGAACATTACGTCAACAGTTAACGTCATCAGCTGCCATCGCAATCCCGAAGAACTCCATAACTTCGCTGATTCCCCGGAAGCGCAAAGGGCTGATGTGATCATCGCCGGGGCCGGCAAAGCAGCTCAGCTCCCAGGAGTGTTGAAGAGTTGGCTGGTCCACTTCGGCAATGAAGCGCCCGTTATTGGGGTTGCTTTCTCTGGCAAAACTGATACCGCTGGACAGGCAGCCAGATTATCCATTAGCGAAATTCCCGATCAGCCTGTTGAGTTGGACACCGGTGGTAATCCATATTTTGGTGGCGAGGGCATGGAAAATGCCTGCCATGCCGCCGCGAAAAATGAATTTCTGCCGAAGATAATCACATCAAAACCGGCGGAACTTGGTATTGAAGTATAACGTTGCGCACGACGCAGCAAGGAGAACATACGGGTCCCAACCCAACCACAACCGGGACCCTTTTTTTATCCGCTACTTTTGACAAAGACGGCCTGCTGAATTATGATAAATACACGATTAAAAATGTCCAATTATCAATTTCCAATTTCCAATCAATTTCCAATAACTAAATTTTTAATTTATAAACTACTTGATAATTGAAAATTTAAGAATTGATTGAAAATTGTGAATTGAAAATTGAAAATTAAATTTATGTTGTGAACCGCAGTATAACTAAACTTATTTTAATGCTATTCAAGCGTCTTTTGTTATACTAACTTAAAAATATGCAATTTACATCTCTAAAACAAGACAATCAAATATATAATTTGTTACGAAAAGAAACCCAGCGCCAGCGCGAAGGCATCGAGCTAATTCCTTCCGAAAATTACACCTCGGGCGCTGTTATGGAGGCGATGGGGTCTATCCTGACTAATAAATACTCGGAGGGATATCCGGGAAAACGCTATTATGGCGGGCAGGAAAACATTGATGAGATAGAAAATATCACGATTGAGCGGGTGAAAAAATTATTCGGCGCCGAACATGTAAACGTCCAGCCCTACTCCGGCTCTCCGGCTAATACCGCGATTTATTTTGCCTTACTGGAATACGGCGACACGATTATGGGTCTGAAACTTGACCACGGCGGGCATATTACGCACGGCCTGCCGATTAGTTTTTCCGGACGCAGTTATAATGTAGTGCCTTATACTTGCAAAGAAGACGGATATTTGGATATGGATGAAGTGGCGAGATTGGCGCAGGAGCATAAGCCGAAATTAATCGTCGCCGGCTTTACCGCCTACCGCGCGATATTGACTGGAAAAAATTCCGGGAAATAGCCGATTCTGTCGGAGCCATTGCCATGGCTGATATTTCGCACACGGCCGGTCTAATCGCCGGAAAGCAGCTGGAAAATCCTGTGCCCTATTTTGATGTAGTAATGACCACGACTCATAAGACTATGCGCGGCCCCCGGGGAGCGATTATAATGTGCAAGGAAAAATACGCGAAAGCCATAGACCGGGCGGTCTTCCCCGGACTGCAGGGAGGTCCGCACGACCATATTATCGCCGGCAAAGCGGTCGCCTTTGCCGAGGCGTTAAACCCTGATTTTCAAAATTACGCCAAACAAATTATCGCAAACGCCAAAACGCTGGCGGAAGAATTAAAAAAACACGATTTTAATTTGGTAACCGGAGGAACCGACACGCATTTAATTTTAATTGACCTCACTAACAAAAAAATTACCGGCAAAGAAGCGCAAACGACGCTGGATGCGGTCGGCATTACTTTGAACAAAAATACCGTGCCGCATGAAAAACGCAGCCCGATGGACCCGTCCGGCATCCGCCTCGGCACTCCGGCTGCCACTACCAGAGGAATGAAAGAAGAAGACATGAAAAAAATCGCCGACTGGATGAATGATGCCTTAGCCAATAAAGACGATGCTGATAAATTACAAACCATTAAAGAAGAGATAAAAAATTTCTGTTTGCAGTTTCCTGTACCTGGTGTTAAGTAATAAACTTTCTTTGTCATTTCGAAGGAGTCCCGACGCTTCGGGACGACTGAGAAATCTATAATAGAATCTTCAGTGAGTTTAACTAGTATTATAGATTTCTCGCCTGTGGCTCGAAATGACAAAAACTAATATGACTCAAATAATTAACGGCAAAAAAATAGCCGATAAAATTAAAGACGGCATTGTAAAAGAAATTGCCAAGTTGACTGACAGGCCAAATCTGGCCATTATTTTAGTTGGTGAACGAATAGACTCTGAACTTTACGTTAATTTAAAACAAAAAGAAGCTAAAAAATGCGGCATTGATACGCACTTATATAAATTTGAAGAAAACGCCAGCGAAGAAGAATTATTGCAATGCATTAATTTTATTAATAATGATGAACTTATTGATGGCATATTGTTACAGTTGCCCTTACCGCAAAAATTTAATACTAATAAATTAGTAAAAGCTATTAAGCCGGAAAAAGATGTTGATGGTTTTCATCCGGAGAATCTAAAAAATATTCGCGAGAATAAACCGCACGTCATGCCGCCGCTAGCTGGAGTTATTATGGAAATATGCAAAGATATAAACTGTGTTTTACAGAATAGGCGGGTGGCAATATTGGCTAATAGTGATATTTTTATGCAGGGTGTGGGAAATATTTTACAGCAACAAGGCGCTAAAATTTTACCTTGTAAGTATGATAAAAAAAATTTACCGAATCGCACCAAACAAGCCGACATAGTGATTACTGCTGTTGGTAAAAAACATTATTTGAATAAGGATTATATAAAACAAGATGCGGTTATAATTGACATAGGTATTATAAAAGATGAAACCGGCACTTACGGCGATGTTGATTTTGATAGTGTAAAAAATATTGCCAGTTTTATTACTCCGGTCCCGGGCGGTGTTGGCCCAATAACAATCGCTTGCGCTTTCCGCAATGTGTTACAGTTATACAAAGCCCATAAAATCAAAAGTCTATAAAGTCACTAAATTCACGTTTACTTTCGACTTTATAAACTTTTAACTTTTGACTAATTTCCCCATGCAAGAACAACTAAAACAACTCAAAGACCTCTTAAAAATTCACTATGGCTATAGTGAATTTCGTTTTGGGCAGGAAGAAGCGATAAAAAATGTGCTGGAACAAAAAAGCACCGTGGTAATAATGCCGACCGGAGGAGGAAAATCTTTAATTTACCAGCTGCCGTCTTTAATTTTAGACGGCGTAACGATTGTTATTTCCCCTCTTATCGCCCTGATGAAAGACCAGGTGGATGCCATGGAGCGCATTGGGATTCCGGCGACTTTCATTAATAGCTCTCTATCCCCCATTGAAACGCAAAACAGGATTGCCGGCATTAAAGGCGGGAATTTTAAGCTTGTTTATATCGCGCCCGAACGCTTTTATTCGCAGGAATTCATAAACATGCTCAACGATATAAAAGTATCGCTGTTCGCGATAGATGAAGCGCATTGCATCTCCGAATGGGGCCATGATTTCCGCCCCAGCTATATGCGCCTGAAAGAAATAATTAAATTAGTGGGCAACCCGACCGTCCTGGCGGTTACCGCCACCGCCACGCCGGAGGTGCGGGAGGATATTATTAAGCAGCTGGAATTACAGAATCCGGAAGTAATAGTCACCGGATTTAACCGCCCTAATTTAAAATTCGGCGTTATTCGCGCCAGCGATTCTGAAAAACACTCGCAAATTTTAAATATTGTCCAGCAAATAGACGGTCCGGGAATAATATATGCCGGCACTAGGCAAAAAGTGGAAGATATTTTAAATTCCCTTACAGCTAATGGCGTTAGCGCTATCGGTTATCATGCGGGCATGGGTCCTGAAGACCGCAAATCCATTCAAAATGAATTCATGAGCGGCAACGTCAGGGTTATTATTGCCACCAATGCATTTGGGTTGGGAATTAATAAGCCGGATATCCGCTTTGTTATCCATTTCGACATGCCCGGCACGATTGAAGCATATTACCAGGAAGCGGGACGAGCCGGACGCGATGGCAAGGAAAGCTATTGTATTATGTTTTATTCCCCGGCCGATCGCTATCTGCGGGAATTTTTTATAGCCGGAGACAATCCGCCGCCAAAAGTAATTACTGAAGTTTATGCCGGATTGCTTGCGTACGATAGCGATACGGCCTTGGTAACTTACGCTTCTTTAATGGAAAATGTTTCGGAAAATGTTCCGGATATGGCTATTGGAACGGCCTTAAAAATACTGGAGCGGGAAAATTATATTGCGCGCAGCAATGAAAAAACAGGATTGGCTTATCTGCGTTTTCTATATGATGTAGAGCATGTCAAACAACAGCTCAGCGCTAAAGCTAAGGTGCAAAACCAAGCTTTTAGCGGCTTTGTAAATCATTTTAAAGAAGAATTATTGAATGGAGTTGAATTTTCCCCCGATGATATTGCTGAAATTGCCGGTGTTAAACGGGATGCCATAACCAGATTAATTAAAAAATTGGCTGATGAAAATCTAATTGAACATAGGCCGCCCTTTCGGGGAACAGAAATAAAAATGTTAAAAAGAATAAAACCGGAGGATTTAGACATTAATTTTTCCAGCTTAAAAGAAAAGCATAAACGCGAACTTAGCAAACTAGATCTTATGGAAAATTATGTTTATGACCATAGCTGCCGGCGAAAGTATATTTTAGATTACTTTTGCGATAGCAATGCCGTGGCCTGCGGCAAATGTGATAATTGCTCATCACAAAAATCAAATAATCAATTTCAAAATTCAAACATGGAAATGCAAGAATCTGATATTGATTTTTCTGATTCTGAAATTAAACTGGAAACAAAATTAACTCAAATCCAAACTTATGAATTATACCAACGAGGAATGGGTATTGAAGAAATGGCGCAAACTAGAAATCTGAAGCCGGGGACTATAATCCAGCATCTTTGTTTTCTAATTGAGAGGGGCAAAGACATTGATATAGATAAGTTTGTTGACGGTAAAAAGCAAAAATTAATACAGCAGACTG
>JBAZGH010000042.1:0-6762 GCA_041652935.1 Patescibacteria group bacterium | reverse complement strand
ATAAAATTGATAATTCAAACACTGTAAAATTAAAAGAACAATTAGACTATTCCAACATAGCTAAATTAAATGCTGTGGGCTTAGATTTCATTGTTTCACCACCACTGAGACATGAGACGCCGATATCTACCATCTTAAAACCAGTGATGCTTATTGAAAATGACCTAATAAAAGCTAATTGCAGTCAAGCTGCATTCAAAGCATTTGAGCAAGTTATAAAGCTTGAACCTATGTTTCCTTTTTCATATTATTACGCAGGTACATGTTTAAAGAAAATGGGGGTATCAGATTGGAAGTCATATATTGATTCGGCTCATAAAATTTTAGTTATAACAACGGAAATAGCTGGACACAACATTAATCATGATCAAGCTCTGAAAGATATTTTAGAAAATTATAAATAGAAAGATGATATCACAAGGCTAACCCCAGAAGCGGTGATACTCTGCCAAAAGGCAAGTATGTATCTGGTGGAGGAAAACGTTTGCGAGCGAGGCAAAATACCCTCATTTTGTGCAGTCCTCGGCCACATTATTTATGGACTGGATATGCGAACAGATGTATTTTTTATCGTTATGCTCATAGTCGTCTTTTGGGACCAGTCTTTTAAACCAATACTGGACAGCCCGGCAGGAGAATCGCTGGCCTTTGACGGCCTCGGCAAAACAGACAAGAGAGCTCCACTGCGGATTTTTGTCCGCTATATTATGAAAGCGCCGTTTAATAGACTTCATATAGATGTTGCTACAGCGGCCTTATTGGTGCTAAAATTGAATCCCACTTCTGTTTTTAAATCATTCCAAAGCTTTAATTCCTGCAATAGTTTATTCCAAGCAAATCCATTGAAGCCCACATAAAATTACTGCCGCCAAATAGGCGGTTTTTTTATTTGAAAGAAAAATTGCTAATATTTCGTATTTATTATAATATAGACTTTGGCCCATGTATTAAATAAACATAAATTTATGAGAATTATAAAGAGGAATTTTTTATTTTTTTTACTTTTAGCGGTCGCAATAACTCTTTCAGCTTGCGCTAATAAGCAAGTGGCAAAAAATAGCGATATTATTAATCGACGCCCTGACTTCGGTCAACCTGAACGACCGGCGGATATTTCAGGAATAGTAGCGTCAATTATCGGAAATGAAGTTACAGTTTTAAAAATAGAACGTCCTGATAGGGATAATGCGAATAACGCGGCAGGTAACGATAGTGGCGATGCCGAAGCCGAAGGCCAGTCTCGAAATTTAGGAACGGCTTTCAACGGTTCATCGGGGAGAATCCCGGGTGCGGGCGGTGTAGCGGGTGGTGGAATGCGCGGTGGGGGGTTTGCAATGAACGCCGATAATCAAGCGCAGATTTTGGAGCGGATGAAAGAGATGAGTAGTGGAGAAGAAAAAGTTATTATTCCGGTCGGAATCCAAATGCTAAAGCCGGATAGTGAAAATACCACTGGGGAGATATCCATGATGGAGGCGACTTTAAGTGATATTACCGCCAATAAAATGTTGAGAATATGGTTTGATGAAAATATAACAGATAAAAATATAGCCACTTTCGTGGTTGTTAACTAAATAATATGACTGAATCAATAATTGAGGAGAGTAAACAGGCAAGGCGGGGAAAATTAAAAATTCCGAAAATTTTAAAAAATAAAAAAATTCTGATTATTACAATATTAGTGGTTGTTATAGCCACGGTTATTTTTTTTATGTTAAAAAATAACAACTCTAAAGCAGTAGAAATAGTTGAGAAAGAATGGAGTGTAAAACAGGATGATATTAAAATTAGTATCGAAAGCGAGGGGAAGGTTGTAGCTAAGGATGGGGTTGATTTGTCTTTTTCGGTTTCCGGAGACACTTTGGAAGTTACCCAGGTTTATGTAAAAGAGGGCGCGGAGATAAAAAAGGGCGATAAAATTGCCTCTGTCCGGGCAGATGACTTACAGTATGATTTGAATAAGGCGTATTCCAGTTATCAGTCTGCTCTAGCAAGCTATAATGAAAAAATAGCCGGCGCGACTGACAATGAAATCGCCAAATCATTATCTTCAGTTGAACAGGCGAAAATAAGCTTGGGGCAGACAGAAATTAGTTTGGAAAAAACAAAAGCCAGCGCGAAGGAAAGTATTGCAGATGCGGAGGATGCAGTAGAGACCGCTAAAGAGAATTTGCAAATAAATCAGAATGAATTAACCAGCGAAGATATAAAAGACGCTTATGAAGATTTAGTTGACAATATAAAGTCCGTCAACATAACAACGGAAAGTATTTTATCCGGCTCAAATAAAATATTCAACATTGACGATTCTGCTTATGTTTTAGGCGTTAAAAATTCATCTTCACTCAGTTCAGCTAAATCAAGCTACGAAAGCTCAAAAGATGCCAAAGAAATTTTAGATAATTACGCGTCCATTTTGTCTTATAAAAGCTCTTATGGCAACATTGATGCAGCAACTAAGCAAACGGACGAAGTTTTAAATTTAATGGAAAAGTATTTATATGACATGGAAATCTTATTGAATAATACCATTACATCATCTAATTTTTCCCAATCCCAACTTGACAGTTTTAAGTCAACTATCAATTCTAACCGATCCAGTATCAATACAAAAATAACTAGCTTGAATGGCTATAAAAAAGCTGTTCAGGAAGCAAAGGACGGCCTGGATGATTATCAAGAAGAATATCAAAACGCTTTGGATAATCTTGAATCAACAAAAGAGGGGGCAAAGCAAGACATAGCGAATTCTGAGTCAAGTTTAGCGGCAAAAAAGTTATCCTTGGAGCAGGCTCAAATAAGCCATCGCGAATTATTAGCCCCGATAAGCAATTCTGATTTGGCGTCCGCTAAATCATCATTAACAACAGCTGCTATTAATGTTGATAAGGCGAAAAACGATCTGGCAAAAGCGACTTTAACCTCGCCGATTGACGGCGTGGTAGCGATGCTTAATTATAAAGCGGGCGATATTATCTTAAGTAATGACAGCAAGCCGGCGGCTACTATAATTAATAACAATACTTTGTTCATAGAAGTTAATATTGAAGAGGCTGAAATTAATAAGATTAAAACCGGACAAAAAGCTTACGCTACTTTTGATGCGGTTGACGGCTTAAAGCTTGAAGGAGAAATCAGTTTTATTTCATTAACTTCTGAAACAAATAATAATGGCGTAGTAACTTATTTAGTGCGGATTATTTTTAATAATGCCAATGAATCCCAGATACGCGAAGGCATGACCGCTTTTGTTGATTTTGTAATCGCGGAAGCGAATGATGTTTTAGTTGTCCCGGTTGATGCGGTTAGAAATATTGAAGGAAAAGCATCAGTTAAATTAACGACCGGTGAATGGGCACCGGTCACAACCGGTTTTACTGACGGTAAATACGCCGAAGTAATTTCTGGATTGAGCGCTGGCGATAAAATATTATATTAAAATGGAAAATAAAATAGAGATAAAATTAGAGAATGTCCATAAATCATACTATTTGGCGAACAAAGAAGAGGTGCCGGTTTTAAATGGAATAGATTTAGAGATAAAAAGGGGCGAGTTTGTGGCGATTATGGGAGAATCAGGCGGAGGTAAAACCACCTTGCTTAATATAATCGGCTGTTTGCACCCCCTGTCAAGGGGGATGTACTATTTAACCGGTGAAAATATCGGTAATGTACGGGATGATTTTACCTTAGCTTTTATCCGCAACAAAAAAATGGGATTTATTTTTCAACAGTTTAATTTATTTACTCGTTTAAGCGCATTAAAAAATGTCGCCCTGCCCGCTCTTTACGCCGGTAAAGAAAAAGAAGAGCGAGAGCGAAAAGCAAAAAAATTATTAGAAGATATTGGTTTGGGTGATCGCCTGTATCATCGGCCGACCGAACTTTCCGGAGGACAGCAGCAAAGAGTCGCCATCTGTCGCGCGCTGATAAACGACCCAGATATTATTTTAGCGGATGAGCCGACCGGAGCTTTGGATTCAAAATCAGGTTTGGAAGTGATGGATATTTTTACCGGTTTTAAAAAACAAGAGAGGACTGTTATTATGGTTACCCATACCGCTGAGGTCGCTAAATACGCCGACCGCATTATTTATTTACGCGACGGAAAAGTGATTAGTGATAATTATCAACTGCATTCAAATTATTAATATGCTCATAGAAATAATTAAAATGGCGTTTGAATCTTTATTGGCGAAAAAAATTCGCAGCATATTATCAATGCTCGGTATTATTATCGGTGTTTCCACTGTGATAGCCGTGTTTGCTATCGGCCAGGGCGCGCAACAGGCAGTCAATGCGCAATTTGAGGGCTTGAGCGCTAAAACCATTATGGTAATGAGTATGCGGGGGCGGGGAAGCACTTCCAGTACAAAATTGGCAGTTGGAGACGCTAAAATTTTAAAAGATAAAGGCCAGCATATTGAACTCGCTACTGGAGCAATACAAGGCAATGCCAGCGTTTCTTATGGCTCAACCAGCGCTTCTTTATCTGTTATCGGCTCTGACCTTGATTATTATAAAATATCAAATTTAGAATTATCAGCCGGGCGTTTGATTACTGAAGATGAATTAAGTAATAATGATAAGGTTGCTATATTAGGCAATGGAGCAACGGAGACATTATTTCCGGAAGGGCAGAATCCTTTGGGCGCGGTAGTTACTATTGCAGGCAAAAAAGTGGAAATAGTGGGAGTGTTTAAGGAAGTCGGATCCAGTATGGGGCCGATGAGGGTTGATGATTCTGTCTTTATGCCTTACACTACGGCACAAAAAACAATTTTAGGGAATGGTGGTTCGGTCATGCTTAATATCCAGGCAGATTCGGTTGATAATGTAGAGCTGGCAACAGAAGAATTGACAAATATACTAAGAGAAGAACATAAATTAAAAGAAAGTCAGGAAAATGACTTTAGAGTTATGGATGCCGGTTCAATGGTTGGAGCGGCTCAGGAATCGGCTCAATTAATGTCAATTTTATTAACTTTAATAGCCGCCATTACTCTACTTGTTTCCGGTATCGGCATTATGAATGTGATGTTTGTTACAGTTGCCGAACGGACTAAAGAAATCGGAATTGCTAAGGCGATCGGCGGCAAGCAAGGCGATATTTTATCTCAATTTTTATTAGAGTCTGTTATCTTATCTACTGTCGGCGGAATTATCGGGATTATTATAGGTCAGGCCGCAATACCCATTATTTCCTCATTTAATTTAATGACCTTAGCGTCCTCAGTAACGGGGCCATTACTAGGATTTTCTTTTTCAGTTTTAGTCGGCGTATTTTTTGGTTTTTATCCGGCGTTTAAAGCCAGCCGCCTTGACCCGGTTGACGCTTTGAGGAGCGAGTAAAAATTGTTTGATTTGTTTTAAAAATTAGCATAGCGTATAATTAAAACATGAAAAAATCAATAAAATTTTTTTTATCTTTAAGTTATACTGGATTGACGCCAAAATGTCCGGGAACTGCCGGAAGTTTAGCAACAATCTTTTTTTTAATTTTATTATCTGCTATTCTGCCGGAAAGTTTGTGGCTGCGAGCCATTATTTTGATAATATTACTTATAGCGGCCGTTGGATTGGGAATTTACGCAATAAAAAAATATATAGCAGGGGAATGCGACCAGCAATGGATTGTAATTGACGAATTTTCAGGAATGTTGATTGCGGCCGGCGCGGTTTTTATTTTTAATTTAAGTTTAGATTGGTATTTTATCGCTTTTATATTGTTCAGATTTTTTGATATCATAAAGCCGTTGGGCCTGGGCAGAATTAATAAAGTAAATAAACCCTGGGCGGTAGTTGCCGATGATGTTATTGCCGGAATTTATAGCTTAATTATTTTAATTTTATTTTATTATTTTATCTAAAATAATTTATTTTGTGAAATAACCAATATGTTTACAATGAAAAAATTATCTTACGCCGGCGCCGGGGTTGCTGTCATAATACTAGCGGTAATTATTTGGTGGGGCGGTTTTTTAAGCCCGGATGAAACAAAATTCGCTTTTGCGCCGAATATCCGGGGAGTGGGCAAGAATGCCTTCGGCAGCTTAAGCAATACCCAGGCCCAAAACGGCGAGGCGCTTGGAAAAGGAGTTGGATCTTCTATTGAGCCAGTGGCATTGGAAGATTATGCGGCCGGAGACGCTAAAATTAGAAGCCAAAGCGGCGGCGGAGGCGGAGTATCGTCTGAGTCTGTGATTATTGGCATGCCAAATCCATATAGCGTTAACTATAAATTTATTTATCAAGGGGATGAATTAAGCCAAGATAAATCTACCGTACCAGTTTTAAAGCGGGTGAAGGGGGATGAAGCCGCAAAGTCGCTTGCCCAGCAGACAAACAACTTGAATTTTGGCAGTTTAAATTTAAGCAGTTTTTCAAATTTGAAGTTGCAAAATATTAATTTTATCGAGGATAGGGATTACGGATATATGATAAGCATTAATCCACAGGAGGGTATGATTTCAATTTATCAGAATTGGCAGACATGGCCTCAGCCGGGCGACCAATGCTCGGGCAACCAAGAATGTTATGAAAAATTACAAATCAGAAAAGAAGATGTTCCGTCTGATGAAATTTTAATAAAAGTTGCCGATAAATTCATTAAAGAGCGGGGAATTGACATTAGTTATTGCGGCAGCCCGGAAGTTGACCAGAATTGGAAGCAATATAATTCTGAATATATCGGCGATACTGTAAGCGTTGTATATCCGCTATTAATAAACGAAGAGAGAGTTTATGAAGAGAGCGGGCAGG
>JBAZGH010000041.1:0-6939 GCA_041652935.1 Patescibacteria group bacterium | reverse complement strand
ATCGTTTTAGGCAAAGTTTCTTTTGATGGTAAGGATTTAATAAATAATTTTAACGTCGCTATTGAGGTTATTAAAAAAGCCAAACCAAACTCCTCTAAGGGAGCTTACATAAGAGGCGTAAGCTTATGCTCTGGAATGGGGCCCGGAATAAAAGTCTCTATCGCATAACAAATATCACATCACACATAACAAAAACAGGAAACAATCTTCCTGTTTTTGTTATGTGCCGGGTAATGTATGTTTTGCGTTATTCATTATAATTTGGTAAAATACAAATACTAAAACTTTATCCACAAAATTAAAAAGGAGGAAATGCTTGAAAGCATCCTCGTTTTTTATACTCTAAAAAATAAACTATATGGAAGAAAAAAGCCCTATTGAAGCAAAAATTCATAATTCGTCTAATCTAAAACGAAAAAACTATTTAAGCTGGGACGAGACTTTTATGCAGATGTCCTATCTTATCGCCCAACGGTCAAAGGATCCTAATACGCAAGTCGGGGCTTGCGTGGTTGATGAAAATAACGTAATTGTCGGGTTGGGGTACAATGGTTTTCCCCGAGGCTGTTCTGATGACAATCTCCCTTGGGGCAGAGAACGTGAATTAAAATTATCAGAGACAAAATACGCTTATGTGGTGCATGCTGAAGTTAACGCCATCTACAACGCCAACAAAAGTGTTGAAGGATGTAAATTATATTGCTATTTATTCCCCTGCAATGAATGCGCCAAAACAATAATCCAAACAGGAATTAAAGAGATTATTTACGCAGTTGATTTTTATCATAACGAAGAGCAGTGCATAGCTTCCCGCCGCATGTTAGATCTCGCCGGTATAAAATGCCGACAATATGTTCCACAAAATAATTTACAAGAAATACTATGTCCTGGCGAGAAAAAACAGCACACGGAAAATAAACTTGAAAACGCCCAGCTTAACAGCGTAAAAAAGGAAATTAAGCCAGAAGAAAAAAAACAAGAATCAATGCAAGAAACAATAAATTTTCAGGATAACTCCCCTACTTTTAGAAAACCGGAAAATGACGAACCAAGCCAATTTATTTTTGAAAACATTCCAATGGATTAAGATGGCTTAATATTTTAATATAATTAAACTCTTACAAATCACAAATAAAATACAAATACAGTATTTGTATATTTGTAAAAAATTTGTAATTTGTAGTAATAAATATGTCTAAAGTATTTTTATACGACGAATTTAATCCGGAGGATACGGCGATGATGCAGGCGCTCTACTCTCGCAGCCCGCAAAGCGTGGTTGAACATGCTGAAAAAGTAAAAGAGTCTGGATCGGGGAAATTTATGGAACGCTTTTATGTCGGCTATGGCCACCAAAGCATAGCTGACTGCGGGTCAACGACTTTATTTATTGAGCAAATTAGCATCCTGGCTGACAAGGCCATCCAGGACTGGCCTCTTTATTCCGGCCAGGAAACCTCCACCCGTTATGTTGATATGTCAAAACAGCCGATTATTGACCCGCTGAATACGCCTGAATCAAAGGCAATACTGACTAACTGGATGAAATTTTATCTGGAAAGCCAACCGAAAGTTGAGGAGCACATAAAGAAAAAATATCCGCGCCAAGAAGGAGAGAAAGAAATTGTTTATGAAAAAGCCGTAAAAGCGCGCGCTTTTGACAGTTTGCGCGGCTTTCTGCCGGCCGGAATTACCACCCAGCTTTCCTGGCACACAAACTTAAGACAGGCCTGGGACCATCTTGCAATTATGCGCCACCACCCGCTTCCGGAAGTTAGGAATATTGCGGAAAAAATATACACCCTGCTTAAAGAAAAATATCCCTCCAGCTTCAGCCACCCCCTAGAACAAAACCAGGAGGAGTACCGCCAAAAAATAAATAATGAATATAATTATTATAAACCCAGTTATGTTACCACTTCTTTTTCATATGCTACCACAATAGACGCCGAACAGCTCGAACAGTACCGCTCGCTATTCCAATCTCGCCCCCCAAAAACCGGACTTCCCCATTTCTTGTCCGAATTGGGAGTTGTTACTTTTAATTTTTTATTAGATTACGGATCTTTCCGCGACATCCAAAGGCACAGGAACGGCGTTTGCCGCATGCCGCTTTTAACAACTGACTTCGGCTTTAACATCTGGTATTTAGAACAATTGCCGTATGATTTACAGCAAGAAGCAGAACATTTAATTTCCGAACAAAAACGAGCTATCGCCAAACTTGAAGCCAGTCCAAAGATAAAGCAGTATTATATGGCTCTCGGCTTTAATGTTGCCTGCAAAACGACCTACGGCCTGCCAGCCGCAGTCTACGTCACGGAACTCCGCTCCGGCAAAGGAGTCCATCCAAGTTTGCGCAAAATTGCCCACCTAATGCATTATGCTATAATGGAAATATACCCTGGCATGAAAATGCTGACCGACCTTGATATGGACGACTGGGATGTAAGGCGGGGAATGATGGATATAACTCAACGTCAAATTCCAAATAACAAATAACAAATTCCAAATAAATTATTCACAAATTATGAATAAAATAATTATCGGTCTTGTTGGTGAAATAGCTAGTGGAAAAGATACTTTAGTTGATTATTTGCAAAAAAACTATCAAGCCACTACTCATAAATTTTCAGCTTCTTTGCGTGATATTCTAAATAGACTATATTTAGACATCAGCCGGGAAAATTTGCAAAAATTATCACAAATCTTGCGTGAAAATTTTAATCAAAATTTATTATCTAAAGTAATCGCTGGGGATGTAAAAAATGATGATAATAAAATTATTGTCATAAATGGAGTTCGCCGCCTAACTGATATTGAATATCTAAAAAAATTGCCTGAATTTCATTTAATATATGTTACAGCTGATTTGGATAAAAGACACAAGAGGATAGTGAGCCGCGAAGAAAATGAAGATGACAAAAATAAAACTTTAGAGCAATTTAAAGTAGATGAACAAGCAGAGGCAGAGCAGCAAATTCCTAAAGTAGCTCAAATAGCAAACTATAGAATAGATAACAACGGCACTATAGATGATTTATACAGGCAAATAGACAAAATCATAAACGAAATAATTAAACTATAATTAAACAGAAATTTAACAATAATTATTGTTAAATTATCGTAAAATTATTGTTCAATTATTAATAGGAGGGTATAGCAAATTAGCATACCTTTTTATAATTAAAAACTCCATGAAAAAACTAAAAAATAAAGGCAAGTTAATTGTGATATACGGTATTAATAATCTGGGTAAAAGCACCCAGGCAAAAATGCTGGTTGAAAAATTAAACAAAAGGGGCGTTAAAGCAGAATATTTAAAATATCCTATTTATGATTTAGCTCCATCCGGACCGACTTTAAATAATTATCTGCGCGGCGGAAATTTTTTTAAGCTTTCCCCGCGGGAAGCGCAAACTATCTATACGCTCAACCGCACCCAGTACCAAAAAGAGCTAGAACAAAAACTAGATGAAGGAATAAATATAATTGCTGAGGATTATACCGGAACCGGTCTTGCTTGGGGAATCGGCGCCGGCGTTGATGAGCAATATCTGAAATATATCAACAAGCATCTTTTAAATGAGGATTTAGTCATCCTGCTTGACGGGCAGCGCTTTACCGAGGCAACGGAAAAAAACCATATCCACGAGGAAAATGAAGAGCTGATAAATAAAGTCCGGCTAACCCATTTAAAGCTGGCCGAAGAGAAAGGCTGGCAGATAATAAATGCGAATCAACCGATTGAAAAAATCCATAATGCCATCTGGAAAAAAGTTAAAAAAATAACGAGCGTTGATAAAAAAAATGATTTATCCATATTAATAGAAAGCTACTATCCTGAAAAAGCGGTTCAAATTGATAATAAAAAAACAGAAGAGGATAATATAGTGGAAATAACAGCCATTAATCCGATGGTTTCTGATATTTTGGGCCAAAGCGAACAGCGGCCGAAAATAATAAATAAAACTGAGGGTAATTTTGATTTTTCCCAAAAAATAAATTTGCCGGAAAAACAACAAAATGAATTAAACAGAAAAACTGTCTTTTATTCCGATGATTATTATACGCTTTATGAGGGCGAACAATGCTTAATTAGCACTGGCATAAAAATGCAAATTCCCAATGGCTGCGCCGGATTTATTTATGAAAATAATGAAATTAAATCTTCCGGCTTAAGAATAATGGGGAAAATTATAAACTCCGGCTATAATGGCGAAATAAAAATATTACTAATGAATTTGTCCGATGACGTCTGCAATATTTTTAAGGGCCAGCAAATCGCCCAAATACTTATTAAACAAATAAAAAGACCAACTTTTTAAAGCTGGCCGCTACATTCTTGGCATTCTTCAACAATCCCATTTCCGCCATTTTTAAGCCAATCCGCGGCCTCAGTAATGCTGGGAAATATAAACTTTGGCGACTGTCCAACTTTTTCAAACTCCTCCCCCTCCACTAGCCCCGTAGTTACAGCTATAAACGGCACTTGTATTGCCCTACAAAATTCCAAGTCGCTTAAAGCATCACCTACATAATAAGCCCATTCAAAAACTGCTTTTTTTCCCATCCAAGAAAAAACCGGCTCGCCGGCAAGCGAATTTGGTTTGTGGGCGCCTCTTGTGTCAACCGCACTGAAAACAAAAGCAAAAAAATCTTCCGGAAAGCCACAGCTTACTAAAGTATCGCGCGGAGATTGATGCCTGGAAGTCAAAACTCCTAAATGGAATCTATCTTTTAACGCTTTTAGCGCCTCGAGGCATCCGGGAAATGTCGGAACGACCATTTCATTTGACCTGCGGCCCAATTCTTCCAATACATAATCAAACAGGTCTTTCGTTAATTCGGGATAAAGCAACTGGAGAATCTTGTCATAAGGCATGCCCCAATGTCTCTTCCAGTCGGCTTCGCTTACTTCAGGCAAACCCAATTCCCGACCCCACTTAATTAACGCCGGTATATATTGCCCAGCCGATACCACGATAGTGTCATCACAATCAAAAACAACTAATGGTTTGCATTTTGGCGCCAAAATAGCACCTCCTCGCCTTGTAATGAACAATGAAGATTTTATATATCTTACTAATTATATAAAGTAAAGTCAAACCCTTGTTTTTTACTCCATAATTAGTTAAACTACTATTAGTTACTTAGTAAATTAGTTGCCTAGTTAATCAGGCTATGAAATATAAAAAAACTAAGTGACTAATTAACTATGTAACTAGTCAACTATGTACGACATCATTATCGGCCTGGAAATCCACGTCCAATTAAATACCAAGAGTAAGATGTTCTGCCGCTGCGCGAACCTTAACGAGGATGTAAATAAGGAGCCGAACTCAACGGTCTGCCCTATCTGCCTCGGTCATCCGGGAACTTTGCCTGTCGCGAATAAGCAGGCGATTGAATGGACGGTTTTAACCGGCCTGGCTTTGAATTGTAAAGTTAATAATTACTCTAAATTTGACCGCAAACACTATTTTTATCCCGACCTGCCTAAAGCATACCAAATATCGCAATACGACCTGCCGCTAGTCTATGACGGGCATCTTGAGGTTGATAAGCGTAAAATAGCCATCACTAGAATCCATTTAGAAGAAGACGCGGGCAAACTAACCCATCCCAAAGGGAAAAACTATTCGCTGGCCGATTATAACCGCGCCAGCGCTCCTTTGATGGAATTAGTTACTGAACCGGTAATAAAAACTGCGGCCGAGGCGAAAAAATTCTCCCAACAGTACCGGCAAATTTTGCGCTATCTGGAAATTTCCGAGGCGGACATTGAAAAAGGGCAAATGCGCTGCGAAGCCAACATCAGCCTGCAGGAGCCGAAAAAATGGAAGTACAAAGGAAAATGCAAAATTGAACCAATCGGAGATTATAAATTAAACCCTAAAGTGGAAATTAAAAATATCGGTTCATTCAAAGCGCTGGAAAAAGCGATTGAGTATGAAATAAAAAGACAAACTGAGGTGCTGAGAAACGGAGATGGGCTAATTCAAGAAACCCGCGGATGGGATGAGAACAAACAAGCAACTGTCAGCCAGCGATCAAAAGAAGAAGCGAAAGATTACCGCTATTTCCCAGACCCGGACGTTTCCCCGATTAAAATCAATTCAAAATGGCTGAAAAAAATAGAGGCGGACCTGCCGGAGCTGCCGCAGGAAAAAATGAAGCGCTTTAAGTCCCAATATGGATTTTCCGATTATGACGCGGAAGTTTTAATCAGCGATAAAAATATAGCTAATTATGTTGAACAGGTAATTTCCGAGCTGCGCGCCTGGGTGGAAACTAACGGACGCAACTGGGAAACAGCCCATACTAAATTAGCAAAATTAACCGGCAACTGGATAGGAACGGAATTATTTAAATATTTAAACGAAACAAAAACTAACATTAAAGACTTAAAAATAACTGCTGAGAACTTCGGCGAATTTATTGCTATAATTTTTGATAATAAAATAAATTCATCTGCCGCGCAGACTATTTTCAAGGAAATGTTCGCTAAAGGCGGCGACCCGAGCGATATTATGGAAGCCCGGGGGCTGGAGCAAATGGACGATGACGACGAACTGAAAAATATCATAAAAAACGTTATAAAAAATAACGAAAAAGCGGTTGAAGAATATAAAGCCGGTAAAGATAATGCCATCCAATTTTTAGTCGGACAAGTTATGAAAGAAAGCAAGGGCAAGGCGAATCCACAAAAAGCAAGAGAGATAATATTAAAAAATATAAAGTAATTCAAGTTATGCACAATAAAATTTTTTTATTTAAAATTAGCTAAAAAATAACTGTTTGACATCCTGCGCGCAAAAGAATAGAATTAGGAGCAGAATATGAAAAAATATAAACACCAAACAAAAAATAATAAAAAAAAGAAAATTTACGATATTGACCTTGCGTCAAGATAGCCCTCCCATTTCTGGAGGGCTA
>JBAZGH010000040.1:0-7191 GCA_041652935.1 Patescibacteria group bacterium | reverse complement strand
ACATTCGATTATTCAACGGCCAATTTGAACTTCTGGACGGACTTTTGGGCTATAGCAGCGATTTTAACGGCGGCGTTAGTGTGGCGATTGTTAAGGTGAAAAGTTAACAAGTTTATAAAGTTATAAAATTAAAAGTTTATAAAGTGGTAAGTTTTTTATCAATCAACATCTTTATAACTTTTAACTTTCTAACTTTTTAACCAATACATATGCCTAAAAGAGCTATCTTTGACAAAAAAAATGTTTTAGTGACCGGGGGCGCGGGTTTTATCGGGTCGCATTTATGCGATGAGCTGGTAAAAAATAACAAAGTAATCTGCGTTGATAATTTCATTACCGGAAGCGAAAAAAATATAGACCGCCTTCTTGCCAATCCGAATTTTGCTTTCATTAAAGCGAACATAAATGAACCCATTGACCTGGAAGCTACACCGGAGCTGCAGCGGTTTAAAATCCAATTTCAGGGGGTGCAGGAGATTTATAATCTTGCTTGTCCGACTTCCCCGGTTGATTTTAAAAAAAATATACAAGAAATTATTTTAACCAATTCGCTGGGAATTAAGAACATGCTTGATTTGGCGGTTAAATATAATTCAACCTTTATCCAATTTTCATCTTCCGTCGTATACGGCCCCCGCCGGAAAGACAATAATAAAATAGCGGAAAATGACTTGGGTTTTGTCGATCCGGTTGGAGACCGCTCCTCGCATGATGAGGGCAAGCGGTTTGCTGAAACTATGGTAGCTAATTACAGCAAAATTCATGGCTTAGACGCTAAAATTGCCAGAGTTTTCCGCGCCTACGGACCAAGAATGAAGCTGGAGGACAAGCAGATGATACCGGATTTTATATACAACGCCCTGGAAAATAAAGACTTGGTAATTTACGGCAATGAAAATTTCAATACCAGCTTGTGCTACATCAGCGATTTGATTGACGCGATAATAAAATTATCCGCCAGCGACGTTAAAGAGCCGATTAATATCGGCAGCGACCAGGATGAAAATTTAACCCAGGTGGCGAATAAAATTATCCAGCTTACTAACTCTAAATCAAAAATTGTTTACAAAGAAGCGGAATTTTTCGTTACTCAGCTGGCGGTTCCGGATATCGCTAAAGCCAAAGCGGAAATAAATTGGATGCCGATTACAACCCTAGATAACGGACTGGAAAAAACCGTTGATGCTTTGCGGGCGAGCAAGGGGTTGCTGGGGGTTGAGCACGCGGTATAAGTCCATAAAGTCGAAAGCCCATAAAGTCTATAAAGTGAAAAGTATGAAGATTGATAAATTTGAAGATATTTTAGCATGGCAGAAAGCAGGAAAGTTAACAATCTTAATTTACGAATTATTCAAGAACAATAGAAATTTCAGCTTTAAAGATCAAATACAAAGAGCAGCGGTGTCAGTTATGAATAATATTGCCGAAGGATTTGAAAGGCGCGGTGATAAAGAATTAAAACATTTTCTTTACATCTCCAAAGGTTCATGTGCAGAGGTCAGATCAATGCGTTACCTCGCCCTGAAATTAAAATATATAACAGAAGAAGAATTTCATAAGTTATACAATTTAACAATTGAAATATCAAAAATGTTATCAGGGTTTATAAAGACTTTATAACTTTAAGGACTTTATGAACTTTTGACTTTAAAACTATGAACATCCAAATCAAATTTGAAAACATAAATAGCGATGAGAGGTTGAAAATTTACGCGCAAGAAAAAGTGGCGATGCTTGCTAAATATCTGGGCGATATCCAAGTGTTGGATGTAAAAGTGAAATTGTCTATGACTTCCAACCATCACCAAAAAGGCGATATCTATGAATGCGAAATCGCCTTGGCTTTGCCGGGAGAGACTTTGCGGGTTACTAAAACAACCAGCGACATCTATAAAGCAATTGACAAAGTAAAAGATCATTTGGAGCGGGCAATAAAAAAATATAAAGAAACTTAACAAGTAATAAGTGACAAGTAACAAGTAACAAAATGAACGACGAATTACGAATTACGAATTACGAATTACGAATAATGGATGATAGATGATGAAATTCGCGCTTTGCGCGAAATTATTTGAAATTAATAAATTACGGAAACTAACAACTAAGCAATCAAACAACCAAAAAAAAGAGCCGGGTCGCGTTAGCGCTCGGCTTTATATTTTCTGTCAGGGGTATGCTGCTAATACCCCAAGTCTTTCCGCGGATTATCTGTTGGATGGTCCACGCAGATAACAGTACAACTACCCCCGCCACTCTTATCCCGGGGCGGCGATTCTTCCGCTGTTTTTTTTATGTCGCCGCTTTTTTCGGGGGGCAAGTCAAATAACGATGGTTGAAAGTTTTGCACTGTCTTTAATGTCGTTTTCATTTGCCGCTCTCCTTAAACGAGGTAGGAAAAGATATTATGATTATATAATAAGATTTATATTTTGTCAAGTTTTCATTTAAAGAAAGGTGTGATATGATTAAAATGATTTAAAAATAATGCAAATCCTCAAATTTATTCAAATACCTCAAATAATTTATATGCAAATTTGCATGGCATAATTAAAATTTGAAGTATTTGCATATAATTTGGAGATTTGCATTATATTTTAATATTAAAAGTTACAAATGGCCTTAATCCAGAAAATTTTCGGCGATCCAAATAAGAAGGTGCTGAGAGAAATTCAGCCGATAATAGACGAGATAAATAACCTTGAGGGAAAAATCAAGGTTCTTTCTGATGAAAAATTAAAGGAAAAAATAGATAAATTTAAAGATGAATTAAGAGATAAAGAGTACGAAGAACAACAGAATATTTTAAATAAAATTTTACCTGAAGTTTTTGCCGCCGGCCGCGAATCCATGAGTCGCCGGTTGGGGCAAAGGCATTTTGACGTGCAATTAATGGGTGGCATTGTTTTGCACCGGGGCCAAATCGCTGAAATGAGAACCGGGGAAGGAAAAACCCAGACTGCTATTCTGCCTTCAGTTCTTAACGCTTTAACCGGCAGGGGAGTCCACGTGGTAACTCCCAATGATTATTTGTCCCAGGTCGGCGGCGGCTGGACCGGACCGGTTTACAACGCGCTCGGGTTAAGCGTCGGGGTAATTACCCATGATTTTGCCGGTGTTTATGACCCGGAATATATCAGCGGAGAAAAGCACGGCGATGATGAGCGCCTGAAGCACTGGCGTCCGGTTAAGCGGAAAGAGGCGTACGCCTGCGATATAATTTACGGAACAAACAATGAATACGGCTTTGATTATTTGCGGGATAATATGGCGCCTGATTTGGAGCGCATGGTTCAACGGGACTTGCATTATGCGATTGTTGATGAAATAGACTCTATTTTAATTGATGAGGCGCGGACTCCGCTTATAATTTCAGCGCCGGCGCAGGAATCGGGCGATAAGTACGCGCAATTTTCCCGGCTGGTTACCCAGCTTAAAGAAAATGAGGATTATAATATTGATGAAAAAATGCGGGCGGCGACTTTAACCGAGGGCGGGTTGACTAAGATGGAAAAACTGCTGGGCGTAAAAAATATTTACACCGAAGGCGGAATTTCAGAGGTGCATCATATTGAGCAGGCGCTTAAAGCTTATACTCTATTCAAGCGGGATAAAGATTATGTTATAAAAGACGGAGAGATTATTATTGTTGATGAATTTACCGGACGGCTGATGCCGGGCAGGCGCTATTCCGAGGGTTTGCACCAGGCAATAGAGGCGAAAGAAGGAGTTGAGGTAAAGCGCGAATCAATGACGGTCGCAACCATTACTTTCCAGAATTATTTCCGCATGTATAAAAAATTATCCGGAATGACCGGCACGGCTAAAACTGAGGAGGAAGAATTCGGAAAAATTTACGGATTACCCACGGTTGTTATTCCAACTAACAAAGAAAACATCAGGAAAGATATGACTGACCTAGTCTACGGCACCGAGCAGGGTAAATTTAAAGCAATAGTAAGGGATGTTAAAGAAAGGCAGGAAAAAGGGCAGCCGATTTTAATCGGCACGATTTCAATTGAGAAAAATGAAGTTTTAGCCGATATGCTGGAGCGCGCCGGAGTTAAGGCCCAGGTTTTAAACGCCAAGAATCATGAGAAAGAAGCCCAATTCATTGCCGATGCCGGAAGGTCGGGCTCGGTTACGATAGCAACCAATATGGCCGGGCGCGGCGTTGATATTATTTTGGGCGGCGGAGATAAGGAAGACGCGAAGAAAGTTAAAGAGCTGGGCGGATTGCATGTTGTCGGAACTGAACGGCACGAATCGCGCCGAATAGACAACCAGCTTCGCGGGCGCGCCGGCCGCCAGGGAGACAGGGGCTCTTCCCAGTTTTATTTATCAATGGAGGATGATTTAATGAGGATTTTCGGCGGCGACCGCATGAAAAATATAATGAAGACGCTTAAAGTTCCGGAAGACATGCCGATTGAAAATAAAATAATCTCCAATTCAATTGAAAAAGCGCAGAAAAAAGTTGAAGAAAATAATTTTGATATCAGAAAGCACTTGGTTGAGTACGATGACGTAATAAATAAGCATCGGGACGCGATTTACAGAAAGAGGCGCGAAATACTTAATCGGGAGAAGGAAGGAAAAAGCTATGACGACTTCATTATGGAAATGATCGCCGAGGAGGTAAATATGGTGGTTAACTTCCATACTGCCGGAGAAAGAAGCGAAGATTGGAATGTAAAGGAAATTTACGAAACCGTTAGAACTATTTTTGCCGTGCCGGATGATTTGGAAGAAAAATTAAAAGTATTAAAAGACCGGCAGCAGATAATTGATTATATAATAAAATTATCAGAGAAAGCTTATTCTGAACTGGAAAAATCAATTAACAGTTTGGGCGGAGATGATGACGAACAGGATATATCTTTTAAAAACATACAAAGGCAGATTTTAATCAGGTCGATTGATACATTATGGACAGAGCACATTGACGCTATGGACCAGATGCGCCGGGGAATAGGCCTGCGCGGATACGGGCAAAGGGATCCGCTGGTTGAATATAAAAAAGAATCGTACTCCCTATTCCAGCAGTTAAATGATTTAATCAGGAAGCAGGTAGTTTACTCAATTTTTAAAGTGGGGGATGTAACCCAGTTTATTTCACCCGACTTGCTTCAGCGCGCGCGGCAATTTTCCGCGTTTGATAAAAGCGCCGGATCTTTCTCTGGATTTAAAAAAGATGGAAATTCCGCGCCGAATACCCCTCCGGCCGGTTTGAATTTTGCCCAGCAGAAAGTAAAGGATGAAGACGGCAATAAAGTCGGACGGAACGACCCATGTCCGTGCGGAGCGGTAAAACCAGACGGCACTCCGGTTAAATACAAACATTGCCATGGAAAGTAAGGGTATGCCAATTAAAGTTAAAAAATCCAAAATTGAAGGAAAAGGGGTTTTTGCGGCAAGAGATTTTAAACAAGGAGAGGCGGTATATTTTTTTCCAACGGGAAAGATTGTGAATTCATCCGACATTCCAAGCATTCCGGAGCGCGAGAAAAGATACTTGGATAAAATTGGAGATGGCCAGTTTGAGATTATCAAACCGCCGGCAAGATATGTCAATCATTCCTGCAATCCCAATATTGTTGAAAAGGACAGGGTTGCTTACGCGCTGAGAGATATTAGAAAGGAAGAAGAAATTACGATTGACTATGACGATATCGCGTATTTTGAAAAACCGTTCAAATGCCGATGCGGTTCAAAAAATTGCCGAGGATTTGTGCGGGGCAGGAAATAAGATCAAAATTATGGAATCTAAGGGCGGAAAAAAAATACAAACGCTCTGCATAATTTATCAGCATCCGAAAGTGCTTTTGGGAATGAAAAAGCGGGGTTTCGGGGCGGGCAGATGGAATGGGTTCGGCGGAAAAGTTACTCCGGAGGAAACTATTGAAGAGGCGGCGATAAGGGAAATGCGGGAAGAAGCGGGAGTAGAAGTGAAAAATTTGCGCGAAGCCGGAGTTTTAAATTTTGAATTCCGGGATAGCCCCGAAGTTTTGGAAGTGCATATTTTTCGGTCGGATGATTTTTCCGGAGAGCCGGAAGAAAGCGAGGAAATGAAGCCGCAGTGGTTTCATATCAATGAAATTCCCTTTGGCTTAATGTGGCCGGACGACAAATACTGGCTGCCGTTATTTTTAGATGGAAAGAAATTTAGAGGCAGTTTTCTTTTTGGCAAATCAAACGTTATCCTTAAATATAAATTAAGAGAGGTAAAATAAATAAAATTTTGATTGTTTATTTTTTAAATTTTGTTATAATATCCATATTGCGATAAAAGATAAATTTATGTCCGAAGAATTAAATAAAAAATTAGATAAAATTTTAATAGAAGTTTTATCAAATAAAGAAAATATTAAAAAATTAGAAAAAAAGACGGATAAAATGTCAGTAGAGGTTTTGTCAACTAAAGAAAATATTAAAAAATTAGAAAAAAAGACGGATAAAATGTCAGTAGAGGTTTTGTCAACTAAAGAAGATTTAAAGCAATATGCCACTAAAAATGATTTAGATCAAGCGGTTGATAAAATTATAACAGCGGTTGACGGATTAGCTAAAAAGACCGAAAAAGTCCAAGATGAACAAACAGCTAATATAGCCGCCCATGATAGATTTGAGGGCAGGATAACTAAATTAGAGCAGCAAGCCGCATAGAAATTTGTCTAAATACAAAAATAGCCCCAAGGGGCTTTTTTTTATTCACATTGCCTTATTTCAAAAAATAAATTAAATTATAAGCAAAGTTTGTTCATTGTGCAAATAAAAAGAAAGGGGTGCGATAACCATGGCTATAAAACACCCCTTCAAAGGGGAGTTAACAAAGCATCATATGTATCCGAAGGCGAGAATTAAGGCCTTGCGGTGCAAAAGAAGACTATGCGGAAACAGGAGAATGCGGATAAAGCCGACGCTGGTGGCTATGTTTTGGGATGAAAGGCACTCAAATTGGCACAAGCTTTTTCGGACAGCGACTTTGGAAGAGGTTATTTTTTCCCTTCGAATGATAATTCAATTCCAAAGAGAATTTCCGGAAGAGTTCCGCAGCATGGAAGTCAAGTTTGAAGATTTAATGGAGCGCTGTATGCTGGATGCAAGAAGTTCCGTTGCCGTGCGGCTTAGGAGGCGGATGCGAAACGGTATGGCAAGGAGGGTCTTAATGATAAGATTACAGAACCGCATGTT
>JBAZGH010000039.1:0-7395 GCA_041652935.1 Patescibacteria group bacterium | reverse complement strand
TGCTATGGGAGGCGCGCTGATGTTGATGGTTATTTACACATTATGCGTTTTTCCGGCAGACAGGGATGTTTGTCGGATTTTTTATATTTTAAAGCTCTTGACAAACTCCCTCTTTTTTGCTACTATTTTATATCTTTGATACAATAAAGACAGTTCATTTTACATTTTCAATATTTGAGAAATTTTGTTATACTTAACATAGAAAATCCGAAAAGGCAGGAGGCTATCATGAAAGTAGAACACAGTATCGTCAAAAGTTCCGTCATCGGAACAGGCACTGGTTGGAAACAGTATTCGTACTTCCTGCCGTTGGAATTCAGCAACGCGGAGGGAAATACATACTGGAGCAGATATTTGGAAGCATATCATGTGATTCGCGATATTTTTTTGGGCGAGTACCATAAAGATGTCTTAAAATCCTTGGTGTGCGGTTCGTTGGTCGTTGGAAAAGTTTCCCTCAAAAACCGAAAGGAAACGTTTCCGGGCGAAACGGTTTTAGTTCGCATTAAGTTGCAGAAAGCGGAGGATACCGATGAGTTTCAGATTCAAGCCGAATTTATTCGGCAGGACAACGGAACTGAAATTCATATTGCGTCCGTTAGCCAAATGGTTGTGAACACGGAAATGGAGTCGCCGGATCCGGTTGACGTGAAAAAACCGTACTCCATGATTCATCTTCCGGTCGCCATGCACCACATTGACGCTTTGGGAGCAGTTCATCCTCTGCAAATCGCCCATTGGGTCGGAGCCGTGCGGGAAGAATTTATCACCCGTGAGCTTCCAAATGTGATGCAGTTGATGCGGGAAGGGCTTATCATCATTACCGCCCAGACCGAAATCAACTATCACAAACCAGCCCACTTTGGCGATTTGCTGGAGGCGCGAGTCAGGATTCAGCAGGTAGCGAAACTAAAAATCGTTACCTTGCATATTGAATTAGTCCGTTCTAAAGACGGCAGGGAAGAAGTCATTGCCGTCGTAACCCAGAAGTTGACATACGCCGAACTAAAGAAAAACGGCCAAGTGGTTGCCACGTTGGTACCGACCGTTTTTCTCAAAGTTTCGGAGAAGTATGATATGTCAACCGCTCGGCGAACTATCGCCGGATGGTTGGCAAAATTCGTATGAGTATAACATCACTTTCCATTTTTTCTTTGCCCCCGCTTACAAGTGCAATTCTGTTTTTTTGCATGGGGGCTTTTATTTTTTTGAAAAATAAAAAATCAGCTATAAATGTCACTTTCGCCCTGGTGTGTTTAGTAACAACTTGGTGGCAGCTAAGCTGGTTTTTTCTGTTTAATACTGCCAATACAGAGTTAGTGGAAATTTTAGTGCGAGTAGGATATGCCGGCATTATTTTTATTCCGGTAACATTTTTTCATTTTTTCTTTCATTTTCTGGATATTAAAGGCAAACTGGATAAGTTTTTACTTTTTTTTTCTTACACCGCCTCTGTAGTTTTTGAATTACTATTGTTTAATACTAATTATTTTGTTGACGGTTTTTATCAATTCTCTTGGGGATATTACCCAAAAGTCGGCTTTGGGCATTTATTATATCTATCTTTGCTCTTGTTGCTACTTTTTAGAATACTTTTTTTGTTGATATTTTCTTTAAGACACAGAGATGTATCGCCTTACAAATATTATCAGATAAAATATTTTTTGTGGGCGATGATTTTTTATTCATTGGCGGCGGTTGATTTTTTAACTAATTACGGCGTTCCGTTTTATCCAGTAGGTTTTGTATTTATTATTATATTTTTAGGTATTATCGCCTATACGATTATTCGCTACCGCCTCATGGACATCCGCATCGTCGCCCGTTACATTTTTATTTATTTCGGCATATCTATTTTTGTTTACATAATCTTTTATTTTTTAATTTGGCTTTATAATAATTTATTCGGCAGTGTTTTTTCAAAATCCGCTTTGGCAACAGGCATTTTTATCGCCCCTCTGTTTGTGTTTCTATTTTACAGGGTAGATAAATTTTTAAAACATTTAGCCAACAAATATCTCTTCGCCTCCCTCTACTCCTACCAGGAAACAATCAACAAATTGACCGACGAGTTAACCTACTCCATTGATTTAAAGAAAATTATTAATTTAATCGTGGACACAATCCGAAAAACCATGCAGTTGGAGCGCGCCGGAGTATTGCTGATTGAACCCAACACAAATTCCGCCTCCGTCCCGACTGCGTCAGGACTTCGGCGAGACAAGCCCACCCACTACCAAATCGCCAAAGTAATCGGCTTTAACGAAAAGAACGGAATTTCGCTCGTGCAGGACAGCGCCTTGACTAAAAGATTGGAAAAGACAAAAGCGCCGCTGGTGCGCGACGAATTATTGCTTTTAGCCAGCGACGCCAAAAACAAAAAAGAAAAAGATGATTTAAAGCGCCTGCATGACAATATGGAGCATATTGAGGCCTCGCTCTGCCTGCCCCTAATGAGCGGAGCCAAGCTCATCGGCCTCATTGTCCTGGGCGGAAAAATTTCCGGCGACGCCTATACCGCCGAAGATTTAGAACTGTTAAATACTCTTTCCAAGCAGGCCGGCATTGCCATTGAAAACGCCCGGCTGTATAAAAAAGTGGCGAAATTCAATGAAACTTTACAGGGAAAAGTGGACGAACAAACTAAAGATATTAAGGAAAAAAACCAGTACCTGCAAGAGCTTTTAAATATAAAGTCCGACTTCCTCCATATTGTAAACCATCAGTTAAACACCCCGCTCTCGGTTATGCGCAACGCCTTTTCCATGCTGGAGGACAAGAGCATTGATTATAAAAAGGGGATGGAGTACTTGAAGGGAGGGCTGACGCGGATGTCGGAGACGATTAAGGATTTTTGGGACGCGTTCGAGCTGGAGGGGCAGAAAATGGAGCTCGCGCCGAAAGAGACCGATATCGGCGAAATAATAAAGAGCCAGGTTGAAGAGAAGAAGCGGATGCCGAAAGCGAAGGAAAAGGGGCTGGAAATAAAAGTGGAAAGTTCGGATTTCGCCGTCCCGAAAGTTTTTTGCGACCCGAAAAAAATCGTGCATGTCATCTCCAATTTGCTGGACAACGCGGTTTATTATACCGCCGCGGGAGGCGTAAGCGTATCTTATGAAAAATCAGGTGAAGATTATTTAAAAATAAAAGTAGCCGACACCGGCGCCGGCATAAGCGAACAGGACCAAAAAAATTTATTTAAAAAATTTTCCCGCGGTAAAGAGAGCGAGGCGATGCGCCCGGACGGCTCCGGCCTCGGATTATACATAGCGAAGAGGATAGCGGACGGGCACGGCGGAGAATTAAAGCTGGAAAAAAGCGAACCGGGCAAAGGGACGGCCTTCAGCTTCAGCCTTCCAATTTATCGGGGGCAGAAAGAGATAGTTCTGTCTAAAAATAAGAAGCGGGCGGAGGAGATATTCAGCCGGGAGAAAGAAGGCGGAGATAAAAGCGATAATTTTAATAAAGATAATTCTAAAAGTATGGATAATAAAACTCCAGCCGCTTCGGAAGGGGAAACTCCGGCGCGGCCGAAAATTTTAATGGTAGAAGACGAGCCGAATTTAATAGACATGTATAAGGATTATTTAATAAAAAACGGCTTTGATTTCTATAACACGAAAAATATAGAGGAGGCCTTGGTAATCGCCAAAACCGCGAGAATAGACGCCGTACTGCTTGATATTGTCATCCCGAAAGAGATGCCGGACGGAAGCATCTATACTATGGCCCAGCAGGGCTGGGATTTTTTGAAAAAAGCGAGGCAGGACCCTAAAATTAAGAATATACCGATAGTCGTCTGGACTAATTTTGACAGCGAGGCGGACAAAAAAAAGGCGAAAGACCTCGGCGCGGACGGGTTTATTTTTAAGGGGGAGACCGAGCCGAGAAAATTAGTGGAGGAGATAAAGAGGATTATAGGTGAAAAAAATAACATAGGAAAACTTACTTAGGATTGTGTGCTATAATAAACAAAATAATAATATTATTGTTAACAATATGAAAAAAAATATTTTTTGGACAGTTCTGTTGATTTTATTTGTTTTACCGGTTTTTAATTTAAAAGTTGCAGAGGCATCTATCCAGGTTGATTCTTTAATCAAGGGGAGCGATTCCGCGGTCTATTATTATGCGGCTGACGGCAACAGATATGTTTTTCCCAACAGCAAGACATTTAACAGTTGGTTTGTTGATTTTTTAAAGGTATCCGTTATAACCGATGAAGAAATGGCTCAAATACCACTAAAAGGAAACGTGACTTATAGGCCCGGCATTAGGATGGTAAAAATTACCACCAATCCCGAAGTATACGCGGTCGCTAAAGGAGGGATTCTAAGATCGCTAAAAACAGAAGCCATGGCAGAACAACTATACGGCGCAGACTGGAACAAAAAAATAGATGATGTGCCGGATTCTTTTTTTACAAATTATATAATAGGAGCCCCGATAGAGATCGCGGAGGACTATATTCCATCTGCTGTCTCGCTGGAAACAACAACTATTAATAAAGATAAAAATATCCCGGAAAGCAGTTCAGCCATAAAAGCCGATACGGTCTTCAGCGGTCCTGAGTTCGCAGAAACGCCGAACGAATCAATCGCGACCAGCACGCCGGACCAAACCGAAAATACGCTAGCTATTTCTTTCGGGGCGGCTGTCGCGCAAAAAACTTCCGCTATTATTAGTTGGTCAACTAACCAGGCGGCAGACAGTAAAATAATTTACTCATTAAATTCATCTTTATCAGCTGCCTCAAGCATTAGTTTTAATGCAAATCAAACAATTAATCATAGCGTTAATTTGCTAAATTTAATTAGTAATACAACTTATTATTATACTATTACTTCAATAAATGCTGGCGGGTTAAGCGCGACAACTGAAATAATGTCGTTTACAACCTTGAAATCTAATATTGAAGTTGATCCTTTCGTAGTCGGCGTCATTAGCGACTCTGATAAACTGGATGGCATTAGTTCAGTGTTTGTGTCCGGCAATTACGCTTATTTAACTGCTAGAAATAATAATAAACTCACCATAATTGATGTGTCTGATCCAGCCGCGCCGATAATTGCGGGATCTATCCAAGACAATTTCTATTTAAGCGGGATAAGCGATGTTTATGTTCTTGGCGACTATGCTTATGCCCTTGGCTATAATAATAATTATTTAGTCATTTTAAATATTTCTAATCCAGCCGGACCAGTTATGGTCGGCTCAATCAGGGATAATGAAAAATTATATACACCCAACTCTATTGATATTTCAGGAAATTACGCTTACGTAACTTCGTTCGCCGGCAGCCGTTTAACAACGGTTGATATTTCAGATAAAGCTAATCCCGCAGTTGTTGGATCAGTGCAGGACAATTTAAAATTAGACAGCATAAGCGCTATGCGGGTGGATGGTAATTTTGCCTATGTTATTTCTAAAAATAATAATCGCTTAACAGTTGTTGATATTTCCGATTCAGCAAGCCCGGCAGTGGCTGGCTCAATTAAAGACGACACCTACCTAGATGGCATTGCGGAAATGGATATTGCCGGCGGGCTAGTATTTGCAGTTGCGCCGGAAAGCGACAGATTAACCATTGTTAACGCGTCTGATCCAAACTTTATTACAATAGCGTCTTCTAAACAGGGCTCCACTTTTCTTAATGATGCTAATTCAATTAGCATTTCCGGTAATTATGCGTATATTACGACTTTGCAAAATAATTATTTTACTATTATGAATATTGGAAATCCTTTCTCAACGCCGTCTGTTGCCAAATCCATAAGCGATGACAGATTTTTTGGAGCTGACTCGATTTTTGTTGTTAATAATTATGCTTATGTAGGCAGCGCTGCATTTGATAGTTTTATTATTGTTGATATTTCAAAGTATGCCGCTGGCAGCGTTTTAGGAATAAAGATTAACAGCAATCCAATGAATTTAGAGCCGAATTCGCTGATAAAAAACAATAGGTTTGATGAAATTTTTTATGTTAATGAAAATTTTTGCCTGCAATGGGTGGCCAATGATGAAATCGCGGAAAAATATTTCGGTAGTGATTGGGAAGATAATGCGCAGGCTTTTAGCGATATCGGCGGATATGAATATTGCGAGTATTTGAAATAAAAGAAAAAATAAATAAGCATGATCAACCAAGGAGGAAAAATCATTTTTATTTTTATAATTGCCCTAACGGGCTTTTTTTATCCACAAATTCTACAAATTTTGCATTCAAATCCAAATATTGTGGATGCCTCTGAGTTAATTAATATCAATGCCGCTACCCTAGAAGAGCTGGATACTCTTCCGGGCATCGGACCGAGTAAAGCTCAGGCGATTATTGATTATCGGACAGAGTATGGAGATTTTCAAACTATTGAAGAGATAAAAAACGTCTCTGGAATCGGGGATGTTACCTTTAACAATATAAAAGATTTAATTACGGTTGGAAGCGGGGCAGAAGTTCCCGAGCCGGAGGATGAATCCGAACCAGAGAGTACGCCAGAACCGGTTCCTGAAGCTCCCGCTCCACCTGTGGCCGCGCCGAATATAGGCTTTGACAAAATTATTTATAAATATGGAGATGTCGTAATAAACGAATTTGTAGCTGACCCGGCGGACGGGGAGGTTGAATTTGTGGAATTATATAATAGAACCGGCCAGCCGGTGGATTTAATCGGCTGGTCTTTGTTTGAAGGCAGCGGCGCGCAGAATCTTTTATCCGGCACTTTGGAAAAATATTTTGTCATTGAAAAGCCGAAGGGAAATTTAAACAATGCCGGCGATGTTATCATTTTAAAATTAGGTGATGCAATAATAGACCAGGTTGCCTATGGAAATTGGATGATGGCGACAACGAAGACAACGCGCCCAAGGCAGACGACCCGAATAGCGTTGCCCGGAAAATAAACGGGCAAAGCACCAGTAATAATTTTAATGATTTTACGGTTACAACTACTATTACTAAGGGCGCGGCTAATATAATTACCGGCGGTGGCGAGGATGAAGTTGAGATAGAAAATGAGTTGTCCAGCCAATATGATTATTCAGATGATATTATAATTTCCGAAATTTTACCCAATCCGGCGGGAAGTGACAATGACAATGAATTTATTGAATTATTTAATAAAGGAGACAGGGATGTTAGTTTGGAAGGATGGATTTTATCCGACGCTACAAATAAGAATTATGAATTAAGAATTATGAATTTAGAAAACATAACTATCGGCGCCGGAGATTATTTAACAGTTTTCAGAAAGGAAAGCGGAATAGCTTTAAATAACACTTCAGACGCGGTTGAGTTATATCAGCCGTTGAGGGATGAGCCACTGCAAGTTGTTAAATACGAAAAAGCCAAAGAAGAATGGAGCTACTGCGCCGTTAACGCTACCAGCACAAAGTTGG
>JBAZGH010000038.1:0-7818 GCA_041652935.1 Patescibacteria group bacterium | reverse complement strand
ATATTTTTTAAATTCCTGGACTATTTTTGATATTGGCCGTCCGTCTTGAGATAAAAGCTGTAATAATACCAATAAGGCGATAAATCCGGAATCAGCATATCCGTTGTCCCGAAAAGCATAGTGTGCGGAAACTTCTCCGCTCATAATTCCGCCATTATTTTTCATCGCATACATTAAATTTATAAAACCGACTGCGGAGCGTATCGGCCGCCCCCCCCATTCCCGTATTTTTTCCGGAACAATTTTAGAACAAACAGCGTTATAAACAATTCCGGTTTCAGGCTCCCTGCGCAGGAATTCGCGGGCCAGAATAAGAAGCGTTAGATCGGCCGGTATAAATTCTCCCCTTTCATCCACAAAAAAGAGACGATCCGTATCGCCATCCATAATAATTCCAAAGTCGGCTTTTTCTTTCAGTATTGTTTCTTTAATCTGTATTTGACTTTCGGGCATGAGAGGGTTTGAGGGATGGGCGGGAAAATTTCCATCCAGTTCAAAATTCAGAGGAATAATTTTTATCGGTAAATGCGGCTCAAGCAGGGGGATTATTTTTCCAGCCATGCCGTTGCCAGCGTCAGCCACTACCCCGAACGGCTTTATTTTTTTATTATCGCAAAAAGACAAGATGTGTTTAATATAATCTTTAATAACATCAATGCTTTTAATTTTACCTTTTTTAGCGGAAATTTTTGCGTCTAAACTTAGAACATCACTTTCTAATTCTTTTCCTCGGATCCAGCCGATACCCGCGAGGGGAATTTTAAATCCATTATATTCCTTTGGATTGTGGGAGGCCGTAATCATTACTCCCGCTGGCCTGTTTTGAATCCGAACGGCAAAGTAAACAGCGTCTATGGGCACTAGTCCAATATCTAACACGTCAGATCCCTCGTCGGTTATGCCGCGAATAAGCTCTTTTTTTAATTCAGGTCCGCCCAGGCGCATGTCCATTCCCACCACCACCTCAGAGGCACCGGTTTTTTTGACCAATGCCCGTCCGATGCTATAAGCGGCTTCCGGGCTCAACTCATCCGGATAAATGCCACGGATATCGTATGATTTGAATATAGATGTGTTTATATTTTGCATAAATTTAAAATTATTTTTTCATATTTAATGGTATATTTACCTTAAGACAAATAAAGAAAAAAGGCAATGTTTGAGAATATGCCTATAATAAAGTATACTTTTGGTATATGATAGAGAATAAAAAAATAAATTTGATTTTGCCCTGCTATAATGAAGAAGAGGGGATACAAAAAATTTTTAAAAAAGATTTGTCTTTTATAGACGAAGTAATTGTAGTTGATAACAATTGTTCGGATAACACCGCCGATATAGCGGTGAGCTATAATTGGAAAGTTATTAAAGAAGCAAAAAAAGGATATGGCGCCGCATACAAAGCGGGATTTAAAAGCGCTACCGGAGATATTATTATCGCTATGGACGCTGATGACACTTATCCAATTGAATCTGCAAAATATTTTATAGAAAAAATATTAAGCGATAACATTGATTTTATTTGCGGCAATAGATTATATAAAGGTAAGCCAAAAAATATGCAAGCTTTAAATTATATCGGTAATATTGTTTTGAGCTTTTTCTTTAGATTATTTTTTATAAGAAGCTTAAGAGATTCCCAGTCAGGCATGTGGGTTTTTAAAAGAAAAATATTAGATAAACTTGAATTAACCAGTTCGGGCATGCCCTTTAGCCAGGAAATTAAAATAGAAGCCGCCCGCAAGGGATTTAAAATAACCGAATTTCCAATAGAATATAATAAGAGATTGGGAGACGTAAAATTAAATCCATGGAAAGATGGATTTAATAATTTAATTTTTTTATTTAAGAAAAAAATTTTTAAATAATTATTTTGCATGTTTAGAGAATATTTGGCAAAAACAGTATCAGTCTTTTTTTTATTTTTAACCATTTTTTTGGGATGGCATTTTTTAATCAACGGATTTCTGGGAACTGACCCATATTACCATTTTAAACACAGCGCCTTAATCGCGGAAACCGGAAATTTAACTTTGGTTGAGCCCTGGGCGCCATTCCATTTTTTAGCCGAAATGCCGGTTGATCCCTGGTGGCTTTACCATATTTTATCCGCCGGTTTTATTAAACTTTTCGGATTAATGGCTGGAGCTAAAATAATTTCCGCAATATTCGGGGCGTTGGTTTTCGCGGTCTTTTATTTTATTTTAAAAAAATTAAAAATATATAATCCTTTTGTCTGGACATTGCTTTTTTTCTTCGCCTCCTCAACTTTTACGGTTAGATTGCTGTTGGAGAGGCCTTTTGTTTTATCAATATCCTTCCTATTAATTGGTTATTATTTTATTTATAAGAAAAAATATTACCATCTTTTTTTTATTTCGGCGCTATACATGCTTTCTTATAATATGGCGCCACTTTTGTTATTATTGGTTTTTATTTTTTTGGCCGTTGATTATTATTTAAAAAAAGAATTTAATTTAAAGCCGGCTATATTTTCTTCGGCAGGCCTTTTAGCTGGAATTTTATTGCATCCTCATGCCCTAAATTATCTCCATGTTATGTATGTGCATTTTGTTAAGATTTTTTATTTAAGATTTGCCGGAGTTAATTTAAATACTGGGGCGGAAATTCAGGCGCAGGGCTTTCGTAATTTTTTAGAAGGAAATATTGTAATGCTTATTTTTTACATATTTGCCACCGCTTTTTTCTTAAAATTATTTTTAAACAAAAAAGTTGAAAGATTAGAACTATCTTTATTTTTAATCAGTTTTTTTTGGTTTTTTGTAGCTGTATTAATTCCCCGCGGTTCAGAATATTGGGTTCCTTTCGGATTTTTATTCATTGCGGTTTTATTTTACAAAACATTAATGGACCAAGAATGGGGCATAGCAAAAGCATGGCTTAAAAAAAGGATAAATACCGGTTATCTTGCTATTTTTATTTATAGCTTCATTGTTATTTTTTCCAGCTATAATATGTTTATGGTTTTTGGCAGCATTATAGATAGGAATGAAAATAATAATATTGATTATTATTTTGAAGATGCCAATGAATGGCTTATTAAGAATACGCCCGAAAGTTCAGTTATTTATTATCCGGTTTGGTCGATGTTTCCGCGGATGTTTTTCTATAATAACCATAATAAATATTTAACCGCTTTTGACCCCACCTTTCTTTATGACTATAACCCAAAAACTTACTATACTTGGGCCAATATCGCCTATCACGGGGCGTATTGCCCGCAGTCATGGCCGTGCATGGATGTCAGCCCGCGGAATGAAATAATGGCTATAAAATACGCGCTGAAAATTTCATTGAATTCCGAATATATTTTATTGGAAAATAAAGACACGCAGCTGCGGAAAACCCTGGAATTTTTGGACAGGGATTTTAAGAAGGTTTATGAAAATGAAGAGCTGGCTATTTTTTCAGTGCAATAAAGCAACTCGCCTGTTCAATATCAATTTGGTGGAAATGCTGGATTTGTGGTAAAATATAAAAAAGGTTGTTAATAACTTCAACTCCTACGAATTACGAATAAACTACAAATATACAAATTTTAGGTTTGGAATATTTATAGCTTATTTTGTAAGATTGGCGGAAGTTTATAATTTTATTTATAATAATTTAAAAGAGTATGAAAATTTTAAAGAGAGGTGCGTTATACGCGATTTTAATTTCAATTTTTTCTTTGTCGCTTGCCAGCGTTGCTGTGGCGGCGACAATAAATGAGAATGACCTTTGGACAGGACATTGGGATGGCGGGAATACCGTCGGCAACGGATATCAGAATGAAATCGGCGATCCAACCGGTTTAGGCAATAGCGACCCGCGGGAAATAGCCGCTCGAGTAATTAATATCCTTTTAGGATTCCTTGGTATTATCGCGGTAGTTCTAATATTAGTCGGCGGATTTATGTGGATGACTGCCGCCGGAAATGACGATAAAGTCGCAACCGCCAAGAAAGTAATGGTAGCCGGAGTAATTGGGTTGGTAATTGTCTTAGCCGCCTTCGGAATCGCCAGGTTCGTTGTTAATGCCTTAATGGACGCAACAAAATAATAACTCAGAGATTATAAATTTAAATAAATAATAAAGCTTTATTTTACGATAAAGCGTTAGGAGGTAAAATATGAAAAAAATAAGTTTCATATTACTAGCCCTGTTTGTAATGCCGGTTTTCGCGTTAGCGTTAACAGCCGGCCCGGTAATGGCAGCGACCAACATACCTGCCGATACTTATTGGGGTAATAACAGCGTTGCCCAAAATATTAACGATAGTATTTTATTGGGGCAAAAAGACCCGCGGGAAATTGCCGCGGAGGTTATTAATGTAATTTTAGGATTTCTCGGAATCGTCGCGGTGATTATAATTCTTGCCGGAGGATTCAAATGGATGACTGCCGGAGGGAACCAGGATAAAGTTGACGAAGCTAAGAAGCTTATGGCTGCCGGAGCAATCGGACTGGTAATAGTACTGGCTGCATTCGGAATTGCCAGGTTCTTAATCAGTTCTCTGATTACAGCGACCACCACTCCGTAATAAGTCCAGCATTAGAGATAGCATTTTTTAAAATCCCTGAATGTTTTTTTCGTTCGGGGGTTTGGTAAAGGGGCTATTTTATTAAAGTGCTTATGAAAATTTTTTACAATATTACAGTTTTTTTAATTATTTTATGTTTCAGTTTTGGCTTAATGCAGGTTATGGCTCTGGCCGCAGACAATTATGGCCTGGAAAATACAGCTAAAGAGTTCAATAATAAAATACCAACCGAAACGCAAAATACCAGCGTAGCCGCCTTTGTCGGCCGGATTATTAACGTGGTGCTTTCATTTTTAGGCATCATTTTTTTGATTTTTATAATTTACGGCGGATTTATGTGGATGACTGCCGGCGGCAAAGAAGAAAAAGTCGGGAAAGCAATCCAGATTTTTACCAACTCCAGTATCGGCTTAATCATAGTAGTCGCCGCTTATTTGATTACCAGATTTATCGGGAACGCGATTACAAGCTCTTTAAGATAAAACCCATAAATATACAAATTTTATCACCAATATACAAATTTAATGGCATTATCTATTTCCAAAAAAATAATTTGCGCAACTTTGTTTTTAGGATTTTTATTTTTACCAACAACAATTGCTTTTGGAGAAGACTTTGGGGAATTTAGCGGTCTTAACGAAACTGCAAAAACACAGGATAATTATGATTTAGATAAAAATGATATTCCGGTTACAGTCGGCAATATTATTTCCTACATACTTTCCTTGCTTGGCATAATAATGCTTATAATAACTGTAATCGCTTATATAGTGATGAGTTCGGCCGGGGGGAATGAAGAAGAGGTAAATAAGGCAAAAAAATGGATAAAGAACGCTATTATTGCCATGGTCATTATAATGGCCGCTTATTTGTTAGTAGCTGTTTTTACAAAATTTTGGACCTCCGGAGTATTTGATAACTAATATTATGTTTAAAAAAATTATTATATTTTTAAATTTAGCAATTTTAGTTTTAATGCCTGCTTTTTATGCTTCGGCAGCGGCGGTTGAAGATAAAGGTTTCGGGGGAAATTTAAATGTTATCGCTAATGAAAGCGAATATAAGCAAATTGAAAGTCCTCAGCAAGAATTTTCCGTGTACATCGGAGCGTTGATAGCGTTTACCGGAATGCTGGGAATCTTTATATTAGCTCAGATTTTAATAGCGTCTTATGAATATATGACCGCGCAAGGGAATGAAGAAAAAGTTACCACCGCCAGGAAAAGAATAAGGAATGTAATAATCGCGGCGGTAATTTTAGTTACTGGATATTTAATTTCCTCAGTAATTATAAAATGGGGAATGGATTTTACCGGATACGGACGATAATCAATTGACAATTACGAATCATAAATTACAAATTATGCCAAATTTATTTAAAAAAATCCAGTTATTAATGCCATTGTTTTTATTAATATCAAGTTTTTTCATAGCGCCAGTTTTCGTATTCGCAGAGGATATTCCTTCGCTTTCTAATAATTTAAAGACTGCCGGAGAGGCGGCGCAGTATGATACCAGTAAATCAGGATTAACCGACGCGGCGGATTTAGCGGGAAATGTAATCGGAGCATTTTTTTCCGTGCTGGGAATTATATTTTTAGGATATACTATTTACGGCGGCTGGATTTGGATGAGCGCCAGAGGAGATGAACAGAGAGTAACCGAAGCAAAGACAATCATACGCAATGCAGTTATCGGCATAATCATTTTAGTCGGCGCTTACGCGATAACCTTCTTTGTTTTAACGGCGCTGGAGGGGTTTAATACTAATTTGTAACAAGTAACAAGTAACAAGTAACAAGTAACAAGTAACAAGTAACAAGTAACAAGTAACAAGTAACAAGTAACAAGTAACAAGTAACAAGTAATTGTTATTTATAAAAGTATAATATTTTCTAAATTATGAAATTATTTAAAAAAGTCAATTTAAACCATTTAATATTATTATTTTGTCTATTATTTATTTTTTTAATTCCGTTTTTTGTGTTTGCCCAAGATGGGACAACAAAAAATCTATTAAATAATGTGGCGGATTCAGCCGGATATGAGAAAGGAACTTCAGCCGGCGATGTTATTTCAGCGGTAATTAATGGATTTTTTGCTTTAATAGGAACTATTTTTCTAATTTATATATTTTATTCCGGTTATTTATGGATAGGCGCTCCCGGAGAAGAACAGGTGAAAAAGGCAAAGGACCAGATGAAAAATGCGATTTGGGGAATTATAGTTGTGATTGGCGCTTACGCGATTGTCAAGTTTGTCTTGGACGCACTTTTTGAGGTGGGGGGGGGAGGAGGCCCGGGAGGAAGTTAAACTATATTTTATAATATTATAAAATAAAAATGCGCTGGTTTTTACGCCAACGCTTTTTTTGTTCTTTTGCACTAATACCCCCCGTCATCTTTTCATAAACACATACCAATGGACCCATTGGTCCAAGAAGTACTGCTTTTGAAGAGAAACTTGAAAAATCCACGGTTCGCCCACCCGCCTATTGTCGCGGTAGACAAAACATCGATATCCTCCGGGAACAAGATAGTGTTCTTTTTGTTGCCCGGGACCGAGTAGGAAGGCGACGTTTTCGGGTCCGCGAATAATGAAATTATAAGTTTCGCGTTCGGAAAAGTTTTTAACAATTCCGAGAAAACCTTGAGGCGTACCGTCCGGAGAGACTCCGATTTCCGGAGTGGCGTTTCGCAATTTTTCAACCGTCATTCGCCGAGTTTCAAGATCAAGCCCTTGATTTTCCAAGGAGAATCTCCCCGTTTCCCAGCCAAAGGCATCGTCGCGGGAAAGAGTGCCATGGTTCGGCGTTCCCTGACGAGCGGATTGCACATTGTCGTATCTGGGCGGCAGATAAGCACAACCGCCGGCAAAGATAGCAATGACAATGAGAGCAATCGAAAACTGGATCATGCTTTTGGCAAGAGTAATCTTCATAATTAATTCCTCCGTAGAGAGTATTTCACTCAAAAGAGCGATATTTTATACTAGCATGTTTTTTATTTTTTGTCAATTATTATATATAAAAAAGGGCGGGTTTGAAACCCGCCCTTACAGAAACCCGCCCTCACGATATTATTTTGACGATTACAAAGATAAATTACAATCAACCCTTATTTTATCCCATTTAGTTTCGATATTACTTTTGTATTTATATGCGAAATAACCGGCAGCTGCTATCATTGCCGCATTGTCTGTCGTATATTTTAGATTCGGCACATGATAAGTAGTTTTTGGTAAATTTGTTTTTACAGCTTCGCCAAGCTGTTTG
>JBAZGH010000037.1:0-8146 GCA_041652935.1 Patescibacteria group bacterium | reverse complement strand
CTGGAGACGGCAATATTTTTGTGATAGATAACGACGGCACAGTTCTTGTCAAAACCCCGGTTGACGGCGACTCGGACAATACAGTCGCTACCAAGGGTTATGTGGACGCGGCGGTGGTTGGGGCTGCGGGGGAAGGAAGCGGAGGAAGCCAGACTTTTACTTCTTCAGGCACTTGGACAAGGCCTATCGGTGTAAATTTTGTCAATGTCGTCGTTGTTGGCGGTGGGGGAGGGGGCGGCACTGCTAGTGCTGCTGGTAGTACTGGCGGAAACAGTTCTTTTAATGGAATAATCGCTAATGGCGGAGGCGGCGGTACGGCTGGTTCCGATGGCTATTACGGTTTTAGCCCTGGCGGCGTTGGCGGCGTTGGCGGCGCTATATCCACTTTTTCTTATTTTGATGCTTCTAATTTTAGCGGAGTTGCCGGTGGTGATGGAAAATATTACTGGTTTGGCTCTTGCATCGGCGGTTCTGTCGGCGGAAGTAACATTGTAATATATGGAGAATTTAATTCCGGCGGCGCTATTTGCGGTAACGCCGGCGGCGGCGGCGGCGGGTATGGCGACGCAAGTATTGGCGGTGGTTGTAATGGCACTGGTTATGGCTCCGGCGGCGGCGGATATAATTCCTGCGCCGGGGGCGCCGGGGGCGGCAGCGGCGCCGTATCAATAATAAAAAATATGCCAGTTAGCAAAACAAGCTATTCAGTAACCGTCGGTTCTGGCGGCAGCGGCGCCTCTGGGGCTAATTCCGGCCTTGGCGGAATAGTTATTATTTCTTGGTAAATTATTTGATAAAATAAATCGGATTAGCAGCTATTTATTGGTGATTTTTTCTATATATTTAAATGCCTCAACTGCAAACACAATTCGTAATCTGCCCCAAATGCGCCGGAATGGCAAAAAATGAAAAAGGGCTGATCTGCCCGGAATGCGGCGGGGTAGGCCTTGGGACTTTTATTAAAAATGATTTTTTGTACTGGGGATATGACCTTACTCCGGCTAAAATTATCGTCCGGCAAAGCCGGATTATTTTTAATTGGGCAGTTGATTTAATTTTATTGCTGGCCGGAGCCGGAGGAATGCTCTCTTTTTTATGGTGGATGAAAGATAATGCCATATCGGAAAATTACAAGATTTATGCCGGAACTTTTTTTAGCTTTTGGGGCGACAAAGACGGGCTGATTTTATTTTTTTGGATCGGGGTTTTATGCCTGCTGTTTTTTTATTTTAGATACAAACGGAGAATTCAAAACGCTCCTAATGTAAAATTTCGCAAATACCGCTCTTATCAAAGAATGTTAAAGCAATCTCAGCGAGTTCCTAATAATTGGCGGGAATTAAGGCTGTTCCGGACTAAATTTGATGTTTCCAAAAGTTATTCTAAAGGACTGGTAATGCTGCTGGAAAGGGCTTACGCGCTGGCGCTTCAATACAAACATGAGGAATTTATGCCGATTCATATTATCCTAACGGCGATAGGAGAGAAAGAAGCGAAAAAACAGTCAGTAGAGTCAAGCCGGACGAAAATGCTGTTTACCAAATTAAACATCCATAAAGGCAAAATAGGCCCCAAGATGGAGGAGCAATTAAGAAGGATTTCGGCAGTTGAGGGGAGAGAAGCATTCCCGGCGATAAGCCGCGAATTAAGGCAATGTTTAGTGGAAGCATATTTACAGGCGATGGATAACCGGCATAAAAAGGTAGGCATATTGGATTTAGTCAGCTCCCTGGCGATAAACGGCAGCTATTCTTCAAGGGTGTTTAGTGATATGGGGGTTAATTTAGAAGACATTGAAAATGCCGCTGAATGGCAGATAATCAATGACCATTATGCTGAAAAGAAATACATATTAGCCGCCAACAGGAAACATGTTTTGAATAGCAAATTTAATCGGGCTACCCTAGCGGTTGCGACTCCGGTATTGAATCATTTTTGCCGGGATTTAACTTTTGAGGTAAAAACCTCTTTTAATAAAATATTTGTCGGGCAGGAAGAAAAAGTTGATGAAATTTTTAAAGCTTTTGCTGATAAGAATAAAAATATAATACTAAGCGGGGCGCCGGGGACTGGCAAAAAAACAATTATTAAAAATATAGCGGAGAGAATTTTAGAAGACGATGTGCCGCGCATTTTATCCCAGAAGAGAATTCTGGTTTTGGATCTTAAAAAATTGCGCGATGAAGCCGCAGATGTTAATCTTGATGATAAGTTATCTGTTATGGCGCTGGAGTTAATAAAAGCGACTAATACGATTTTATCAGTTGAAAATTTAACCGATGATTTATGGAGGATATTCAGCCAGTACGCGGGAAGTCTCTATTTGTTGGCGACGGCGGAAAGGGAAATTCAATTTGAGGGCGTTAAAAATATAAAAATAGAAGAGCCGGTTAAAGATGATTTGTTAAGGATTTTATTAAGCAACGCGGTTGAGCTTGAAGATAAATGCAAAGTATCATTTGATTACCCCTCTATCTTAACAGTTGCCGCCGCCGGCAGAAATTATTATTCAAACGAGCGGGAACCAGCCAGATCGGCGGGGTTGCTCAAGAGAATAGCAAAGTCCGCGGGAGCGGGAATGCAGAAAGGCATAGACAGCGCCGTAGTGGCGAAATTTGTCGCCCGAGAGAAAAATGTGCCTTATACGCAGGTGCTTAAAGATAGCTAATCAGTTAAATAGTTAATTAGTTGCCAGCTATGAATTTGTTATATATATTTTTATTATCATTTATAATTTCTGCAAGCGCGACAATAGCGATAAAATTAACGGCGCAGAAATTAAATATTGTTGACAGGCCGGATAAAAACCGGAAGATACACAAGGAGGCCATTCCGCTGTTGGGCGGCATGGCGATTTTTTTTAGTTTCTTCATAATGCTTTTTGTAATGCGCGGGGATATTTTAGCGCGGGGATTGTCGACGACGCATATTTTAAGTTTTTTTATCGGCGCTTTGATTATAGTTATCGGCGGATTCATTGACGATAAATATAATATTTCTCCGCAATGGCAGATTATTTTCCCGATTTTAGCAAGTGTCGCGGCAATTGCCGGCGGTATCGGCATTGTGAAGATTACCAATCCGGCGGGAGGGCTATTGTATTTTGGCGGAGCGTTGGGAATAATTTTGACTTTTTTGTGGCTGATGGGGATGATGTATACGACCAAACTGCTGGATGGAGTTGACGGTTTGGTTAGCGGGTTGGGAGTCATTAGCGGAATTATAATATTTTTATTTACCATGACCACAAAGTATTACCAGCCGGATGTCGGCTTAATGGGCCTGATTTTTGCGGCAGTTGCTTTTGGATTTCTGTTATTTAATTCTTATCCGGCTAAGATATTTCTAGGCGAGGGCGGCAGTTTATTAGTTGGTTATATAATTGCGGTATTAGCAATCATCTCCGGCGGAAAAATAGCGATAGCTTTATTAATAATGGGCATTCCTATTATGGATGTCGCTTGGATTATTATCAGGCGGCTATGGCAGAAAAAAAATCCTTTTAAATTTGCTGACCGAAAACATTTACACCATCGTTTTTTAGATATGGGATTATCTCAGCGGCAGACGGTTTTTATATATTATGTATTAGCGGCAATTTTTGGCAGTACGGCCCTATTTTTACAGAGCCATGGGAAAATGATTGCCCTGGGCATATTAGCAATAGTAATGGTTTTATTAGTATTTTTATCTATATTCCTACCTAACTATAAAATTAAAAGTTGACAATAATTTTGAAATAATGTAGGGTATAAAAACAAATAAATTACCCATAAATTAATAAATATGTCTACAATCGCAGTAATCAAAACCGGTGGAAAACAATATAAAGTTAAAGAAGGCGACATTATAAAAGTGGAAAAACTAGAAGGAAAACCAGGCGCTAAAGTTAAACTGGAAACTTTACTAATCGCAGATTCAAAAGAGGGAACTATAAAAGAATTGGGCGCCCCTAGTTTAGGTGCAAAAGTAAGCGGGCAAATAATAGAAACAGCTAAAGACAAAAAAGTAACAGTTATTAAGTATAAAAGAAAAACCCGCTACAAAAGAACTCTTGGCCACCGCCAAAATTATACAAAAGTAAAGATTGAAGAGGTTAGCTAAGCAAAATTCCAAAATGAAAAACACTGCCCATAATAGGTAGTGTTTTTTGGTGTAAAAAATTTTTTATTTTCTATCTTTCAGTGCGTTGCTGATTGTCGTTTCGTCGGCATATTCAATTGCCGCTCCAGTCGGGAGACCGCGAGCCAGTCGAGTTACTTTAATTTTATTATATTCCTTTAATATATTATGTAAATATAAAGCGGTTGCTTCGCCTTCAAAGTTTGGATTTAGGGCCAGTATAATTTCCTGAATATTATTTTTTTGAATATGTTGAATTAGAGATTTTATATTTAAATGTTCAGGCGCAACACCCTTAATACTGTCAATTACGCCCCCCAAAACATGGTAAAGCCCATTATAAGCGCCGGTATCTTCTATTATAATCAAATCTCTGGTAGTGGCTACTACACAAATTTTTTCGCGTTCCCGTTTTTGGTCCGCACAAATACTGCAAGTATCGTTTTCATTAAGCAAACCGCACACGCCGCATTTTTTTATGCCACTTTTTAAATTTTTAACGGCATCAGCAAATTCATCCAAATCAACTTGGCTCTGCTTTAATAAATATAATACAAAACGTTCGGCAGATTTTCTGCCGACCGTAGGAAGTTTTGCGAAGGAGTTTATGCAGTTTTGAATGGAATTAGGCAAACGCATAACGCATAACGCATAACGCAGAACGCATATAGTAGTATTTCTGTTACGCGTTATGTGTTAGCGCAAAATAGAGGATTTATATTTTTCCGGATGATAAGGTTTTAAACGCACAATTTTAATATTAGGAAAAAATTTTTGCAATTTTTCTTCACTTTCATCCTGATCATATCCCAGCGCTATTATGTTTGGCTTTATTTTTTTAATAACCGCCATTTTATCTTTTCTTTCTCCTAAAATCACTTCATCAACAAGCTCGCTATTTTTTACGGCTGTTAATCTTTGTTTTTCAGTAAAATTAGGTTGATGCCTTTTTAATTTTAAAACATTTTCATCTCTGGCAACAACCACAACCAAATAATCAGCAAGTTTTTTCGCTTGTTGAAAATAATTTAAATGTCCTTTGTGCAGGCCGTCGAAGGTGCCAAAGCATATTATTTTTTTCATAAATCCGAAGCACTAAACTCTAAATTCGAAATAATATCAAAATTCAAAATTATAATATCTTAAACGTTAAATTTTGGATTTATTGTTTTGAATTTTTGATTTGTTTAGGATTTAGATATTAGAATTTAGTATTTTACCCAAGTCCCGGTATTCCCCCCATTTCCTGCATTTTTTTCGCCATTATGCGCTGGACGTCTTTGATGCTGTCGTTAACAATGCTTGGCACCAGTTGGACCAGCGCTTCTTTTGTGATGTCGCCGGCCGCGGTAAATTCGGTAATTTCCATATTGCCGTTCATAACCATTTTAACGCCGCTTTTTTCCACGGTAACCGATTCGCCGGAGAGGGCGTTTTGCATTGTTTTTGCCTGGCTGCGCAAATCTTTGATTTGTTTGAGTTTTGAAAACATACAATATAAATGTCATCTTGAGGAGCGAAGCGACGAAAGATCTTTAATACTTATTTATAAGTAATAGATTCTTCACTTCATCCCGAGTTCTCGGGATTCCGTTCAGAATGACAAAAAAATAAATTAAAAAACAGGCGGCGCTTCCATAGCGCGTTTATCCAAATTCCTGAAACTGGCGTTATTGGCGTTGAAAAATAAATCCACGCTTCCTATGGGCCCGTTGCGGTGTTTAGCTATAAAAACTCTAGCCGCTCCTTTTTCATTTTCCGGTATTTCTTCTATTTGGTAATTTCTATCGGCCATTTTACGGTAAATAAACATAACTACATCAGCATCCTGTTCAATTGATCCGGATTCGCGCAAGTGGGATAATTTTGGAATGGCAGGGCGCGATTGCTCAACTACGCGCGACAATTGGGACAGCGCCAACACCGGAATATTTAATTCACGGGCGACTATTTTTAAGGCCCGGGTTATTTCGGAAATTTCTTGTACGCGGTTATCTTGGTATTTTCCGCGGCCTTCCATCAACTGTAAATAATCAATAACTACTAACCCCAACCCCTTTTCCATCTGCAAACGGCGCACTTTTGTCTTTAACTCCATTATATTCAATCCGGCCGAATCGTCAATGTAAATCGGCGCTTCCGAAAGCGTACCCATGGCGTGGCTTATTTTTGAAAAATCATCATCATCCTCCCGGTCGGACAGTTTGCCGGTGCGCATTTTCCAAAGGTCGATATTCGCCTCGGCGCACAGCATGCGGTCGACTAATTGTTCCTTACTCATTTCCAAACTGAATATGCCGACGGGAATTTTTGATTTTACGGCAACCTGGCGGGCGATATCAAGCGCCAGCGAAGTTTTTCCGACGCTGGGACGGGCGGCTAAAATTATTAAATCTGATTTTTGCAATCCGGCTAATAAATTATCCAGTTCATTAAATCCGGTTGGAACGCCGCGCAGTTTTCCGCTCTGCTTGTGCAAATCATCAATCCTTTCAAACGCCTGTGCCAATAAATCGTCAATCGGCAGGAATATATTCTTTAAATATTTTTGGGAAACATTAAATAGTTTTTGTTCAGCTTTATCCAAAATATTATCCAAATCATCATCTTCTTGATACCCAAGTTCGTTGATTTCCGCCGCGGTCCGCAGTAATCGCCTTAGGGTCGCTTTTCGCTGGATTATGTTGGCGTAGTTTACAATATGCGAAGCGGTTGCGACCGAGGCGGAAAGTTTTGCCAGGTATGACCGCCCGCCTATATTTTCAATCTGCGTTTTTTCCTCCAGCCGGTTGGACAAGCTTAAAATATCAATCGGTTCATTGCGCGAATAAAGATCCCGCATCGCCTTATAAATTATGCCGTGGCTGTCTTTATAAAAATCATCATCATTCAAAATATCCGCAATTTTAATAATAGCGTCTTTATCAATCATTAAAGCTCCCAGCAGGGCCACTTCGGCCTCCAGGTTTTGCGGGGGAAGTTTTGAAATTATTTCATTATTGTCCGGCATAGTGTGTTTATTTTAGCGGTTAGAGGCAAAAATAGCAAGCAATCTTTAGCACACCTTAAACACATATTTTGCACAAAATTTATTATGCAATTACTGGCAGCATATTTGCCAGCGTTTTTGCCAGAACCGGGGCAATTGCAACCCGATTTATGCGCCCGCTGGTTGATTCCTGGTAAGCGCTGGCTCCGTTTCCGCGGGGGCGGGTATCGCCCAGCCAGACGCTGTCAAAAATCCGCCGGCCGTCTGGGGGAAAAAGTTTTATTTTCCAACCATAGGTGCAGACCGGATGAGTGGCTATAAAATTTACGCTTTTAGCGCCGTTTAATCTTAATTTATCGGCAATAGCGATGGCCGTTCCGCCGGTGCTTATTTCATCCTCCCTAATCCAGATATTTTTATTTTTTATGCCCTTAATATCGCAAGAGACCGGAGCGTTATAGCCGTATTCCGCGTGAATTTTTTGTAAAAATTTTATTTCATCAAAATTATTTTCAACCGTAACTTCATCCCCGAACAGGCGTTTTTTAGGCGAAGCGATTACGCATATTCCCAGCGACTTGGCTAAATTTATGGACCGACCGACCGAACCGAAGTCCGGGGAAAATATAACAGAGTTTTCCAGCCCCATTCCCAGAACTTCGTTTTTAACAGCATCGGCAATAGCCGGAGTCGGATCGCAAATATGCAGTTCCATACCGCATTCCGCGCAGAATTCCGCAGTATTTTTTATTGAATGCGGTTCAACAATAACAAGACGGTCGGCGCCGATTTGCTTTAATTTAAAAATAAACCAGCGCAGGCGGGTAACTTCCGACTTTATTTCAATATGGTCCTGCCGGCGGTAGCGCATAAAGCTGAAAATAACCGTAACAGAGCGGGCGTTGTACTGCTGTTTGCAGGCCATAATTATATCTTCCAGCTCATTTTCAAGCGCGTCATTAACCGGGCAGGAGAATATTAAAACATCTTTGCCTGCTATTTTTTCATAGTCATGCAATAAAAAACCCGATTCTT
>JBAZGH010000036.1:0-8815 GCA_041652935.1 Patescibacteria group bacterium | reverse complement strand
TACCAAAACACTCCTCCCCCGATTAGGGCAAGGATAATGATTGAAATAATTGTGATTATTAGTGATTTTTTCATATGTTTACTTGCCCGCCACAATGCCTACCCGAAGTGTTACATCGTTGCAAGCGGACTAAACTTTAGGCGGGTTAAGTTAAAGTGTTAACGCTATATATTAGCATTATAGCATGTGATGTCAATGCCTAAAAAATCTATAAATATTTTTTGGACTAAACATACCAAAACATCATCCACCAATGGCAGAAACTCCCCAGCATAACGAATAGGTGAAAAATCTCGTGCATGCCGAACCATTTTTTGGTCGGCAATATTTCGCCCAGCCCGAAAAATATAACACCCGCGCTATAGCTTAGTCCTCCGCCAAGAAGCCATAGAAATCCGGCTAAGCTTATTAAGTGGAATAACGGCACAATGGCAATTATTATCAGCCATCCTAGCAATAAATAAATAATGCTTGAAATCCAGCCGGGCATATGTAAATTCAATAACTTCCAAATTATGCCTATTATTGCCAGCCCCCAAATAACTCCGAACAAACTCCAGCCCCACCCTCCCCGCAAAGGCACTAATGTAATAGGCGTGTAAGTCCCGGCGATTAAAACATAAATCATGGCATGGTCTACCCGTCTTAAAACCTCTTTTTTCCTGCCCTCTTTATGCGCAATGTGATAAAAAGCGCTGGCGAAATAAGCTAAAATTAAGCTGGCGCCGAAGAGGGAGAAAGAAGTTATTTGCCAAGAATCTCCGTTTTTTACCGCGAAAACAACAAGCAAAACCAGCCCGGCAATTGACAACAACGCTCCGATTAAATGGGTTAAACTGCTTATTATTTCTCTATTCATAATTTTATTATAGCACGGACAACATTTTAAAACAGCTTGATTTTTATATTCAAATATGGTAATCTAGTCTACAATAAGCAACAAAATAAAAGTTGCTTTTTATGTATAATAACTTCAAGACTTTTAACTTTATAAACTTTCAACTTTCGACTATTATGTCAGGACATTCCAAATGGGCGACAATTAAAAGGGCAAAAGAGGCGAAAGACGCCAAACGCGGCAATGTTTTCACTAAACTGGGAAATAATATTACGGTAGCCGCTCGCAATGGGGGGGACCCGGAAATAAATTTTTCCCTGCGCATAGCGATAGACAAAGCCAAGGCCGCCAATATGCCTAAAGATAATATTGAGCGGGCGATTAAGCGCGGCACCGGCGAGCTGGGAGGAGCGCAAATTGAAGAATTAATTTATGAGGGATTCGGTCCGGCAAAATCCGGTTTCATCATAGAAGTTTTAACTGATAATAAAAACCGGTCTGCCGCTGAAATCCGGCATCTTCTTACCAAATACGGGGGCTCTTTAGGCGCTTTAAACAGCGTCTCTTGGAATTTCAACCATCTGGGGATTATTAGGATAATAAAAGAAAATTTAACAGGCGATATGGATGAGCTTGAACTTGAGCTAATTGACGCCGGAGCTGATGATATCAAAAAGGAAGAGGAGGGAACGACTATTTTAACAGCCATTGAAAATCTGCAAAAAGTTAAAAAATTGCTGGATGAAAAAAACATAAAAACCGAATCAGCCGGAATTGAATATATTGTTAAGGATGAAAAAAAAATAAGCGATGAGGAAAAGAAAAGGGTGGAGCAATTTATTGAAGCGCTGGAAGAGAATGATGATGTAAACAATTATTATACGGATGTTAATTTGTAGAATCCTAAATCCTAAACAAATTCAAAATAATAAATATAAAATTAAAAACATTTTTGAATTTAAATATTGTTTCGGATTTAGGATTTAGAGCTTAGAATTTTCTATGAATGCTAAAAATACATTAATACTTGGCATTGATCCCGGAATCGCCGACACCGGCTTCGGAATAATAAAAAAAGGGGGGGGCCAATTAAAATTGGTTGATTACGGATGCATTAAAACCGCGGCCGACTTGCCTCATGAACAACGATTAAAACAAATTAATGTTGAATTAAATAAAATAATAAAAAAATACAAACCTGACGCCGCGGCGATTGAAAAACTTTTTTTCTGCAATAACGTAAAAACCGCCCTAACTGTCGGCGAGGCCCGAGGCGTTATTATGCTAACTTTCTGCCAAAATAATCTGCCTATCTACGAATTTACTCCTCTGCAGGTTAAACAGGCGGTCAGCGCCTACGGCAAAGCCGGAAAAATGCAGGTGCAAAAAATGGTAAAATTATTATTAAATATGAAGGAGATTCCCAAGCCGGATGATGCGGCTGATGCGCTGGCAGTGGCCATTTGTTGCGCGAATAGCATATAGTTCTATATTCTTAATAGAGTTCTCTTTCCCGCGAACCTGCAAATACTTTACAAATTTACAAACTCTATGTTTGTATATTCGTGAATGTATTTGTAGGTTCGTGGGAGATTACTATATTGAAACCTATGAATTCCAATAATAAGCTAAAAATAATCCATATCGCTTCCGAAGTTGACCCGTTTTCAAAAACCGGAGGACTGGCTGATGTCGCCCGCAGTTTGCCAAAAGCTCAAAAACGGCTTGGTCATGACGTATGTGTTATCACGCCGATGTATAGTAAAATTATTGATTGTAAAAAATATAATATTAAATTAATTGAAAAAAATATTACAATTTCTTTGAATAGCGAAGATACGGTAAAAGTGAATTATTATCAAGGATATTTAATGCATGGCTTACCGGTTTATTTTATTGAAAATACAAAATATTTTTCTAAAAGAAAAAATTTATACGGCTCTACCCATGAAAATGCCCGTTTTATGCTTTTCAGTGTAGCAACTTTACGTTTAATAAGTATGCTTAAAAAAGAACCCGACATAATTCAGTGTCATGATTGGCAGACTGGACTTATTCCTTATTATATAAAAACAAAATTTCATTATACTAAAAATTTATCAAAAGCTAAGACCTTATTTACTATTCATAATCTAGTTTTTCAGATGGGAATGAACTGGTGGAAAGTGCCGTTAGAAAATAAGGATTACGGTAAAACCAAGCTTCCTCATTTAAACGACGAAAAAATTGAGTATATTAATTTTTCTAAAAGAGCAATTATGAGCGCTGACGCGATTAATACTGTTTCCGAACATTATGCTGAAGAAATTATGACTAAAAAATTCGGTCAAGATTTAGATCGTATTTTACAAAATAGAAAACATAAACTTTTTGGAATTGTTAACGGTATTGATTACAATGATTACAATCCCGCCACCGACCCAGGATTGAAAAAAAACTATAACAGCCAACAAATAAGCGCAAAAAAAATAAATAAAAAATTTTTACAACAAAAATTTGGCCTACCGGTTAAATTAGACACTCCAATAATAGCTATGACCTCGCGCATTGTTTTCCAAAAAGGCTTTGAATTATTGTTAAAAATTATAAAACCACTTTTAAAATTAAATCTGCAAATGATTGTAATTGGGGCTGGTGATAAAACATATATTAAAAAACTTCAGAGTATCGCAAAAAAATTTCCCCTTAAATTTATTGTAATTCCGTCACACGAAATGAATCAAAAATATGAAACTTTAGTTTATGCCGGTGCTGATATGTTACTTTTGCCGTCGCATCATGAACCCTGTGGAATAAACCAACTAATAGCGATGCGTTATGGATGCGTGCCAATTGTTCATAGAGTCGGAGGGCTATTTGATACTGTTGAAAATTATAACCCCGCAAAAAATACGGGCACTGGATTTGTTTTAAATAGCTTTGATACCTATGAATTATACGGAACTATTATTAGATCAATGGAAAATTTTAAAAATAAAGAAAAATGGAAACAGCTAGCAACGCGTGATATGAAAGAATCTAATTCGTGGGAAATACCGGCTAAAAAATATATTGATTTATATAATAAAATTCGCTCAATACGGACTTAAATCGTTTACGATCTTTTAATTCAAACGCTGTACGGATAAAAAAATAATCAGATGAATGCGAATGCCACAAATTTTATTATTTGAGGTATTCGTATTCACCTTGAAACCTATTAATACGTACAAAGGCGATTGCGGGCAGGAATTAACGGTTTAGCGTACTTATAAGTTCGCATAAATAAATTTGAACATATGATTTGGATAAATTTTCTACATTTATATCAACCGGCTACTCTTGATAAAGCAACGACAGTCAACGCTATTGAAAAAAGTTATCTGCGGATTGTTAAAACTTTATTAAGGAACCCGGAGATTAAATTTACCTTAAATATTAACGGCTGTCTGTTGGAAAAAATAGATGAATTCGGCTACAATGATTTATTAAAAGATATTAAACGCCTGATTGATAGAGGACAAATAGAATTGGTCGGGACAGCCGCCTATCACCCCATTTTGCCATTAATACCCGCCGAGGAAGCGGAAAAACAGATTAAATTACAAGAAGAGCTGATTAAAAAATATTTTGGCAATGTTAAACTGGGGGGATTTTTCTTGCCGGAAATGGCCTACTCTTTCAGCGTCGCTAAAATGATAAAAGAAATGGGATATGAGTGGCTGATTTTGGACGAAATATCGGGAACCGGGGAATTAGAAAAATTAGACTGCCGCAAAACTTATATTGACAGCAATTCTAATTTAAAAATTGTATTCCGGCAGCGAAAATATTCTCAAAGCTATGTGCCTAGATTTTTATTTGAAATGGGACCGACAGAAAAAAAGACCGCCATTATCACCGCTACCGATGCTGAACTTTATGGTCTGCACCATAATGACCTTTCTGGAAGTTTGGAAAAACTTCTAGGAAACCCTGATATAAAAACATTAACAATTTCTGAATTTTTAAAAGAAGAGCCGGCTGAAATGACTATAAACATAATTCCCTCATCGTGGGAATCTGAACCCAGGGACCTGCGGCGGCACAAGCCCTACGCCCTATGGCATAACCCTAAAAATAAAATCCATTTAAATCTCTGGCGCTTGGCTTTACTTGCCTGGAATACGGTTAGCCGGCATGAAAAAGACCCCCAATACCAATGGGCGTATTGGCACTTGCGCCGCGGATTTTCCAGCTGTACTTTTTGGTGGGCATCAGGATATAGATTTCAAAATCTGGTTGGCACGCTTTCCTGGAGCCCGGATGAAATTGAAAGGGGCTTAAATGAATTAATCCGTTCCATCAGGGCGCTGGATGATGTTACTATTAGAAGTACAAAAATAAAAGCGGAAAAATTATATTTAAAAATAAAAAAATTAATCTGGAAAAGGCATTGGAAATATTATTGGAAAAAATAATAGAAATAACATTATATATACCAAAAACAGTTACGATCCTTTAATGCGAATTCACTATACGGATAAAAAAATACTCAGATGAATGCGAATACCTCAAATAACAGCATTTGCGGGATTCGCATTCATCTGGAAACGTATTAATACGTACAAAGAATTCGAATTAATGGTTTGGCGGACTTATAAATCCGCGAAAGGAAACTTGAATTATGAATAAAATAAGCCAGCTTTATGACGAAAAATTCGTAATGCAGTATTTTAAAAAACGGCTGCTTTATTTATATCCCGAATTTTCCGGCATAAAAAAAATAAAAATACACGGCATTAAAAACCATATCTGGGAGCACACCTATCACGTGGTGGTGGAGTATGATACTTTTTTTATTGCTAAAGACGGAAAAATAAAAAAAATAAATATTTATTGCTCGGCCCATACTAATGAACAGCGCCGGAATGTTTATGACGCGCTTAAATTCTTATGGAGCAAGGGTTTTAATAAGGGTAATTTAACTATACCCCATCCCCTCTTCTATTCCCAGCGCTTTAGGGGAATTTTTTACCGGGGATGCAGGGGGAATAATTTATACCATTATATCTATAATGAAAAAATTGAGGAGGCAAAAAAAATTACAGCGCTTAGCGCCGGGTGGTTCGCCAAACTCCATAAATTAAAAACTGACGGAGCGCGCAACTTTAACAGAAGAAATAGTTTGGTTAAGACTACCATTCCCGGAGCAAAACACTGGCAAAGCAGCATTAAGGGGCGTCATCCGAAATTCTACGGCATTACTAAAAAAATATTTGATATTATAAATAAAGAAGAAAAAACTTTTCTGCGTTCAACAAAAAAACGCTGGCTTATACATGGCGACGCCCATCCGGAAAATATTATAAAAATGTCGGACAATAAAATCGGAGTAATTGACTTTACCGATATGTGCCTGGCTGATTTTGCCCGAGATATCGGCGGATTTATGCAACAGCTTGAATATATGGCTGAACGCCACTTTAAAAATAAAAATGATGTTATTGAAATAAAAAAAATATTCCTGCAAGAATACCTAAAAGTCGCTAAAATTGAGCTTTCTGATGAATTGAAAAGAAGAATAAATACTTATTACAACTGGGCCGCATTAAGAACGGTAATTTTCTTCCTTATTAAAGAGCATTCGGAGCCGGATCGGGCGCGGGTCCTGCTTGAAAAAATAAAAGAAAATATGAGTATAAAAAGCGAACCTTAGAGTTCGCTTTTTTAGCGGAGGAGGTGGGATTTGAACCCACGAAGAGCTTGCACCCTTACCGCTTTTCGAGAGCGGCGCCTTCAACCAACTCAGCCACTCCTCCAGCAATAATTTTCAATTTTGTAATTTTTAATTTTTAAACAATTTATAATAAATTAATTTCTAAGCATGGCGTCATGTTCTAAAATCAGTGATTCGTCGTCATTTTTAATTCCTGATTCTTAATTCTTAATTCACGTTTATATATTCCCACTCCCCCTCTTTTAAATCCTCTAATTCAAACTTGCCAATGCGTATCCTGAGCAAATCTATTACATCGCAACCCAGCGCTTTAAACATCCTCCTAATCTGCCTTTTCTTTCCCTGGCCTAAAACTATCTTAAACTTATTGTCGCCCAAATATTTTATGTCCCGCGCTTTAGCAATTCCATCTCCCTCGCCGACATCAACTCCTTGTTCTATTTGTTTTACGATACTTTCAACTTTCAACTTTGAACATTCAACTTCAACGATGTATTCCTTCTCATGTCCATAACGAGGATGAGTTAATTTATTTGTCAGTTCTCCATCATTAGTTAGTAAAACTAATCCTCGGCTATCTTTATCTAATCGCCCGACAGCAAACAATCTTTCTTTTAAATCGACTAATTCAAAAATGTTTTTCTCGCCCTTAAATTTCCTGTTGGTGCAGGTATACCCAGCCGGCTTGTTCAATTTTATGTAAATTTTTCTATTATTTATTATTATTTTATTGCCATCAACTATTACTTCATCCTCTTCACCGGCTTTCATGCCTAGTTCGGCCACATGGCCGTTAATTTTAACTTTTCCAATCCGGATTAAATCTTCCGCTTTGCGCCTGGAGCATAACCCGGAATCAGCAATAAATTTTTGCAAAACTACTTTCTCCATTTATTTGTATTATTTGTAATAGATTTGTTGATTTGCGAGGTGTTCTCTAAATTCATAATTCCCACCATCCCCGCAAGTACCCAAAATAAAATCGCCAAATCATTTTTAAAATACGGCGCGTCAACTAACCCATGCACCGTAATCACAATCATCGCCCCGAATAAACCTAAAATAATTTCACGATTCTTGCTATTTGTAACTTGTAACTTGTAACTTGTAACTTGTAACTTAATAATTATCCAAACAAACAACAGCATCCCCGCCAATCCCAGTTCCACCCAGAAATTCAAAAATATATTGTGCGGATAAAGATAAATTTCCAGCGGCTGCCATGCTTGTTTTTTGTATTCTTCATTGAATACGACCTTGCGTTGAAAATCAGGATCATTATAATCCCGGACAAAAATTCCTTCTTGGTGGTGGGGAGCGACTGACGCCTGATAATTTGCCAGCCCCACTCCGAATATTACCCCATCTTTCTTTAACATTTCCCATGTTTCAGCCCACATCCGCCTCCTTATCTGCCCGTCTAAATCTCGAAGTAAAATTTTCTTAACGGCAAAATCCCTGAAATGAGCATAAAAAGAAAATATCAAAACAACAATTATCGCGATTCCGACAACTGCCCGGCGCGATCGTTTATTATACATCAATCCAAAAATAAATAAAGCTGCCGCAACACCAATCAGGGCGCCCTCTGATTTTGCAAAATAAATTGCTAACATCGCGCAACTCAAAACGCATAACGCATAACACGCGGTGAATATGTTTGTAATTTTGTATTTTGTATTTTGATATTGTTTCGGATTTAGGATTTCGGATTTAGAATTTCTTATAATTTTTAAAAACCACCCCGATAACACTAAAACTATCGGCCCCAAATAAAGTCCAAGCGCGTTAGGATAATTAAAAACTCCGGTTACTCGCCCGCTGTTTATCCATTCAGCCGGCATTAAATTGCCGGTGATTCTCTGATAAATTGCCACTAGTGACACTACTAACGCAGAAATTGATAATGCCCAAAAAATCTTGTTTCTATTCTCTAATTTCCAGCCCAAGGTTGGTCCGCCTTGGGCGGAAAAAACATTTACGAAAACAACAAAAAACATTATCGGCTCAATAAAATATGCCTTTAAAATTCCGAGGGCGGAATTGGAAAACCCGGCAACTACGGTTGAGATTAGGGCGATAACTAATAATAAAATTATTTCGCGGCTAAGGGGATATGGATTTATATTATTTAACCTTCTATTAAATAAAGTCAATTCTTTTGCCTGCCATGATTTAACAAGCCAAACAAAAAATAAAATTAAAATCATCGCCTCCAATAACGTAAACGGCAAACCGAATATGCTGAACCTAATCTGATAAACCGGCAGTAACATTAT
>JBAZGH010000035.1:0-9303 GCA_041652935.1 Patescibacteria group bacterium | reverse complement strand
TTTACCTAAGTTAACACGTTAAGTATCCCGCCTGGGGAGTACGGCCGCAAGGCTAAAACTCAAAGGAATAGACGGGGACCCGCACAAGCGGTGGAGCATGTGGTTTAATTCGATAATAAGCGAGGAACCTCACCAGGGTTTGACATCTAGCTGCACACCCTAGAGATAGGGAATCTTTCGAAGGTGCTAGACAGGTGCTGCATGGTTGTCGTCAGCTCGTGTCGTGAGATGTACCGTTAAGTCGGGAAACGAGCGCAACCCCTATCCTAAGTTTCATGTGTCTTGGGAGACTGCCCAGCCCAAAGTGCACTTCGTGCACAATTATCAATTACAAATTACGAATTAACAATTAATTCGTAATTGCAAATTCGTAATTGTTAATTGTAGCGCGAAGCGCGTTTCGGGCTGGGAGGAAGGAGGGGACGACGTCAAATCAGCATGGTTCTTACATCCTGGGCGACACACGTGCTACAATGGGAAGTATAACGGGACGCCAAGCCGCGAGGCGGAGCAAATCCTAAAAACTTCTCTTAGTTCGGATTGGAGTCTGCAACTCGACTCCATGAAGCTGGAATCGCTAGTAAACGCGCATCAGCCACGGCGCGTTGAATACGTTCTCGGGTCTTGTACTCACCGCCCGTCATGTCAAGAGAGTCGGGGGCATCCGAATGTCCATGGTTTTGGGCAGAAGGTGAAACCGATAATAGGGACAAAGTCGTAACAAGGCATCCGTAGCGGAAGCTGTGGATGGATCACCTCCTTTCTAAGGAAATGTCTTGATTAAATTCAAGATAAAGTCGTCTCTGAATTTACTTCAGAGGACTGCTGCCGCGAGGCAGCGGTAAAATTGGCGCCTCTTAATACTGAAAATAAATTAAGTGCGAGTAGTTTATGGGACTACTTATGAATTAATAAAAAGTAGTCCTGTTGTGGGGCTTTTTTTATTGCATAATTTAAAATTAAATTGTAAGCTAAATAAAAACTGAGGATGGGCCCATAGCTCAGTTGGTTAGAGCACCGCCCTTATAAGGCGGGGGTCGATGGTTCAAGTCCATCTGGGCCCACAACTTTTGCGAAGCAAAAGAAATTTCAATAACCAAAACACCGCGTTTAGAAATTGAAAAATTGTAGCATTGTTTGAAAATTAGAAATTAAAAATTGAAAATTTTATTAAAGCGGGGTAGAGCAGTTGGCAGCTCGCCAGGCCCATAACCTGGAGGTCGCCGGTTCGAGTCCGGCCCCCGCAACCAACACAGTCAAAAGTCTATAAAGTCAAAAGTCTATAAAGCCAAAAGATGCTTTATGGACTTTATGGACTTTCGACTTTATGACTGAGTTGCCTCGGTAGCTCAGTGGTAGAGCAAAGGACTGAAAATCCTTGTGTCGTCAGTTCAATTCTGACCCGGGGCACCAAATCAATTATTAATTTGCAATTACGAATTAGCAATTTATTCGTAATTCGTAATTTGTAATTTTTAATTCGTAATTGAATTGGGTGTGTAGCTCAGTTGGTTAGAGCGCGTCCCTGATAAGGACGAGGTCGATGGTTCGAATCCATCCACACCCACCATTAACTTTTCAGCTCTTTGCTTAACACAAAAACATCTATATCAAAGGAGAAGACGAAATGGGAGACAAGCACGGCGACAAAAAGAGAGAACTTAGAAAGCGAAAACATGACAATGGCGACGGCAACAATGGTAAAAACAAAGAAAGAAGGGATGGGGGAATAAAAAAAAGAATCAAAAAAATATACGGGAATGGAAAACAACGCTAAATTGCATATCGCATTATGAACGTTCACGGCAACGTTCTTTTTATTTTTAAATACAAAAATCTTCCGCATTAGCGGAAGATTTTTGTATATTTATATATTTTCTAACTTTTAACTTTAAAGACTTTATGACTTTTAACTAATAACATTCCACTCTTTCAACTTATTAACTACCTTCTGGTTCATTAAATTATAATGCAAATAATCCCTGAATTCCGGCGTATTTGCTTTCTGCTTCATTTCCGAATTATCCTTATAAACCGCCAGCTGTTTTTCAACCGCTTCATTTAGCTCCTTTTCTTCTATCTTAATTTTTTCCAGCTTTACAATTTCACCTATCATCAAAGACGTCTTAACTCTCTTTTCCGCCTCTGGCATTAATTCTTTCTCTAAATCTTCAGTTGATTTTTTAATGTGCGCCAAGTAGTCTTCAAATTTAGCCCCCTGTTGCTCAACATTATGCTTTAGCTCATGAATCATGTTATGCGCTTCAGTGTGGACAATAGTCTCAGGCATGTGGCTAAAAGTACTATTTTTTAAAATAGCTTCAAAAATTTCCAAAACAGTTTTTTGCTCTGTTTTCTGCTTTTGCTCCGCTTCTAAATTTTCTTTTATTTGTTTCCCTACTTCTTCCATACTTTTCGCGCCCAGAGTTTTGGCAAATTCATCATTAGCTTTCGGCACCTCCCGTTCATAAATTTCATTTATCTTGACTTTAAACTCAACCATTTTACCGGCCAAATTTTTCTGAAAATGCTCTTTCGGATAGGGCAGCTTAAATTCGCGGACGTCGCCTTTTTTCGCGCCGATAAGCTCTTTGTCAAAACCGGGAATTATATAATCTCCGCCGACCATTACGGCAGTTCCTTTTCCCTGCCCGCCCTCAACCGGGACTTTATCTAAAAACATATCAATATCAACCAAAACCTTGTCGCCGTCCTTAACTTCACGGTCGGCTATTTTTTCTTTAGCGCGCATATTTTGCAAATCAACTATTACTTTCTCAACCTCCCCATCCTTTATTTCAACTTCTTTTTGTTTTATTCCCAGCTCTCTATACTTGCCTAATTTTATTTCCGGCATTAAAGAAATATTTATTTTGTACTGCACTGGATTGCCAACGGCTATTTTAGTTATTTTAACCTGCGGTTGGCCGATTAAATGTTCATCTTCTTTAATTTCATCCTTTAAAACCTTGTTGGCTGTTTTGCCAACTGCCGCGTTGGCCGCTTCCTGTAATATTTCCATTTCGCCTATTTTATTTTTTAAAACATCGTAGGGGACATTACCGGGGCGGAATCCTTCCACTTTAACGTCTTTTGAGATCTTCTTGGCTGCTTCCTCCAAATACGGTTTTAATTCCTCCCAGCTTATCTCAACTGTTATTTCCAATTCTTTTTTATCATTATTTTTATCTACTTTCATAAAATTTTATTTAATATTTATTAACTTATTTTTGTCATTCTGAGCGTAATTCCGACCGCAGTCGGGATGAAGCGAAGAATCTGTTTGTAATCTTATAGTTTACTTTTCCCACTGCGGGGGAGTCGGACTCCTTAGCTAACCAATAAAATTTAATAATAAATCAATAAACCTACAATACAGTATTTGTGCATTCGCATAGATTCGTAATTAGTAGGGATAGAAAGTTCTAGAGAAGCAAACCTACTATAAGTAGCGCTACTATATTTACAATCTTAATCATCGGATTAATCGCGGGACCGGCAGTATCTTTATAGGGGTCGCCTACTGTGTCGCCGGTAACAGCCGCTTTGTGGGCGTCTGAACCTTTGCCGCCGAAGTGGTCGTCTTCAATGTATTTTTTGGCGTTATCCCAAGCGCCGCCGCCGGTGGTCATGGAAATCGCTACAAATATGCCGGTAACAATTGAGCCGATCAACAGCCCGCCCAGAGCTTCAATGCCCAGGCCGAAACCGATTATTATCGGCGCCAATAATGGAATTAGAGAGGGAACTATCATCTCTTTAATAGCGGCTTTGGTTACGATATCAACCGTCCGCCCGTAATCCGGCTTTTCAGTTCCGTTCATTATTCCCGGCTTCTTTTTAAACTGCTCCCTAACTTCTTCAACAACCGCGCCGGCGGTTTTACCAACCGCTTGCATGGCAATGGCGGCAAAATAATATGGTAGAAGCCCGCCGATAAATAAACCGACTAGAACTCTTGGATCGCTAATTAAAAACTGCGCTTCACCCGGAATAGAGTGGGTAAAATCCGCAAAAAGCACGAGGGCCGCTAAAGCGGCTGAGGCAATCGCGTATCCTTTAGTAACTGCCTTGGTGGTATTTCCGACCGCATCCAGCGGATCAGTAATATCGCGTACTTCTTTTGGCATCTCGGCCATTTCCGCGATACCGCCGGCATTATCTGTGATCGGGCCGTATGAATCAATGGTAATAATTATGCCCGCCATGGAAAGCATGGCCATCGCCGCTATTGCCACTCCGTAAAGCCCGGCTAAACTGAAGGATGCTAAAATCGCCGCCGAAATTACAATGATGGGCCAAGCGGTTGATTTCATTGATACTGCCAAACCGGCAATAATATTTGTTCCGTGCCCGGTGTTGCTGGCTTTGGCAATATCCTTAACCGGCTTGTATTTTGTAGAGGTATAATACTCTGTAATAATTACCATAGCCGCGGTTACTAATATGCCAACTACTGCCGCGTAAAAAATATTTATTGTTTCAAACTGCCCGTTACCCGCCATTAATTTTTCCGTAACCGGGTAAAAACCAATTAGGGCTAAAATCGCGGCAGCCGCCAGGCCTTTATATAGGGCGTTCATAATATTTTTAGAGGCGCCCAATTTAATGAAAAATATTCCCAGAATTGACGCGATAATGGAAATTGCTCCCAATACCATCGGATAATAAATCGCATTAGCAAAACCGGGCAATAATAAATGGCCCAAAAGCATAGTTGCGATTAAAGTTACCACGTAAGTTTCAAACAAATCAGCCGCCATTCCGGCGCAGTCGCCGACATTGTCGCCGACATTATCGGCAATAACAGCCGGGTTGCGCGGATCGTCTTCCGGAATATCCTGTTCAACTTTGCCGACTAAATCAGCTCCGACATCGGCCGCCTTGGTAAAAATTCCCCCGCCTAAACGGGCAAAAATGGAAATTAAAGATCCGCCGAATCCCAATCCGATTAAAGCGGTTATATCATGAGTGTAATAATAAAAACCGGCTACGCCCAGAAGCGCCAGCCCGGCGACAAGCATTCCCGTTACTGCTCCGCCATGGACCGCAACCGCCATTGCTTTGGCCATTCCATTTTTGGCGGCTTCAGCGGTGCGGACATTGGCCCTGACTGAAATATTCATGCCGATATATCCGGCCGCGCCTGATAAAACGGCGCCGATTAAAAAAGCCGAAGCGGTTGTCCACCCCAGCGATGGCACTAAACCAATCAAAATAAATAATACGGCCGCCGCCATGCTGATGGTTTTATACTGGCGGTTTAAATAAGCTTTTGCTCCCTCCTGAATGGCTTTAGCAATGGACTGCATCTTCTCATTGCCGGCCGGCAGCTTAATAATTTTCTGGATTAAAACTAACCCGTATAAAATTGCAAGAATCGCGCTGCCAAAAATTAAATAGGTGGTCATAATTCTAATTAATTAGTTGATTAGTTAAATAGTTATTTTTTTTCTTTTTTACCACTAATTTCTTTAGCTTCTTTTGTTTCTTCCTTGCCCGTCCGCGAAGTCGGGGGGGTTTCTCCATTTTTTTTATCTTCTTTCTTTTTATTATCATCTTCCTCTTTCTTGCCATCATCGCTTGTTACTGGTTGCTCGTTACTGGTTGTTTTTTCATCTTCATCGTTATCATCCTTTTTCTTTTTTCCTGTTTTTTTATCGTCAACAATTTTTTTAGTTTTCAGTTTCTCAATTTCGTCGTCCGTCGTCGTACTTTCAACTTTTGACTTTTCATTTTCAACTTTCTTAATTTCTTCAGTTTCATCGTCGGTCGTCGTTTTGTTACTTGTTTCTTGTTCCTTGTTACTTGTCTTACTCTCTTTCACATCAATCTTCCAACCGGTTAACCTTGCTGCCAGCCGGACATTCTGCCCGCCCTTGCCGATAGCTAGGGATAACTGATCGGAGGCCACGTTGGCTACTGCCGACTTGCTATCTTCATTAATTTTAACATTCACCACCTTGGCCGGTGACAAAGCATTAGCGATAAATTCTCCGGCATCTTCGGAATATTCAATAATATCAATTTTCTCTCCGCCTAGTTCGCTGATAATGGTGGAAATTCTGGCGCCGCGCTGGCCGACGCAGGAGCCGATGGGGTCAACATTTTCTTCTGTGGCATGAACCGCTATTTTTGATCTGGATCCGGCTTCGCGAGAAACGGCTTTTATCTCAACCAAACCATTTGATATTTCCGGAATCTCGGATAAAAATATCTTTTTAACTATTTCAACGCTGGTGCGGGATAAAATTATTTCCGGCCCCTTAGCCCCCGAACGCACCTCCTCAACATATACTTTTATTCTTTGACCGGATTCATATCTTTCTCCGGGAACCTGGCCTTCCGGCGTTAAAATTCCATTAGTTCTTCCTAAATCAACTAAAATAACTCTGCCTTCGCGCCTTTGGATAACGCCGGCTAAAACCTCTTTCTCCTTATCTTTAAATTCATCAAACATATTAGTTCGCTCAACTTCCCTGATGCGCTGGATAATAACCTGCTTAGCTGTCTGCGCTGCCATCCGCCCGTAATCTTCCGGCGTTTTTAACTCTGTTTTTATAATATCGCCGACTTTATAGCTTTTCTTTATTTGCTTGGCGTCAGAAATCTGGATTTCAGTCCTCGGGTTAAACCTTCTAACCTCTTCTTCATCTTCCTCCGCAGTTGCGTCACCAATTTCTTTAATTTCTAATTTCTTATTTTTTTTAGTTTGGTCGCCGTCGTCTTTACTTTTTTGCTTTTTTACTTTTTTACTTTCTTCATCATCGTCTTTATCGTCGTTATTACTTGTTACTTGTGACTTGTTACTTGTTACTTTCTTGCTATCTTCATCCGCCCTTTTTTCTTCCCCTTCCCCCGTGATTTCACCGTCTTCTGTTTCTTCATCCTCGGGCATATCTTCCACAACCGTTTTTTCATCATAAATATTTGATTTGGCGGTTTCTAAATCAAATTCAACTTTGATGTTCTGGTTTTTTTCGCCATAATCCTTGCGGTAAGCCGCCGCCAGGGCGGATTCAATCGCCTCAATAACGGCTTCCATGGATATTCCTTTTTCTTCACATATTGCGCGAGCCGCGGCCGCGATTTCATTAGTAGCCATAAATTTATGTTTAGTTATTTAATTCTTAATTCCCACGAATCTACAAACTATTCTACAAATTTACAAACTTTATATTTGTAAATTTGTAATCTATTTGCATGTTTGTAGTTACTAAAAAAAGCTCGTTGTACTAATACAACCAGCTTCCATCATCTCTTTTAATTGTTTATATGTTAACATGAGTAATTTAAAATGTCAAACATATATAAAATATGTTATAATATACTTTGAAAACTTTACAACTTTTTACTTTTTAACTTTATAAACTAATTAATGACTATCTTCGCTGAAATAAGCATTATCATTGTAATCGCCGCTGCCATGGCCGGCATAATGCATTTACTGCGCCAGCCGCTCATTATCGGCCATATAATTACCGGGCTTATAGTCGGGCCTTATTTTTTTAATATTATCCAAACTGATGAAATAATCAGCGTATTTTCCGAACTTGGAATCGCCCTGCTTCTTTTTATAGTCGGGCTGGGGTTAAGCCCGAAATTAATTAAAGAGGTGGGCAGGGTTTCAATCATGGCCGGTTTAATGCAGGTATTTTTAACTTATCTTTTGGTTTATGGCGCCTGTCGCCTGCTGTATTTTTCCAATCTTTCCGCGGTTTATATCGCTATTGCCCTAACTTTCAGCAGCACCATTATAATCGTAAAGTTATTATCCGATAAAAATGACTTGCAAAAAATATACGGCAAAATATCATTGGGCATATTGTTAGTGCAGGATATCGCCGCCATGCTGGTCTTGATTATAATTTCCGCCCTGGCAAACGGAGAGGATACGACAAATCTAATCGGCGCTATAATTCTGCAGGGATTGGCCTTAATTCTATTCTCCGCTTTCTTAAGTATTTATATCCTGCCGAAATTAAGCTCTTTTTTCGCTCGTTCGCAAGAATTTTTATTTTTATTTTCTATCGCCTGGGGACTGGGAATTGCGACTCTATTTAACTATTTCGGCTTTTCAATTGAAATTGGCGCGCTGGTGGCAGGCATAACTTTGTCCATGTCTCCCTATCATCTGGAAATTAGCGCCCGGATGAAGCCGCTGCGTGATTTTTTCATTATCCTATTTTTTATAATGCTCGGCTCAAAGATGGCTTTTAATGATATCCGCATTTTAATAATACCGACCGTCCTGCTGTCCCTGTTTGTTCTGATAATCAAGCCGTTTATTGTAACCGCGGTGCTGGGAGTAATGGGATATAAAAAGAAAATCAGCTTTACTTCCGGAGTAGCGCTCTCGCAAATAAGTGAATTCTCTTTAATTATTGTAATTTTGGGAGTCGGCATCGGCCATATAGACGAGTCAGTGCTTTCGCTTGTTACTTTTATAAGTTTAGTCACCATCGCCTGTTCAACCTACCTGATAATATATGCGGAAAAAATTTACAACTACCTGCAGGACCCCCTTTCTTTCTTTGAAAAAAAACATATTGTATCATCTTGCGAAAAAATTGAAAAATACGATATTATTTTATTCGGGCATAACAGGATTGGCTATGATTTTATCAAGTCATTCCAAAAAATAAATAAAAAATTTTTGGTAATCGATTTTGACCCGCAAATCATAAAATATCTGGAGGAGAAAAATATCCCGCACCGCTACGGAGACGCTGATGATGTTGAGTTTTTATACGAACTTAATCTGCCCAAGATTAAAATGGCGGTTTCAACCATCCCGGATTTTAAAACCAACTCTTTAATTATTAGAAAAGTAAGAGAAGATAATAAAAAAGCGATTATTATAACTATTTCCCATAATATCAAGGAGGCGCAGCAGCTTTATGAAAAAGGAGCATCTTATGTCATACTGCCGCACTTCTTGGGAGGGGAGTATGCTTCGCAGATGATAGCCAAACTTGCTTTTAAGAAATCAGAGTATGTAAAAGAAAAAAATAAGCACCTTAATTATCTTGAAAAAAGAAAACTAATAGGGCACGAACATCCAGCTCGTATGGGTGATAAATAAATAAAAAATAGGGACGAGTTTCAAACATGCCCCTATTTTTTATTGCAATATTTTATAATTTCGTTCGTCGTTATTGTCGTCTTGTTACTGGTTACTGATTACTGGTTACTGGTTACTGATTACTGGTTACTAGTTACTAGTTACTTAATATTAATTGCATTCCGCAGTGGTCGCGCTTCCGCTTCCTTCAAAGCCAAACCCCGGAGCCGGAGTTGCTG
>JBAZGH010000034.1:0-9317 GCA_041652935.1 Patescibacteria group bacterium | reverse complement strand
ACAGTTTGCTTGAAGAGCACGGCGGAATAATCGAACACCAATATTTAATTGATAATTTAAGCCATTTATCTTCTTTGGCGAATCAAGAACAAAATCATGATTTAGAGGTTTTAAGAAATCGTTATGGCTTTATTTTAGCCAAGCTTTTATCGGATGAATTTGACCATGTAAAAGAAAACGACCATTATGACAATCTTTGGAAGCTTAAATTCGCTTCAGTCGACCATATGGAAGAAATGCTGAAGCACTTGCTTGAAAAACTCCAGGAATTAAAGCAAATTTTAAAAACCGAGGAAATAATTTCTTTAATCAAGGCAAGCGAGGTTTATAAAAAGCATGAAGATAAATTAAAAGCCAGCAATAACTTTGATATTTCCAGCGTTATCAAAAATAAAAATTTTAACGAAATAGCCGACTTAATAAACGAAAATAAGGCGCTTTATTCTTTATTGCGCTCAAGCAAGAATTTAAAACAGAATAAATTCGGCTACTGGGGAATATATAATTGGCCGGAGATTACTCCCAAGACTATCAATCATAAAATATATCTGATCATGAAAAACCAGGAGAAGCCGCTGCATTTCAAAGAAATAGCCGACCGGATAAATGAAATTGCCTTTGACAATAAAAAAGCCAATGCGGCTACCGTCCACAATGAGCTTATTTTAGACGATAAATATATTTTAATCGGACGGGGAATATATGCCCTTAAAGAATGGGGATATGACAACGGAACAGTTGGGGATGTAGTTGAGCAAATCTTAAAAGAAGCCGGCCGGCCATTAACGAAAGATGAAATTACAGCTAGAGTTTTAGAAAAAAGATTAGTCAAAGAGGCAACTATTAATTTAGCTTTAATGAATAAGGATAAATTTACGAAAGAGGGAGGAAAATATTCACTAGTAATTAGTAATCAGTAACTAGTAATCAGTAACTAGTAATCAGTTTAGCCAAAAATTAAAAATCATTTTATATAATAAAAGTCCGGTATAGTTTGCCGGATTTTTGTTTGTAGAAAAGAAGTTAAATATGTTATAATAAGTTCAAGTTTCTTTATGTGGGTTAATTAGGTTAGCGAACCATCAATTCCTGTCCGCAATCGCTGCCTCAAGCGCTAGCAGGCGGGCGGAATTAAAGGATCGTAACTGTTTTAAGTAAGTATAAATAAATTCTACTATGGATATATATATAAATTTAGACAAGATAATTGGAATACTGGAACTGCCGACAGATATTTTATTGTTTAAATTACTTTTGTACGTCGGTTGGATCCCCGTATTAATCGTATTATTATGGGGCATTTTTCAGGTTTGGATTTATTATATCCAGGGAAGATTCGGCTCAAAAAGGGAGTTTATTTTTTTGGCGATTGATATTCCGACCGGGAATGAACAAAGTCCCAAGGCGGTTGAGTATATGTTCGCCCACCTAGCAGGAGCGCATTCAACCAATAACTTGATTGACACTTATTGGATAGGGAAAACGCAGGACAGCTTCAGTTTTGAAATCGTCAGCATCGAGGGATACACCCAGTTTTTAGTCAAGGGCGAGAAAAAATATCAAGACCTAATGGAGGCAATGGTTTACGCTCAGTATCCGGACGCGGAGATTACCGAGGTTGATGATTACACGCAGAATTATCCAGATAGGTTTCCGGATGACGCTTACGACCTTTGGGGGGGGGAGTGGGTTTTAGTCAAGCCGAACCCTTACCCGATAAGGACATATCTTGATTTTGAGCACCAGTTTTCCGGAGAGTTTAAAGATCCGATGGCGGCGATGATGGAGCTTTTTAGTAATTTGCGTAAGGGCGAGCAGTGCTGGTTCCAAATTATAGTTACTCCCATAGGCGGAGAATGGGAAAAAGAGGCATCAGAGGAAATCTCCCACGTTATCGGAGAAAAGATCAAATCAAAAAAGAATATAGTTGATAAATCATTGGACGGATTTTTAAGCGCCTTGTCTTATCTTAGTGAATTAATTATTCCTTTATGGGGGGATATTGAGGATAAAAAGGATGAGGACGATGGCGTCAATATGCTAAATTTAAAGCCGAACCAGAAAAAAGCCATTGAGGCGATACAGCAAAAGGTTTCAAAGATTGGTTTTAAAGTTAAAATCAGGTTTATTTACATAGCGGAAAAAGAGGTTTTTGATAAAACCAGGGCAAATTCTTTTGTGGGCGTTATGAAGCAATACGGAATGCAGGATTTAAACCAGTTCAAGCCGGATATGAATACTACCATCACCAGCACCAGCTATTTTTGGAAAGAATCGCGGGTAAATTCCAGAAAAAGCAGGATTATCCAGGCCTATAAATCACGCAGCAACTGGTTGGGAAAGAATCCGGGAATTTTAAATACGGAAGAGCTGGCTACCATATGGCATTTCCCGGTTGAGGAATCGGTCAAGGCGCCGATGCTGCAGAAAATAATGAGCCGAAAAACTGAAGCGCCGAGTTATCTGCCGGTTGAGGGTTCAACCAGCGATTTTAGCTCGGAGCTGGGGATAGATGCTAAACCGGAATTTGATGACGACGAAAGAAGAGAAATTTTTTCAGACAAACCGGCGGTTTCAAATAAAGCAGCCGCGCCTCAAGATGTGAGCATAAAGTCAGGACCGCCGGAGAATTTACCTATTGGGTAATAACGCATAACGTGTAACATGTAACATGTAACAGTTGTTTAATATATGGAAAATCCAATTACAATTTTTGCCGAAACAAATTTCCGCAATCGGCGGCAGCGTTTTGGAATTAAACAGGACGATCGGCGCCGGCATATGTATATAATCGGAAAAACCGGCGTGGGAAAATCCACGTTGCAGGAAAACATGATTATCAATGACATTTCTGCGGGGTATGGGGTGGCGGTAGTTGATCCGCACGGCGATTTGGTTGAGAAAGTAATAAAATACATCCCATCATACCGCGCCAATGACGTGATTTATTTTAATCCGTCGGATATAAATTATCCGATCGCCTTCAATGTGGTTGAACGAGTGGCGCCGGAATATCGGCATTTAGTCGCTTCCGGATTGATCGGAATTTTTCAGAAATTATGGGCCGATTCCTGGGGGCCTCGCTTGGAATACATTTTGCGCAACGCAATTCTCGCTATTTTAGATTATCCGGGGTCAACTTTGATGGGCGTCACCAGAATGCTTTCAGACAAGCCGTTCCGCAAAAAAGTAATAGAGAAAATACAGGACCCAGTTGTAAAAGCGTTTTGGGTTAATGAATTTGCCGGTTACGCGGATAAATTCGCTTCCGAGGCGGTTTCTCCTATCCAAAATAAAGTCGGCCAGTTTTTATCCAGCTCTTTAATCCGCAATATTGTCGGACAGGTAAAATCCAGTTTAGATCTGCGGACAATAATGGACGAGGGAAAAATTCTGCTGTTAAATTTATCAAAGGGGCATATTGGAGAAGACAACTCCGCTTTGCTTGGAGCAATGATGATTACTAAAATTCAGCTGGCGGCAATGAGCCGGGTAGATACTCCGGAGAGCCAGCGCAAGGATTTTTATCTCTATGTTGATGAATTCCAGAATTTTGCCACCAGCAGTTTCGCCAATATTTTATCCGAGGCGCGCAAGTACCGGCTTAATTTAATAATGGCGCACCAATATATCGCCCAGCTTGACGAAACAGTTTGGGCCGCAGTTCAGGGAAATGTGGGCACCTTAACGGTTTATCGGATTGGGGCGGCTGATGCCGAACTTTTAGTTAAAGAATTTGAACCTCAATTTACCGAAGAAGATCTCGTAAATCTGCCAAAATATAATTTTTATGTAAAATTAATGATAGACGGAATTTCATCACAGCCATTCTCCGCTACCGGCCTTCCTCCCAAGCCGCTTGAAGAAGAAACCGATAATACGGAGAAGGTTATTAGGATTTCCCGTGAAAGGTATGCAGCCGAAAGAAGCGTGGTAGAAGAAAAAATTATGCGCTGGCATGGGTTGCTTGATATTGAGAATGAAAATAAGAGCCAATCCAAGAATCAAGAGGATAGGAAGCCCGAAAACAGAGAGGATGACAGGAAAGACAGCAGAAGAAGAGAAAAAAGCAACCCCAAATTTTACACAAATGAAAGAGAGGGGGAAAAAGAGAAAGTTGAGGCGCTTCCTCAAATATCTTTATCTGAAGCAATGAAGCAAGGCGCCATTGATTTTCGGGGCCGCAGGATAAAAGATAAGCACTTGACGGAAAGCAAGAGAAATGATAATAGTCATAATATCAAAAATAAAGACATCCAGGAAAAAATAAACGGGCTGAATAAATTAGAAGAGGGAAAGATAATAAAAATATAATAATCCCGGGTAAAGATTATAAATGGAAAAATATATTTAAAAAATTAAATGAATGTTGACTATTTAAAAGTTGGATCAGCAACAGATCTCGGGGGAAGAGATCGTTTTTTATATCGGGCGATTGAGATGACTCCGGCGATATTGGCCTGGGGAACTCTTATAATTCTTATTTTTTTATCATGGCTGCAACCGGTCTGGGTAGCTTTTTTTATAATCGCTTTTGATGTTTATTGGATTTTGCTGGTATTTTTTTTAAGCCTGCATTTAATTGCCGCTTTTATTGAAATGAAAAAAAATGTGAAAGTTAACTGGGAAAAGGAATGTAAGAAAATAAAAAATTGGGAAAAAATACAGCATCTCATAATATTGCCGTTATATAAAGAGGGCGGGGAAATTATTGAGTCGGCCATAGAGGCGATTATAAAAGACGGATATCCGACGGAAAAAATAATACTGGTTTTAACAGCCGAAGAGCGGGCGGGATGGGAGCAGATAAACCTTTGCCGAGAGATTGAAAATAAATACAAAGATAAATTCGGGCACTTTATGCTGACTGTCCACCCGGACGGAATAGAGGGAGAGTTAAAGGGGAAGGGGGCGAACCAGGCCTGGGCGGCCCGAACGGTAAAAAAAGAGATAATAGACAAATATAATTTTGATTACGAAAATATTATAGTAAGCGTTTTTGATATTGATACAATCGTAAAAGAAGGATATTTTTACCGCTTAACGCAGGCATTTTTAACTGTTAAAGATCCGCACCGCGCCAGCTACCAGCCGATTCCAGTTTACCACAATAATTTATGGGAATCTCCTTTTTTCGCCCGGGTATCGGCTACCAGCAATACCTTTTGGCAGATGATGCAGCAAATACGGCAGGAAAAACTGGCGACTTATTCTTCGCACTCAATGAGCTGGAAAGCGCTGGTGGATATTGGTTTTTGGTCGACTAATATGGTTTCAGAAGACTCTCGCATATTTTGGCATTGTTATTGCTACTATAACGGCGATTACCGGGTTGAGCCGCTTTATTATCCGGTTTCCATGGATGTCTGCATGGACAAGAACAACTGGCAGACAATAAAAAATTTATACAAGCAGCAGAGGCGCTGGGGCTGGGGAGTTGAGAACATTCCTTATTTGGTTTTTAACGCTATCAAGCGCTGGAAGAAAATTCCCAAAAAAAATTTATTAAGCAGGATTTTTGTCCAGTTTTACGGATTCCATTCCTGGGCGACCAATGCCGTTATCATCGCGGTTATCGGCTGGCTTCCTTTAATATTGGGCGGGCAGGATTTTAACACTACTGTTTTATCAGGCAATTTGCCTTTTATTACCCGAACATTAATGACCATAGCCATGCTGGGCTTGGTAATTTCCGCAATTTTATCAACCTTGCTTTTGCCTCGACGCCCGAAAAAATACAGCATGTTAAAAAATTTGGAAATTGTAATCCAGTGGATATTTTTGCCGGTTATTATTATTCTATTCGGGTCTGTTCCGGCGCTGGAAGCGCAGACGCGGATGGCCCTGGGGGGGAAGTGGCGGCTGGGCTTCTGGGTTACTCCGAAGGAGCGTAAGTGATTTTATTCTAATTTTTCTCCTACGAATTACGAATTGAATACGAATATACAAATTCTAATATTTATGCCTGTGGATTTTAAAAAATATATCATGAATAACTGGCGGATTATTATACTATCAATTTTGGGAATTATTTTTTTATTCATCTATACATGGTTTCCATATCAGATAAGCAGGGGTGAAAATGTTAAATTTCCTTCGCCGGACGGAACGGCTAATTATTTTTGGGCAGAGCGCTATGCGGCGGGTAAAGACCTTTTTTATTTTGAGCCCCTTAATTTAATAGCCGATGATGTCATTGTACCGCGGAGCGTCCGGTCAGATAACGGCGAGGTAAAACCGGTTAGTTTTTTGGGCTTGATTTTGATTTACGGCTGGATTGCAAAAATATTCGGCAGTTGGATTATAATATATCTCACGCCGTTATTGGCGGTGATTGGCGTGTTATTTTTTTACGGCGTTATTAAGCGCGTGTTTAATGAAAAAATAGCTTTTGTCTCCGCCCTAATGTTTTTATGTTTGGCGCCGTATTGGTATTACGCGTCGCGGTCGATGTTCCACAATGTTTTGTTTATAGATTTGGTTTTGGCGGGCGCGTGGATGTGGATATATGCCGCGTACAATGGCACGCGAATTAAACGGATTAAACGAATGGGCGCGAATTATTTTTTGCCGTTTTTATCCGGTGCTTTTATTGGCTTGGCAATTATTACCCGCGCCTCGGAATTAATCTGGCTGGCGCCGGCAATACTGCTGGCGTGGGCCATGTATTTTAAACAAATTCAATGGGATAAATTGACTCTATTCGCGTGCGGCGTATTTTTGGCATTAATGCCGATGTTTTATTATAACCAGATTTTGTATGGTGATTTTTTAAAGTTTGGGTATAATAAGCCGGTCGCGGTTGAAACGCAGAGTGAGATTGTTGTAAATAATATTGGTGCAGAAAATATTGACGGGATTGCCACGCCGCCCCGCAGTATCGCCGGGCTCTTCGCAATGACAAATAAATTTATTCCTGCGCAAATTAATATCAAGCAGGCCGGCAAAAGCTTTATTTATTATTACGTTATAATGTTTTGGCATTTATTTTGGCCGGCGCTTTTTGGTGGAATTTGGTTTCTGTGGAATTATAAAAAGCAAAATAAAGGCCATTGGTTATATTTTGCCAGCTTCATTTTGGTAAGCGTGATATTGGTTTTATATTACGGTTCCTGGGAAATTTACGATAATCCAGATAAATCCAGCGTGACAATAGGAAATTCCTACACCCGTTATTTTTTGCCGATGTATATTATGAGCATTCCGTTGGCGGTGTTGTTTATTGTGAAATTATCAGAGTTGTTGAAGAAAAAATATTTGATTTATGGATTACAGATTGTTGCAATAATAGCATTTTTTATATTAAATTTTCAAATTGCCGCGCTTTGCAAGGAGGAGGGGCTATTATCAATGAAAAACAGCTTAGAGGAGGGTGTTATTCTGGGCGAAGAAATATTGCCCCACATTGAACCGGAAGCAATAATAATCAGCGAACGGTTTGATAAAATTTTTTGGCCCGAACGTAAAGTTATTGTAGGAAATTTTACTGGCAAAGAGCATAATTTACAGTATCAAAAATTAATCGAATATGGGACGCCATTATATTATTATGGATTCATATTTCCCGAGGTTGATATGAATTATTTAAATGACAGGCGCTTAAAAGAGCATAATTTAAAAATAGAGCCTATTAAGTTAAGCGAGTCCAACCGTCTTGGATTGTATAAATTAGTTAAAATTCCATCTGGGCAATAAAAAAATATTAATTATGTCAAAAAAAATATTAATAATCCATGACAGGTTTAAATACAGGGGCGGGGGAGAGCGCCTGGTTTTAATAATGGCCAAAGGATTGAACGCCGGCATTGCAACAGAATATTGGAATAATAAAGAATCTTTTAGCAAATCAGAAGCGCCGGAGAAAATTATGGTTTTAGGAAAACAAGTTAAGCAAACCGGCTTAAGTTATTTTTCAGCGCAGTGGCGTTTTTTTTGGCAGACAAAATTTATCCGCGATTATGACGTTGTAATATTCTCCGGCAATAATTGCCTCTCAGCCGCCTGGCGCTGTAAAAAGGGGCAGCGGAAAATAATGTACTGCCACACGCCGGTACGCTACGCCTATGATTTAAAAGATTACTACTTAAAGCAAAAGGTCTGGTGGAAAAAGCCACTGTTCTTATTTTTTGTGGTTATAGCCCGCGTTATTTACCAGCGGGGGATAAATAAAATGGATTTAGTAATGGCGAATTCAAAAAACGTGCAAAAGCGTCTGGAGAAATATTGCGGCGTGAAAAGCGTAGTTGTTAATCCGCCGATAGACACAGATAAGTTTAGTTGGCAGCCGTCCCGAATCTTATTGAGAGAGGAAAATTATTATTTGTCATTTGGGCGGGTGGATAAATTAAAGCGGATTGACCATATTGTCCGCGCCTTCCAGCAAATTCCGGATAAAAAGTTAATCGTGGCATCAGGAGGACCAGAGCTGGAAAAAATAAAAAAAATGGCGGAAGGTTATGATAATATTAAAGTTTTAGGATTTGTCAGCGATGAAAAATTAGCAGAACTGGTCGGGAATTGCATCGCCAATATTTATATCCCTGTTGACGAGGATTTCGGCATGACGCCGTTGGAAGCGGCCGCGGCCGGAAAGCCCACAATCGGCGTTGACGAGGGCGGGCTGAAAGAAACTATCATACACAAAGAAACGGGATATTTAATTCCCGCAAAATATGAATTGCAAGATTTGATCACGGCGGTTGAATGGCTGGACGTGTGGGAAGCCGCTAATATGAAAAACAAGTGCATTGCGCAAGCTAAAAAATTCAGCAAAGAAAAGTTTGTGGCAGAGATGGGTAATATGTTATAATAAATCCACAATGTTAATAATTATTACCCATGCTTAAAAAAATAAAATTAACTCCAGAACAACAAGAGCAGGAAGCCGCAATTCGTGAAATTGAAGGTTTTTTTAGCGAAGAAAAGCCGGGGGAAATAAAGGAACCGGAAATTGAGAAACTAATAGAAACTAAGAAATTGGAAACTGAAGAATTAGAAGCTTTAGAAGTTAAAAGTTGCAAAAAAAAGATTTTCGGCAAATCAATCGCGGTTAAAAAATCCGACAGCCCTTCTTCATCGCCCTATTTAATTGATTTAGCTGTTTCCAAAAGGAAAGAAGCCCATGATAGAGAAGATGAATTAAATTCAAAGGATAAGGGAAAAAATAAATTTTTATCTTTTTTTAATTTTACTAAAAAAAAAGAGGAAAAAAGCAGGGCTGATTTAACCAGCGGCGGAAATTTTTTAAAATTCAGGGCTCCCTCCGGCGGAGCTGTAAAGATAGTTGAAAAAACAGACGCCGCTATTAGGCAAGTTTT
>JBAZGH010000033.1:0-9866 GCA_041652935.1 Patescibacteria group bacterium | reverse complement strand
GCTCTTCCGATCTCTCTTACCAGGCAGATAAAAAAATTAGAACAGCGGACTGAATTAGAAACTGAACTACATGAACTGCAAATTAGTTATTACGCCTCCGGATGGCACAAACTTAATGATGAATTAAAAGAAATTAATAAAAATTTAATCAGCCGGGAGCAGGGGCAGAGGGAGAAAGAAAAAGAGCTGAATAATATCAATCAGAAAATAGAAGAGCTTCAATCAATCCAATACGGCAGCCCGAATAAGGGAGTTTTGGAAGAAGAAAAAGAACTGCTGGAGGAAAAAAGGAATAAATTAAACCAGGAGCTGGCGGAGATAAGGGCAAAAATCAGTGTTTCTTACGAGTCGTCGGGAAACATAGATTTAACCTGGCTGAACCGCAGGCAAAGCCAGCTGCGAGACGAGATAAAAAATGAAAATAAAAAAATAGCCGACAAGGAAAAAGAAATCAACGCGCTGAGCGATGATTTGGAAAAAATAAAAAAACAGCAGAGTGAAATCGGACTGGAATTAGAAAAATTAAAAAATAAATTAGCCAAAGAGCAAGGGCGGGGAGACAGCCGGGACAACAAAATTGCCAGAATTAAAAATTATGTTGAAGAATTATATAAAATAAATCAGGACATATTTAAGTCGCTGGAAAGTGAAGGTAATATTTCTAAAATAAAGAATTTTTTTAACAAGTTGAAGGACAAGATTGAACAGTTAAGGAAAGAGGCGGGAGAAGATAAAGATGCAGGCAAAGAAATTTATAACATTAACCAGAAGGCTGCGGAATTGGAAGAAGAAAAAAACAAATTAACCCAAAAATATATTGAGGCCAGCAGCCATATCAATAGCGGAAACAGCGAGATTAGTTATCTAAAAAATTCAATTATAAGCAAAGAGGGCGATATCGCGGAAATCGCCAAAAAATTGGGAGCTAATAAAAGGGGAGGAGATAAAGACTCAAAAGAACTGGAAGCTTCGCAAGTTGGAGTTGAGCTGGAAGTTAAAAAAATAAACAATCAGCTGGCAGAGGTAAAAAATAAATTAGAAAAAGAAGAATTGGCTGGGAGGAACAGCCGGGAGCAGATTATGAATTTGCAGAGCCGGTCGCACGAATTGCAGCTTGGATTTAATGATGTTAATAACAAAATCAATGAAATAAAGATAGATAAAGCCCGCGTTGAAACAAAGCTGGAGGATTTGGAGCATGAAATCAGGCGGGAATTGAATGATTTGCGGGCGGTTATTGACGCAGGGGGCGGTTATGAAAATGTTGATAAAAATTCCGCTTATGAGCGCATTCAAAAATTAAAAAACCAGCTGGAGCAAATAGGCGGGATTGACCCGGAGATAAAGAAAGAATATGACGAAACAAAAATCCGTTTTGAATTTTTGTCCGGCCAGGTTGAAGATTTGCAGTCAGGAATGAAAAGTCTGGATAAAATTATCAACGAACTGGATAAAACAATCGCTGATAAGTTTAACAGCGCTTTTGACCAAATAGCCAAGCAGTTTGAAAAATATTTCAAAGTTTTATTTAATGGCGGCAGTTCCAAGTTAATTAAATACATGTCTTCTTCGGCTGATGAAAAAGAGGGGGAAGACGAATCCGCCCAAGCCTTCGGCGGGGCGGACAAGGATGAAAATGAAAGCAAAGAAGAAACCCTCCTGACTTCGCGGGCGGGCAAGGAAGAAAAGGGAGTTGTGTTAAGGAAGAAAAAAGAAGTTTTAGCCGGGATTGAAATTCAAGCCACCCCGCCGGGCAAGAAGATTAAAAGCATTTCCATGCTTTCCGGAGGCGAAAGGGCGCTTACTGCCATCGCTTTAATTTGCGCGATTATTTCCGTCAACCCGTCGCCGTTTGTTGTTTTGGATGAGGTTGATGCGGCATTGGACGAGGCTAATTCCGGCCGTTTAGGTAGGATTTTAGAAGAGTTGTCTTCCAAAACGCAATTTATCGCCATAACCCACAACCGGTCAATGATGTATATCGCCGATATAATTTACGGAGTTACTATGGGTGACGACAGCGCTTCCAAGCTGTTGAGTATTAAGATAGATGAGGTCAAAAGTCAGAAGTTATAAAGTTAAAAGTAGAAAGTAAAAACGCCCCCCGCGGGGGCGTTTTTTATTTATGTAGTCCCAAGGGGAATCGAACCCCTATTTTCAGGATGAAAACCTGATGTCCTAACCATTAGACGATGGGACCAAATTAGTCGAAAGTCGAAAGTAAAAAGTTGAAAGTTATAATTTAATATAAAAAAATAGCTATTTACCAGCTAGGAATATAATAATTGAAAAGTGTTTTAAAGTCAAGCATTAAACATTGTAATGTTCGTAGATTTGTTATAATGTAGGTATGTTAAATAAAGTAGAGACGCGATTAATCGCATCTCTACGTAAATAAAATATGAAAATAAAAAAATCCTCCCAACGCCTGCGGCGTGGGCGGACAAGGCCAGAAATAATGTCGCCCATTCGGGATTGGGCTAGTTTAGAGGCATGTAAAAATTATGCAGATGCTGTTTATTTTGGTTTGTCTGATTTAACTATGCGCGCCAACGCGGATGTTTTTAATTTGAGTAATTTAGGCGCGTTCGTGAAAAAATGCCATAATTATGGAATTAAACCATATCTGACTGTGAATTCAGTAATTTATAATAAAGACATAAAGATTGCCGAGAGAATAATCAAAAAAGCAAAGCAGGTAGGCGTGGATGCAATAATTATCTGGGACCCGGCGGCGATTGAAATCGCGCGCAAATACAAAATGAAATTTTTTATCTCCACCCAGGCGAACGTTTCCAACTGGCAATCAGCTTTGTTTTATAAAAAATTAGGCGCAGCGCGTGTTGTGTTGGCGCGGGAAATGACATTAAAACAAATCACCGAGCTGAAGAAGAAAGTTGGTGCGTTGGAAATAGAAACATTCGTGCATGGCGCGATGTGCTGGTCAATCTCCGGACGCTGTCTTTTGTCCGCCGCCATTTACGGCAAGTCGGCGAACTGCGGTTCCTGCGGTCAGCCTTGCCGAAAAGAGTGGACGTTAGAAGATGACGAGGGCAACAAAATCAGCAATCAAGGAAAATATTATATGAGCGCCAAAGATTTATGCATGATTGAGTGTATACCGGAGTTGATAAAAGCCGGCATTGATAGTTTTAAAATAGAGGGCAGGAGAAGAGACCCGCGTTATGTTGAAACAGTTTCCAGATGCTATCGTGAAGCAGTGGACGCGTATTTTAACGGGACTTACACGAAAGCAAAAGCGCGCGTCTGGAAAAAAGAATTAGAGTCTGTCTATAATCGCGGCTTTGAAACCGGATTTTATTTCGGCGACCCGGGGCCGGAAGGAATTAGTTATGACAAATCTGACAATGCCGCCGCCGTAAAAAAAACGCGCATCGGCAAGGTAATAAAATATTTGCCGAAAATCAAGGTAGCTTTAGTAAAATTGACGGAAAAAGAATTGAGTTTGGGAGAAGAAATATATATTGAAGGCAAAACAACTTATTCAAAACAAATAATTGCTTCTATGCAAATTGAGGGAAAAGATATAAAACAGGCAAAAAAAGGAAAAGAAGTTGGGATAAAAATTAGCGAAAAAGCTAGGGTTGGCGATAATGTTTTTGTTTTGAAATAAAAACAACTACCATTGCTTTTTTATCGCTTTTATTCTATTGTAAACATAGAAAAGCCGAACAAAGGAGGATTTCGCACCTTTTATAAGTTCGGTTTTTTATATCACACGCAGAGAGTTAGGAGTAAAGACATGTCTCAGGAGCAAGGAAGATTGATAACCCTTCCCAAAAGCATCATTCCGGCGGCGGATTTGGACGGCGAGCATTTGCCAACGTTATGCCGGGCGGTCAGGGGCATTCAAGAAGTTGCAGCCATCAAACTCGGCCTAGATCTCGGGCTGACAGGACTGCAACAGGTCGTGGGCGTCGTCAAGGAGGCAAATCCGGGCCTTCTTACGATTTTTGACCTGCAGAAGGCGGGCAACGACATTCCGGATATGGGCTCGAAATTTGCCAAGCGCCTCAAAGCTTCGGGCGTGGATGCGGCGATCCTGTTTCCATTCACCGGTCCGGAGACGCAGAAAGCGTGGACGGAGGCCTGTATGGAAGAGGGGCTGATCGTCCTCACCGGCGGGATTATGACCCACCCGAAGTTTTTGGTCAGTGAAGGCGGCTATATTCTCGATGATGTGCCGCTGAGGATCTATCATCTGGCCATTAAACTGGGAGTCCGAAATTTCGTCGTGCCCGGCAACAAACTTTCTTGGGTCAAAGAGTTGTATGCCATCTTTGATCGGGAAATCGGCGCGGGCAACTTTGATCTTTTCGCTCCCGGTTTTATTACCCAGGGCGGTGATGTTTCCGAATGTGGGAAAGCGGCCGGACCGCAGTTCCACGCGATTTGCGGCTCCGGTATTTATGGAAAGCCAATTCGAAGCGAACAGGAAATGCGAGAAGCGGCACAAGTGCTAGTGGAAGCGCTTGCCGCGTAACCGAGACGACATTATCCCAAAAACGGGAGGAGGTGAAAAGAAATGGTCCGAGTACGTATCAGTGAACAGTTTCCCATTATTCCGGACGATCCATTCGCGATTTTATGCGCTTGCGGAGCATTCTATAGTTGCCCGCGAGGTCCAGACGGCAAACGAATCGGCAAAATGGTTGTCTATGCTGGGACGTATGACGTTCTGGCTGGAGGACGGAACCATTACATCGGAGATGATTACGCCAATATCGGCGTAGTTGAAGAACTCCCTCATGTGCTGGCGGATTTTGCCAGACTCGTCGCCGACCAGATTGTAGCGGCAGGGTTGGATTTCACCACTGTATTGGGAGCGCCGATGGGAGGTATCCAGTTTTCCCAGGTTTTGGGCGCCAAGCTTGACTGCCGGGTGATCTACGCGGAAAAGATGGTCATAGAAGTTGGCACGGAAACTAGCCGTGGAAAGTCGGTTCCGATACTAGACCGACACAAAGTCAACGAAGGCGACAGAGTCATCATTGTGGAGGATATTTGCAACAACTTCTCTACTACAAAGGCTCTCGTCGAACTCGTTCTAATGGCTGGTGGAAAAGTAGTGGGCGTTGCCTGTGTTCTCAATCGTTCTCCTTACAAAACCGAATGGCAAGGAGATCAAGGACGCACCGTTCTACCGGTATTTTCCGGCGTATACCGCGAGATGCCGCAGTACAAGCAAGAAGATCCGGCAGTTGCGGCTTATGTTGCAGCCGGCAACGTCGAGTTCCACGTCAAAGCCAAGTGGGGCAAGCTCATGGAATCCATGAAAGCGGCCCAGACGTGATCGTTTTTCTCAATTTAATCGAGAGCGGCGGAGACTTCCTCTGGGAGTAACCGCCTTTTTTTATCTCTTGACAAGCTTATTTAACTATAATAAGATTACTAATAGTTGCTACTACAAATTACAAATAAAATACAAATATACAAATTGGAATAAATAATTTAATCAAATTTGTATATTTGTAAAAAATTTGTAATTTGTAGACTATGTTCACTGTTTCGACAAAATCAGGGTATGGGCTTATTGTTATGCTTGAGCTGGCGAAGAATTATAAAAAAGATTTCGTATCGCTAACTGATATCGCGAAAAAAAATAAGCTATCGGCCAATTATCTATTGCAGATCGTCCAACCGCTCGTAAAAGCGAAACTAATTGAAAGTAAGGAAGGAAAAGGCGGCGGATACCGCCTCGTCCGCGACCCGAAAAAAATTTCAATCTTAGAGATTCTGGAAATTTTGGAGGGAGAGGTTAATATGGTTAAATGCTTGGTTAAAGACCATAATAAATGCCCGGCCTTCTCGGTCTGCCTCGCCAAAGACATTTGGCCGGTAGTTTTAAAGGATGTGAGGGATGTTTTAGGGAAAAGGAAGTTGGGGGATTTGGTTTAATCGTTTTTTTGTCATTCTGAGCGAAGCGAAGAATTTGTTTGCATGAATGTGAATATTATAGATCCTTCGCCCAAGGGCTCAGAATCACAAAAAAAAAGGATTTATTCGTATGCATCGTTACTATGTTTATATAATGAGCAATTTTAAACGGACAGTATTATATATCGGAGTAAGTAATAATTTAATTAGAAGAATAATAGAGCATAAATATGGGCTAGGGTCTGTATTTACTAGAAAATATAAATTGAAGCATTTAATATATTACGAAGAATATCAATATATTAAGGATGCAATTCAAAGAGAAAAGGAACTTAAAGGCTGGGTAAGAGAGAAAAAAGTAAATTTAATTAAAAGTGAGAATCCTAAAGTAAGGGATTTAAGCGAAAAATTGTTGAAAGAGTATAGTCATAGGGAGATTAATGAAGTTGTTAGTGAGTTAAGAAATATATATAAAAACTAATAGATCCTTCGCTCCCTTTCAGTCGCTCAGGATGACAAATGGAGAGGGAACGCTCAGGATGACAAAATGTATGGCTAACAAAAAAATATATTTAGATTACGCCGCGACTACCCCGGTTGACCCGAGAGTGGTTAAGGCGATGGAGCCGTACTTTACGGAAAAGTTCGGCAACACGGCGTCGCTGCATTCTTTTGGCGTTGAGGCTAAAGAAGTTTTAGAAAAATCCAGGAAAGTTATTGCTGATACTATAAAAGCCAAAGCCAGCGAGATAATTTTTACCGGTTCTGCCACGGAAAGCAATAATTTAGCATTGAAAGGCGTGGCTTTTGCCAACCCGGACAAAAAGCACATTATTGTTTCCAGCGTGGAACACGACTGCATTTTAACCTCGGCCAGCTGGTTGGAGTCGCGGGGATATAAATTAACGCTATTGAAAGTTGATGAATACGGGATGGTAAAGCAAAAAGACGTGGAGCAGGCGATCACTAAAGATACGCTGCTGGTTTCCGTTATGCACGCCAATAATGAAATCGGGACAATCCAGCCGATTACGGAAATCGGAAAAATTTGCAAAGAAAAAAATGTGCTTTTTCATACAGACGCGGCGCAAAGCTTCGGCAAACTGCCGATTGATGTAAACAGGATGAATATAGATTTGTTAACCGCCAGCGCGCATAAAATGTACGGCCCCAAGGGCGCGGCCATGCTGTATGTCCGCACGGGAGTAAAAATAAAACCGATTCTGCACGGCGGCGGGCATGAAAACGGTTTGCGTTCGTCCACGGTAAACGTGCCGGCGATTGTCGGGTTTGCGAAGGCGGCCGAGATTTGCGCCGCTGAATATAAAAAAGAGAATGAACGTTTAATAAAATTGCGCGACAAATTAATTAAAGGCGCATTAAATAAAATACCTGATGTAAAATTGAACGGCCATCCGAAACTGCGGCTGCCCAATAATATTAATTTACGCTTTAAGTATATTGAGGGCGAGGCAATTATTATACTGCTTGATGCCGAAGGAATCGCCGCCTCTACCGGCTCGGCCTGCTCCTCGCCGAAATTGCAGGCCTCGCACGTCCTACTTGCCTGCGGCATTCCGGTTGGGGAGGCACACGGGTCGCTAAGGATTAGCCTGGGGAGATGGACGACGGAGAAGGATGTTGAAGTTGTTTTGGATAAACTGCCAAAAGTGGTAAAGAAGTTGAGAGAGATTTCTCCATTTAAATAATCACTACAAATTATAAATCAAGTTCAAATATACAAATTCTATTTTTGTATATTTGTAAAAAATTTGTAATTTGTAGTAAATGATATGTATACAAAAAAAACATTATCCAATTTTACTAATCCGAAAAATTACGGCAAGCTGAAAAATCCCGACGGCGTCGGAAAGGTTGGCAATGTAGTTTGCGGGGACGTGATGTGGCTTTATATAAAAGTTGAAGATAGTAAAATTTCAGACATCGGCTTTGAGACATTCGGATGCGTGGCGGCCATTGCCACCTCCAGCCAGATTACCGAGCTGGCCAAAGGCAAGACTTTAAAATACGCGATGGATATAAAAAAGGATGATATTGTGAAATCTTTGGGCGGTCTGCCGCCGGTTAAAATACACTGTTCAATTTTAGCTGTGGACGCGCTGGCGGAAGCCATTTACGATTATCTGAAAAAACAAAAACAGCCGATCTCGGCTGACTTGGAAAAAAAGCATGAGCGAATTAAACAGGAGAAAGAAATTATAGAGTGTAAGTATAAGGATTGGACGGACAATCAGACACGAGTAACTAGCAACCAGTAATCAGCAACCAGCCCGCCCGCAACGATTCGCAAGCGAAGCGTAGCGATTTTCGGGCGGGTAACAAGTAATGCCTCTAACGAGGCATTTTTATTTCAAATACCCTGCTCCCGTCTTTATTTAGTTTAATTTTTATAACAATAGCATCCTTGGGTAAAATTTCCCCTACTTTGTCCGCCCACTCAATGACAGTAATTGTTTTCGGGTTATCAACAAATTCTTCCACACCCAATGCACGGAGCTCGTCGGCGGAGTTTAAGCGATAAGCGTCAATATGAGTAAAATTTTTAATTTTTGAATTTTTAATTTTGTAAACCTTAATGATATTAAAAGTGGGAGAATTAACAGTTTGTTTGACTCCTATGTATTTTGCTAAATACTGGATAAAAGTTGTTTTACCCGCGCCAAGATTGCCGATAAAGCCAATAACTTCCCCGCCCTTAAGCTGGCCGGCTATTTTTTCTGCCAGATTTCCCGTGTCTTTCATTGTTTTAATAGTGTATTTTTTCATATTTATTACCCCCAAATCAACAAATCAGCCACGTATAATACAAATATTATTTGTGATATTTGTAGCGGATTTGTTGATTTGTGGATTATAATATAACATATTTGTTTATTTTTGAAAACTTGTGCTCTGATAAACCTTCTTATATAATATCAATACCTTATGGTAAATAATTATTAATTAAAAATAATAAATATGAAGAAAGCATTTATTTTAGGATTTTTATCCTTGATTATTTTAACCGGCTGCAGCTTAATTCCTAAAAATGGGGATGTTTTAGGAGAAAAGGTTATAAGCACTGAAGAGGCCAAAGCCAAAGCGGAAGAATTTATAAATAGCAATCTAATGGCAGAAGGCCAGAAAGCTACTGTAACCGAAGTTACAGAAGAGGGCAACTTATATAAAGTCATGGTTAATGCCGGGGGGGCGCAAGATATAGAATCTTTTATGAGCAAAGACGGAAAAACATTTTATCCTCAAGCTATGGATATAGAGGGGATAGGCGAACAGGCAAATAATGCATCCGACCAAAGTCAGCCGGCGGTAAATGTGTCTGTCAAAAAAGACAAGCCGGAGGTGGAACTTTTTGTGATGAGCCATTGCCCCTATGGAACCCAGATTGAGAAAGGAATTCTGCCGGTGCTTGAGAAGCTGGGCGATAAGATAAGTTTTGATTTAAAATTTTGCGATTACGCTATGCACGGCAAGACTGAAATTGACGAAGAGCTAAACCAATATTGCATCCAAAAAGAAGAGCCGGAAAAACTTCTTAGCTATTTAACTTGCTTCCTGGCGGACGGAGAAGGAGACAGTTGTTTGACTAAGGCGAGTATTAATAGGACCAAGCTTAATAGTTGCGCCAAAAGTTCTGATAGCGAATTTAAAGTAACGCAGTTATATAATGATAAAACTTCATGGCAGGGCAGCTATCCGCGTTTTGCCGTTTTCCAAGAAGACGTTGATAAGTACGACATACAGGGATCGCCCAGTTTAGTAATTAACGGTGAAAAAGTTTCTTCCAGTAGAAATTCCGCCGGTTTGCTGTCAGCGATTTGCTCCGGATTTACTGAACAGCCGGAAGAATGTCTTGCCTCACTGGATTCAGCAACTCCGGCTCCGGGGTTTGGCTTTGAAGGAAGCGGAAGCGCGACCACTGCGGAATGCAATTAATATTAAGTAACTAG
>JBAZGH010000032.1:0-11352 GCA_041652935.1 Patescibacteria group bacterium | reverse complement strand
AAAATAGGGATTATTTGCCCTGTTTTTACTCTTCTTTATATTATAATTATGCAATATTTTTGGAAAAATGCAAATTCTAACCATTATAAAAGAAAAACTGGTATAAGTCAATAGATTACTTTAAATATGACATTTATAAACCTATTTATAAATAATACGATAAAAACAATAAATTATTACAACTCCTACTAATTACTAATCACATACGAATATACCAATAATATCTTGCAAGACAAGACGAATATTGATACTTTACTATATATCTAAATAAGTATTAGTATATTAGTATTTAATTAGTAATTAGTAGGGATTGCAAAAAATATTAAAATGTGAGAAAATTTATGTAAGTCCATATATTTCTAGACTATCAGCTTGAAACAAAAAATAAAAATATAAATAAAAAAATATATAAATGTCCAGAATTCTCTAGACAATAATCTTAAATATTAAGATTAAAGTCCACATTTCTCTGGACTTTTGTAGATATAAAAAAATGCTTGGGGAAGAAAATATATATTCTAAAAAATTATGGCTCTCAGTTTCTCAAGCTGCTAAACTTTTTGGTGTTGAACAAAAAACGATTAGACGGGCAATAAAAGCGAAACAAGTTGATTATGTGGTTGAAGAAAATAGATATAATATAGATATGGGCTCCCTAATAAAGTGGGCCCACCAAAGCGCGCGTTTAAAAAATAAACTTGATCAGGAAGGGATGGGTAAGTTTATAAAAGAATGGAAGGAGGAATTTAAAAATTCCTAATTACTCTAATTAACCTAATTTCCAATGAATGCCCAAATAGACATTGGGATTTGAGATTTGATTAGTTATTGGAAATTGGCCATTGGGATTTAATTAGAAATTAGAATAATTTTAAGGATATAGAATTAGAGATTTAATAAATAAGTTATCCACAAAATAACTTTTTTTTATACTCTAAATATTGTATAATAAATATACTTTTATTATAATGAAAGACTTTAAACAAGTTTTTGAGAATCTTGCTTATCGCCCTACAACCCTATGCGTGGGCTTAAGAAAAAACTTCTCAAGTTTTTTAATTTTAAGAATACAAATTTCTTTTATTTTTTAGTTGTGCCAAATACTGGTTATGCAAATATTTTTGACCGGTATTTTTTTTAATTTACGGCAAAAAGATAGATAAATAAAAATTTTTACATTTCGTCTAAAAAATTAATTATTAAATTATAAAGGTCGAAAATAATAAATAAAATTTAATTAAATAAATGTTATGTATAATGAATAATCTTTAGGCCTAATTATTAATTAAAACGTAACATTAAAAGAAAGCTTATGAAAAAATTTATTAAATCAAAAATGACGCTGCAGGTAATGGCGGCTACTTTAATTACTACTCTTGCAGTTGTTGGGGTAGTGGCGGCAACTACCATCGGAACCAATATCAGCACTGACGGCACTCTCACCGCTAACGCCACCAGCACTATAACTGTCAACGGCACTAAAGCGCTGATGGTAAGGAATGAATCTAATGCTCCGATATTTGAGGTGGATACAACTAATTCCCGCGCTTCCACGACAGCAATCATTATCCCGCAGGCAAACGCAACCACTCCGCGGTTTAACGCATCCAGCACGGCCGTTTCCATAGGCGACGGTTCTCCTGTCGCTAAATTTCTTTTTGGTGTCTGTTCAGTTAATCCGCCAAGTATAGCCGTGGGCACAAGCAGTTTAGTATCAACAAGTTGCGGCGCAACCGGAGTTACCAGTGGTGATACTGTATTCTTAACTCCGCCCTCAGATGAAACATCTGATGATAACTGGCTGGTATTTGAGGGGGCTACGGCTTCCACAACGGCCGATAATTATATAGAAATAACTTTATTCAATGCTTCTACCACCGCCGCGATTGACGGTTCAGCAAGAACTTGGAAATGGATGGCGATAAGATAAATAATATAACTTTAAATTTATGAAAAAAACCATTGTTATTGTTGTATTAATTTTATTTCTTATTGCTCCTTTAATGACTTTTAACGTTTTTGCAGCCACTACCGACTTTACCGCGGACGCGGATATTACGATAACCGGAATTAGTTTTGGTTCAGGCACGGTTGACTTCGTTATTCTAGAAGATTCTACGGCAGAAAGCTGGACTTTCAACAGCGGCGCTTTAACAGTTACAAACCCGGGAACTTTTCAAATATCCTGTTCGGACGCGACAGTTAAGCTTTTTGAAGTCTTAATAAGCGACGCGAGAAATGCTTGTACTATCAATACTGCTGCCGGAACTACTTATATTACTTTACCGACTACCAGTGCAACTTACAGTATTGTTCCCCGCACCAACACTACTTGCAACAGCCTTTGCCCTGAATTATCGAATATTGGCACTTATAATGACTATCCGACCTGCGGCGCGGCAACTTGCAGTTCTGGTTATGCTGTTTCCGGAAGCGGCAGCAGCGCTACCTGCGCCCCAATAGCCACTATTTTGCCTTCCGGCGGCGGTGGCAGCAGCCCCGGCGGCGGAGATACGCCCACCACCAACACTACCACTCCTACTAATACTCCTACCCCTGCTGACACTACCGCTTCCCAAACTACCCAAAAAACTCCGGCGGTTGGGGAACCGGCTAAAGACAAAAACGGCAATGTAACTTTAGGGCAAATGGCAACTGACGCTAGTACGATATCATCTGGCAATGTTAGCCAGGTTACCGCTAAAATGGGGGTAACTAGGGACTCGGCGGCTGAAGCGAGCTATAACGAAAGTATTGTTTCAAAAGTAGTCTCCGGTTCGGGAATTACTGCCCAAATCCGCAATACGGTTACTAACTTCGTTACCTACGGCACTCCGGCAACTAAATCCCTGGGCGCTGGCGAGCGCGGCGGAGTGGTTAACAGCTACCGCGCCGCTTTCGGTAAAATTCCCGTTACTGCTAATGAATGGAATGATGTGATTAAAATTGCCAATGGCCGCTGGCCAAGCGTTACTAACGCCACAGCGGAAAACAGGGCAAAGACTTCGTTTAAAACAATTTATTTACGCAACGCGAATATGGATGATGCTCATGATAATGCAGCCGTGACGGTAATGGCTTATGGTCTGCGCCCGGCTGATAGAAATTTAAATTCAGAAAAAGCCGCAATTAAATCGTTTAAAGCGATATTCGGCTACGCGCCAACATCAGCAACTAATTGGGACGCGGTACGAGCTATAGCATATAGCGGAGCAACGAGATAAAATAAAAAAAATAAAAAAACAGCCCCGATCATTCAGGACTGTTTTTTTTTATTTGCAATTTTATTTTAATACCTCTTTTAAAACTTCACTAACAACATTGCCGTCCGCTTTGCCTTTTAACTGCCCCATCGCCATACCCATTGCTTTGCCAAAATCGGCTGAAGTAAAATTATTTTCTGCCACAACTTTCTTTACCACTTCCGCAACCTGCTCCTCGCTCATCTGTGCCGGTAAATATGACTCAATAATTTCCAGTTCTTCTTTTTCTTTAGCCGCCAGTTCCGGCCGATTACCTTGTTCGTACGCTTCAATTGACTCACGCCGCTTCTTGGCCATGCTTTTTAATAAATTCACAATTTGGTCGCTGCTAATTTCTTGCTTGTCCGCCGTAGCCTTGGCGAAGGCCGGAGACTTTTCAAATACTAAAATTTCCGCCTTAATTGAAGTTAAAGTCCGTTTTTTTATTTCATTTTTTTCTTTAAAAGCTTTGGTAAAGTCGTCTAAAATTTGTTGTTTGGATAGCATAACAATCATTTTACAGAAATTTGACGATAATTATTGTTAAATTTCTGTTTAATTATAGTTTAATTATTGTTTTAATCCACGGAATCTCATCGCCTTCACTATCCTTTCAATCGCTAAAATAAACGCCGCATCGCGTAAAGATATTCCTTTTTCCCTAGACATCTGCCAAACATCATTAAATGCTTTAACCATAATCGGCTTTAAACGCTCTAAAACTTCGCCCTCCGTCCAATAAAACCGCGTCCGGTTCTGCACCCACTCAAAATAACTGACAGTTACTCCGCCAGCGTTTGCTAATACATCTGGTATAATTATAACATTTTTCTCTATTAAAATCTTATCCGCTTCCGGAGCGGTCGGCCCGTTGGCTAATTCCAAAATAATTTTCGCTTTAATATCACTAGCATTATCTTCTTTTATTTGATTATCCAAAGCTGAGGGAATTAGCACATCGCAATCACAGATTATTAATTCTTCATTGGAAATTTGTTGAATGCCTGGCATATTTACAACACTTCCCCGCTCTTGCTTTACTTTTTGGACTTCTTCCGGATTTAAGCCGTTAGCATCATAAATACCCCCCCGGCTGTCGGAAACAGCGACTATTTTATAACCCAAGCCATAAAGAATACTAGCCGCATGATACCCTGCATTGCCATAACCCTGAATTGCAACTCGCAACTCAGTACGATTTCGGCCCCATCCCAAGGCTGGTCCGCCTTGGGCGGATAACTTATTTACTAATTCTTCTAATACATAAACTCCGCCCCGGGCTGTCGCAGATCCTCTTCCTTGGCTCCCACCTAATTCTAAAGGTTTGCCGGTAATTACGCCCAGCTCGCTATGGCCTTTTATTTTTTCATATTCATCAACCATGTACGCCATAATCTGCGGATTAGTATAAACATCGGGAGCGGGTATGTCTTTATCAACTCCAATATCGTCGGCCATAGCGCGCGCCCAGGCGCGGGCAATACCCTCTAATTCCCCCTCGCTCATATCTTTCGGATTGCACTCTACGCCCCCCTTGCTTCCGCCCAGCGGAATATTAACTACAGCGGTTTTTATCGCCATGCCAGCCGCCAGCGCTTTTACTTCTTCAATATCTGCTTCCGGGTGAAATCTAATGCCGCCCTTGTATGGTCCGCGGGCATTATTAAATTGGACTCGATAAGCGTTAAACTCTTTTTGTTCGCCAGAATCCATTGATATACTTATTTTTTTCTCTATTATTTTATTCGGTTCGTGCAGAGCGCTCGCCTCCTCTTTTGATAATCCCAGTATCTGGCTTGCTTTATCCAAATTTACTAAAAAATTTTCAAAAGGTGTTTTCATGTGATTAATTTTATTACTATTTACAAATTGCAGTATTTAGTTTATACTACCTATGTTAAGAATACAAGAACTAATAAATAAGCACAAATATGCCTAATACATGTGAAATAACCGGGAAAAAAACCGGCAATGGAAACAGGAGAAGCCATTCAAAAATTGCCACTAAACGTAAATTTAAGGTTAATTTACAGAAAAAAAAACTAATTAATCCTACTACCGGAGAAAAAATGACTCTAAATCTTTCAACCAAAGCAATAAAAACTTTGAAAAAATGGAATGAAGAAGGTAAAAAGTATGATTTAGAAGTTTTGATAAGTAAGTAACTAGTAATCAGTAACTAGCGACTAATTTATAATAAAAAATACTACTGTTAAATCGGTAGTATTTTTTAATTCGTAATTGTTAATTGTTAATTGTCACTTGTTACTTGATCGGCCCACGGCTCTAATTCTAATCTTTCCCTTGAAATTTCTTTTCCCGTCTTTACGCATATGCCATATTTATTTTTTTTAATTCTATTTAGGGCATTATCGATTTTTTCTAAAACAATCTCAAAAGCAGCCAGAGAAGACTCTTCTAGAATATCTTCGGCCGCGTCCTGGGCAATATCATCAAGTTCCGGATTATCCATGGGTTTTTCCGGCTTGACTAAATCAGCAATTTTTTGCTCAACGTCTGCTTTTTCATTTTCCAGGCGCTGTTTCATTTTTTTAATAAATTCTTTGTCTAACATGCTTTTATTATAACAAAAATAATAAAAATTTAAACCTCATCTTCAAATATGGGCTTTTTCACCTGATAAAAAATACCTAGTGGCATTTTTTCTTTTGATTTACTTATTTTATTAAAAGCGCCATAAAAATCATTTGTTTTATATTTTTCATCCAGCCATTTTATTTTATTTTTTAAAATTTCTCGCGTATCGTAAAAAGTGATGCAGGGCTGGATTATTTCCACAAAAGAAAAACCTCTATGCTGAATTGCGGCTGTTATTATTTTTTTTGTTTTTTCTATTTCCAAAGCGTAACTGCGAGCAACAAAACTGGCGCCGGCTGACAGTATTAAAGTTAGGGGGTTTAACGGTTCTTCAATACTTCCCTTGGGTGAGGATTTACTTTTTAACCCTTTGGGGCTGGTGGGAGTAAATTGCCCGGTGGTTAAAGCAAAAACTTGGTTATTATGAACAATAATGGTCATGTCAGAATTCTTTTTAGCCGCGTGTATTAAATGGTCCAGCCCCTCCGCGTAAACATCTCCGTCGCCGACAAAGGCTATCGCCTTTAATTTTGGATTGGCGATTTTAGCGCCCAAAGCTAAAGGAATTGCCCGTCCGTGCAAAGAGGTAAAAGTATTCAAATTCAAATACTCGGTAATTTTTCCATGGCAGCCGATTCCGGAAAAAATAGCCAAATTCTCTAAATTAATTTCTCTTGCTTTTACCAAATCACTGACTGAACTTTTAAAAGCTGCCAATATGCCGAAATTCGGGCATCCGGGGCACCAGGTAATTTTTGTTTTCGTATTTAAATCCATATTATTTTTTTAATTCTTTGTTTATTTTTTCAGCTAAATCGGCAGGGTTGAACGGCTTTGAGTCGTAACGTAAAATTTTATTTTTAATTTCAATTCCGGTTTTTTCCCGAATAAGTGAAGCCAGCTGTCCGATCGCATTTCCTTCAACGGCAATTATTTTCTTTATTTGCTTTAATTCGCTGGCAAGTTTTTTATCAGGAAATGGTTCCATGCTAATTATTTGGATTGCTTTTATCGATTGCTTTATATTTTTTATAGCTTCCAGCACAGCGCCCTTAGTTGACCCCCAAAAAATTATGGCATTAGTAGCTTTTTTATCGCCATAAACCTTAAGCGGACTTTGATTATTAATTTCACGAATTATTAAAGGAATTTTCTTAAAGCGTTTATCAAACATTTTTTTTACTATTGTCGGATTCTCCGTAACTATTCCCCGCTCATCATGCTCATAGCTGTTGCTTTTAACCGACAAACCCCTTGTCCCCGGAAAAGCCATTGGCGAAATGCCATCTTTGAAAAAAGAATAGCGCTTATAATTTTTTTCTTTTATATTAGCTAATTTTCCTCTAACTATTTTTTTATTTTCTTTCAAATCAACTGATGCTATGCTTTCTGATAAATGCTTATCCAGTAAAACTAAAACCGGAACCTGAAACTGCCAAGCCAAATTAAGCGCTCGAGCGCCAGCTTCATAGCTTTCTTCAGCATCACCCGGAGCTAATACAACTAATGGAAATTCGCCGTGTCCGGCATTTTTTAACATAGCTAAATCTGCTTGCCCGGTTCCTGTTGGAACGCCGGTAGCCGGTCCTGGACGCTGAGAAATAACTGCCACAAAAGGAATTTCAGTAATGCCTGCCAAACTAAAAGATTCTTGCATTAAAGCAAAACCGCCTCCGGAAGTTCCAACCGCCGATCTCTTGCCGGCATAAGAAGCGCCAATCGCCATTATCGCCGCCGCGATTTCATTTTCCGGCTGAATTACTTTAATTTTATACTTATCTTTATGCTCGGCTAAAAAATGCAAAATTGAGGTAGCCGGAGTCATAGGATAGGCAATATAATTTTCCAGTCCGGCGCTTAATAAACCTTCGGCAAACGCCTGATTGCCGTCAATTAATCGGGCAGTCCCCTTTTTAGCTATCTTTATTTTTAATTGCGGCCAATTATTTTTTTTCGCATATTCAAATCCTTGGCGCGCCAAAACAATATTATCTTTCGCTTTGTTTTTAAATGACTCTTTAAATATCTTTTCTAGTTTGTTTAAAGGCAATGAAAAATAATACACTAGGGCGCCTAAAGCAACTGAAGTACGCGCTAGATGATGGGCATTTTGCTTTTTAGTAAAAGCGCTCATTGGCAAAGCTAAATTATTGTTTGATGTTGCTGCTTTATCACTATCAATAATTATTATTCCCCCTTTTCTTAATTCTTTTTTATGCAATTCAACTGTCTCCTTATTAAAAGCAATCACAATATCTAATTCATTTAAATTATTAAATACTTTTTCATTACTAAAACTAAGCGAACAAGAATTATGTCCGCCCCGTATTAAAGACGGGTACTCAAAAGAAATAAATAATTTCTGTCCTACTTCCAAAAGAAGCTTGGAAAAACTTATCCCGGCCTCTTTAACGCCGTCTCCGGCTTCTCCACCTAAGAGGATTGTTGTTATGTTATTATCTTCTGCCATATTTTAAAATTATGCTAATGTTATTGCCGCCGTTGCCGTAAAAATCAAAATTGTCATTAAAACCAGCCACCCAGCCGTCCAAAACAGTAATGCAACACCGTCTTTTTTTTGGCCTTCAAAATAAAGATAAACCGGACGGCCGAATACTAGCAATGAAGTAATCAACGCCGATATTACAAATAGCATTAAGAACATCATCGGTCCCCAAAGATTTTGCATTTTGCCGAATATTTTGTCCCCGTTTATCATTAAAGCAGAAATGCCAGCTACATAAATAAAAACTCCGGTTGATTGTAAAAAACTTTGCCAAATTAATTTTGAATTTTTCATAGGTTTATTTTAATAAATATATGATAATTCTAGCATATATTTGCAAAAAATAGCAATAACTGTTATATTTTCAATAATGCGGGTGTCGTATAGTGGTAGTACAGGGGTCTCCAAAACCTCTAGCGGGGGTTCGATTCCCTCCACCCGTGCAAATAAAAAACAGTCCCGAATTAGGGACTGTTTTAGTTCTAAAATATTATTTAGTCTCCTTATGCATCGTGTGCTTCTTGCAGGAATTACAGAATTTTTTTAAATTTAAGCGCTCTTTGAGAGTTTTTTTGTTTTTGTGGGAGTTATAATTCACTCTTTTGCACTCAGTGCATTCAAGCTTTATCATGCTGTCTTGGGACATAAATTTCTAATTATTAATTTAATGCTTGATTTATTTTACTCTAAATAGTAAAGAATGTCAAACGTGCTTAATATCTTATAAATTTTTAATTTTTGTAATTTTTAAATAAATCTTAATTCTTAAACCCCTTGCGCTTAAAGCGCAAATTTTTAGGATTTAAAAATTAGGTATTATTTAAAAATTAAAAATTTATTTGGTATCTTCCAACAGCAACGCCGGCCTCAGCCCCATTAAAATAACTATTGCTAAAAATAAAAATAGAAACTGAACGGGAAATATCTCTAAAACAATAATGGCGAACAGCGGGCCTAACAGCCAGGCGAAGGGGCGAACATTACGGAATAAATCTATTAAATCCATATCATGTCCGTCTATTTGCTTAAAAAAATAAACGTCCTGCATTGCCTCCACTAAAGAAGCGCCAACGCGGGTCATAAAAAGAATGGCGATCCAGACAAAAAAGCTGGAGGATGTTATAAAAAATATGGATCCGGTAGCTGCCATCATAATCAGTAGCCCCACAACCATAATTTCTTTCTCGCCGATATATTTATCAGCAATCTTACCAGCCGGCATTTGAAAAATAACGAATGGCATCAGCATAATGGTAAACATAACGCCTATCTGGCTCCAGTTAAAGCCGATATATTTATGCAGATATATGGGGGCGTATAAAACCATGATGCAGTAGAAAAATCGCAGAACAAAAGCGACCTGGAAAACTTCCCGGATATTTTTATTGCGTTCAAACACTGCCAACAATTGCTTAAAATTTCGATTTTTATATTTCATCTTGTCGCTCATGTGGCGGCGGGAGATAAACAGGATAAATATCATCGGAATTACAACAAAGGATGAAATAATATAAATTATTCCGTAGTTATCGCCTCTGGCTAAAATTCCCATGACGGCCGGGGCTAAAACCCAGGCGCAATTGGCAACCGTTAAAAAAGTGGTTCGTATCTGCCCGGCGTGCCGGTTATCGGAAATATCTTCTAAAAAAACATCTAAATTTACCGAAAATAAATTCAGGCAAACGAAATAAATGACGAAAAAAACTAATACTGACTGCCAGTTATTTAAATAAGCCAAGGTAAAAGTGCTGACTATGTAAATAATAATCAACAGCATTGACGTCCAATAGTTTGTCAATTCTTTAATGACGCGGGGATAAAAAAATTGCACTGCCAGCGTTATCGCCATCGCCAAAGTTACGAACAGGCCGACAAATTTTATGTCCACAAACTGCTCCAGATATGAAGATTGGATATAAGAAGGCAGGGCCATGGAAAAGGCCCAGAGAAAACTGAAGAGATATATTAAAGAGAAGATTTTTTTATTTTTTAACATAATATATAAGCCATCAGTAACTAGTTACTAGTTACTCTTTACGCTTTACTTGATATCAGTTATAATCATTATACAATAAAAATTGACAATCTAAAAATTATGACTAATATCTACATCTTCACCAGCGTAACTATTATCTCTTTTATTTCATTGGTCGGCGCTATTACTTTAGCTGTTAAGGCGGAGAAACTGAAAAAAATCTTGATGTTTTTAGTCAGCTTTTCGGCTGGATCGTTGATTGGCGGCTCTTTCTTGCATTTGCTTCCAGAGCTGGTTAAGGAGGGAAAATTTAATTTAAATTCATCTCTATTCATTATCGGTGGAATTTTGCTTTTTTTTGTATTGGAAAAAATACTTCATTGGCGCCATTGCCATGTGCCTACCTGCGACGATCATCCGCATCATCTGGCTGGAATAAATTTAATCGGTGACGGCTTGCATAACCTGCTGGACGGAATTATTATAGCGGCGGCTTTTTTCATTAATCCCGCTACTGGAGTCGCTACAACAGTCGCAGTTGCTATGCATGAAATTCCCCAAGAAATCGGGGACTTCGGCGTTTTAATTTATGCCGGGCTTTCAAAATTTAAAGCAATTTTTTACAATTTTCTCTCTGCGCTAACAGCAATTATAGGAGCGGGAATTGCGATCATTTTCCAAAACACAATGGAAAATTTTATTGATATCGCTGTTCCGCTTACCATTGGCGGATTTATCTATATAGCAACTGCTGATTTAATACCAGAGTTAAAAAAAGAGGACTCGCTTCTTTCCTCTTTAAAACAATTTATCGGCATTATTTTAGGTATCGGCATAATGGGATTGTTGCTTTTAATGGAATAAATAAAAAACACGGAAAAAAATTATTTCCGTGTTTTTTTATTTAAAAAATTTTATTCTTCACTGCCGAAATTCAATCCGGTTTCAAACGGCGTTAATTCGCATAAATCATCCCGGCAACCCATCTGATTCCATTCATAATAAGTTTCCGGACTATCCTCAATCGCGAT
>JBAZGH010000031.1:0-11610 GCA_041652935.1 Patescibacteria group bacterium | reverse complement strand
GGTAGCGTATGGGAGGGAAGACGAGTGCCTTATTATAATAAAAACAGGGTAAAAACCACCCTGTCCTTATATGTCTTGCTTATTATCTATAATCTAAATAATTTGGCTAAACTCTCGGAAAGTGGCTCATTTTCCCGCTCTAAATCTTCTTGCAGGTAGTTTAGCAAAATATCGCGAATTTTCAAGGGGTTGATATTATCAAGGTATATTGACAGTCTTGGCTTAAATACGCTCTCAAATTCAAAATATAACTTTTTAATATCCTGCCTTGGCTTATAAATAATGGCAAAATTCCTCAACTCGCTATAATCAATAAACTTCCTCCCCAATAATAGCCCTTCGTCATGAATGGAAAAATTTATCTGCGCCGGCTCCCGCCATTGGTTGATGGTTATAATTAACGCTGATAAAACAATAATAATAGCGAATAAATAATTCTCTACCCAAAAGGCGATAATTAAAGCGGCCAGCGCGACTATAATGGCAATAATATACCATGTTTTACCTCTTTCATAACGGTCGTATTCCGGTATATCCCAGTTAATAAGCGCTTCGCTTTCATATTCTTTGTTAATTGGCGGTTTTACCTCTGCCATAAACTTGACTTTACCACTTATTATTTATATAATCATTATAACATAAAATAAGTAAATTATAAAATAAAGACTTATGCAAGTCTTTTGTTTTAAATAAAAGTTTACCTTGCTGTTCCCTCTCCCTTTGGGAGGGGGCTAGGGTGAGGGAAATACGGAGAGGTGACAGAGCGGTCTGGGCCCAGGGCCCATCCGCCTCGGGCGGAGAATGTAATTTATATGCATTATGTTTATATATTATATAGCAACAAACTAAGCAAACGCTACATAGGACTATCAGATGATTTAAAAAGAAGATTACAGGAACATAATAATGGAAACTGTAAATTCACTTCTAGTGGTATTCCATGGAAGTTAATTTATTATGAGGTTTTTAAATCAAAGAAAGACGCAAGGAATGAAGAATTATTTCTAAAAAGTGGTAAAGGTAGGGAAAGAATTAAATTTTTATTAACAGATACAACGAAATATTTATAATTTGGAGAGGTGACAGAGCGGTCGAATGTGACAGTCTTGAAAACTGTTGGGCTTTCACGAGTCCCGTGGGTTCGAATCCCACCCTCTCCGCCAATTTAAAAAAGCAACCCACTTGGGTCGCTTTTTTTCGTAATTCGTAATTCCTGATTCGTAATTCCCGTCACGTTACGTTCCCTCTTCCCAGCTTTCCAAATACTTTTTCTGCTCTTCGGTTAATTCGTCTATTTCAATATCCATTGATTTTAATTTTAATTTTGCCACATACTCTTCAATCTTGGGGCTGATGTTATAAACTTTCGGCGTTAATTTTTCTTTATTAGCCACCACCCAGTGGCTGGCCAGCGCCTGAGTAGAAAAACTCATATCCATCACCGAAGCCGGATGGCCTTCAGCGGCTGATAAATTTACCAAGCGCCCTTCAGCGAGCAGATATATTCGCTTGCCGTTTACATTATACTCGTCAACGAAATTGCGTACGTTTTTCCGGACTCTATCCGCCATCTCCTCTAAAGCTTTAACGTTGATTTCCACATCAAAGTGGCCGGAGTTGCAGACAACCGCGCCGTCTTTCATAACGGCGAAGTGCTGTTTGTCTATAACATGGATGTCGCCAGTCAAAGTGCAGAATAAATCCCCTATTTTTGCCGCCTCCATCATCGGCATCACCTGGAATCCGTCCATAGTTGCTTCCAACGCTTTAACCCGGTCAACTTCAGTAATTATTACCTTAGCGCCCATTCCCCGCGCCCGCATGGCAAAACCGCGCCCGCACCAGCCATAACCGGCCGCTACCACAGTCTTTCCGGCAATCAGCATATCGGTCGCCCTGATTATCCCGTCCAGAGTGGATTGTCCCGTCCCGTAGCGGTTATCAAACATATTCTTTGTCTTGGCGTCGTTAACCGCCACTACCGGGATTTTTAAAGCATTGTCATTAGCCATCGCCCTAAGGCGGATAACGCCGGTCGTTGTCTCTTCCATACTGCCTATAACTTGAGAGCACATTTCCGGATGTTCTTTATGGATGGTGGAAATCAGATCCGCCCCGTCGTCCATGGTAATATTCGGGCTATGCTCAACCGCCGCTCTTAAATGCTTAAAAAAAGTATCCCTGTCTTCTCCTTTTATAGCAAAGACTGAAATTCCGTAATCTTTTACTAAACTTGCCGCTACGTCATCCTGTGTTGACAGAGGATTGGAAGCGCACAATAAAACATCCGCGCCTCCGGCCTTAAGCGTCCGGACTAAATTAGCGGTTTCAGCCGTAACATGCAGGCAGGCCGACATTTTTAATCCCTCTAACGGCTTGTTTTTTTCAAACTGGGCGCGCACTTTTTGCAGAACCGGCATGTCATTGTCGGCCCACTCTATTCTTTTTTTTCCTCCTTCAGATAAACCTAAATCTTTTACGTCATAATTCATAAACAAAAGTAATTAGTAAATAGTGAACAGTGAATAGGGCCATCTATTCGCTGTTCACTGTTCACTATTCACTATTTACTCACAATGGGAGTTGATCATTAAAATTATCTTCATATCTCTTAGCCGCCTCCTCTAAATTAAATTTATGAGTCTGGGTTCCATATTTTTCCACCGTATAGCATGATATTACTCCGGCAAAACGCCCGCATATTTCCAGCGGCCACCCCTCTGCTAATCCTTTTATAAATCCGGCCCGGTAAGCGTCGCCGGCGCCGGTCGGGTCAGAGGTATTTTCCGGCTTGGCCGGGGGAACGCTGAAGCCGGAGTCTTTGGTTTTTATCTGCGATCCCTTTTCGCCCAAAGTTGTAACAATTATTTCCGCTTTTTCTAAAATTTTATTTTCATCCCAGCCGGTTTTTTTGATAATCAAATCCAATTCATAATCATTCGACATTAAAACTTTAGCGCCGTTAATGCCGTTTTTCAAATCTTCGCCGCCTAGGGCGGGAATTTGCTGCCCGGGATCAAAAATAAATGGAATATTATTTTCTCTATATATAGCGGGATATTTTTTCATATCTTCAATATAGCCGGGCGAAATTATCGCTAAACTGTCCTGCAATAATTCATCTGGAATATCTCCGCCTGAATACTTCATTGCTCCGGGATAAAATGCGGTAAGCTGGTTATCCGCCTGGTCGGTCATAATATTGGCAAAGGCAGTCTTCTCATCTTCCACTGTTTTAATGTTGGTTACGTCAACTTTATTGTTTTCCAGCCAATCACGATAATTATCAAAATCATTTCCGGCAGCCGCTAAAATAACCGGCTGTTCCCCTAACAATGCCAAATTATAAGCAATATTGCCGGCTGTGCCGCCAAAATTCTCATTTAAATTTTCCACTAAAAAACTGACGTTTAAAGAATGAATTTTCTCCGGCAAGATATGGTCTTTAAAATATCCGGGGAAATTCATTATTTTATCATGGGCTAGCGAGCCGGAAACTAGTATTTTCATATCTTTATAAATTACTATAAATAAGCTTTTTTATGATATCACATTAATTATAAGTGTCAAAACATCATACTTTTGACTTTACCCGCCAGCAACGCTTCGCGCAGCGATGTGGGCTGGTGGACTTTCGACTTTATGGACTAATTCTATCCTTTCGCCACTACCGCGCCCCAAACTTCTATTGCTCCCGCTTTTTTTAAAATTTTTGCGCACTCTTCCAAGGTTGATCCGGTAGTAACAACATCATCAACTAAAATAATATATTCCCCCTTTAAATCAACTCCTTCCCAGGAAAAAATTCCGCTGATATTTTTATGGCGGTCTTTCTCTTTTAGTTTTGCTTGTTGTTTATTATTTTTAATTCTTTGTAAATTTTCAGTATCTACCCTTAAATTAAAATGCTCAGCAATGGGCAGCGCTAATTTTTCCGCTTGGTTAAATCCGCGCCATTTTAATCTTTTTTTATGCAAAGGAACTGGCATTATAATTGCATTTGAAAAATTTTCTAAAATATCAGGTGTATCTTTAGGCATTTCAACTTGCCCAATCCATTCGGAAAATTGCGCTTTCTCTTTTTGCTTTTCTAAAAATAAAATAAGAAGTTTGGCCAGCTCCCCGCTTATGCTGTATATAAATCTATATTTTAAAGTTTTAATTCCTCGTTTGATAATTTTATTATCATAATCACCGGCTATAAACACACCGTTTAAATTATAATTATCTTTGCATTTTCGGCAAAATTCTCCATAATTAGTTTTAGTTTTACATAATAAACAGCAGGGTGAAGAATTTATTGGTACTGTCCGCGCGCACTCTTCGCAAATCCACCCTCCCCCTTTTTCGCATCCAATGCATTCTATGGGAAAAACTACATCTAGAATTTGATTAATAATCTTCTGCATATTAATAATCAAGACGCGCCAGAGGCGCGTCTCTACTTTTTAACTTTCAACTTTATGCTTTTAACCAATTTATTCTTCCCATACAACTCGATCAACTTTCCATAATCCTCCTTCTTTCACCATTTTTACAATAGCGTCTTGCTGGAATTTACGGATATTGGAGCCGGTTCCGATAGATTCCTGCCGCTGGGTTTTAATTCTGAATTCGGCCCGGCCTAAATCGGCCTTAAAAGAAATTGCCTCAGATACAACAACCTTAGTGGTAATTCCATAATACATTCCCGTATTTCCTGAATTTGCCAATGCTTGCTTAATATAATCCCCCGCCCATTCCTTCATTGACCTGGACATGAATATTTCCAAATCATTTATATTGCTGTATCCGGCCTGGTTGGAATAAGTTCCATAGCGCTCGACAAAAGAAGATGCTATCCTTTTTAAATCGTTTTCAGTTACTCCGGTTTTTGGCATCACCCTCTGAACTGTTGGCTCAACAGTCTTAATTTCTTCTGGCTGCACTTTATTAGTTTCGGGCAATCCCGTCTGTTGGTTTTCCCGGCTTTCATTATTACTTTCCGGAGCTGGAGCTAAAAACATAAAAAAAATCAAACCAATTAAAATAATCAGCGCTATAATTACTATGAGTATTGATATTAATTTATTTCTCTTGCTCATAAGTTATAGTTAACTCTCAAGCTCGTTTTGGGCTTTTTCCAGTTCGCTTTCCTCTTCCGCGCCTCCATTTTGCTGCAGCTGCTCATTAAATTCCCGTTTTGCCTCCTCAATTTCCAATAGCTGCCTTGGGTCGGTGGTGATAAGCTGGTCCTCGGTATAGGAAGCGACTATTTTAATGGCAGCATGCCGATTGCCGGCAAAGAATATCCCCTCGCCCACTCCGCTTTCCAATAATAAATACTTTTCTCCTTCGGTTAAAATAAATGTTTTTTGCACTAAATCAATTGACGCCGGCGACTGGCGCATTAAAAGCTGCAGAGCTGAATTATTAACAATCGCCTGGCCGTATGGAGAAACTAAAAAGTCATTTACATCCTGCGTAATGGTTGTTATGCCCAGATAATATTTACGGCAACGCTTGACTAAAGCAAAAATGAATTTTGCGCTGTCGTCATGCTGCATCAGCCACCAGGCCTCGTCAATAACCAATATTCTCTTTTTCATTTCGCTGCGCACTACATTCCAAATATAATTTACAATCGTGTAAATCGCTATCGGGCGAAGTTCATCCTCCAAATCGCGGACGGAAAAACAAACCAGCTGGTTGTTCATTTCAAGCGTTGTCGGGCTGTTTAAAAGTCCGGCAAACGTTCCTTCCGTATATTTCTTCAGACGCAAAGCTAAATCGGCTCCACCCTCCATCCCCTCTAAAATATCGACAAAATCCTGCATAATAGGCGCTTCTGCTTTTGATATGTCCGCGTCGCTGGTTATATCTTTTTTAGCGTAAGTCTCAAGCAGTGCCCTGTCTAAAATAGAATCTTCCTGTGAAGTAATTCTTTCGCCCAGCATAATGCGGATAAGCCCTTTGACGCTGATAACAGCGCTTCTGATTATATCTTCCGGGCGGGAATCATCGCCTACCGAACGTGGTAAATCAAACGGATTTATTTTATTTTCCGAAGAAAGGGATATATTTATATATGTTCCGCCGACCGAGTCGCACAAATGTTTGTATTCTTTTTCCGGATCAATAATAATAACGTCTGTCCCCATCATTAAACTGCGCAAAACCTCAAGCTTTACGGCGTAACTTTTACCGGCGCCGGAGGTGGCAAAAACAACGCTATTGGCATTTTGGAGAGAAAAACGGTCAAAGAGAATTAAGCTGTTATTATGGCGGTTAATGCCGTACAAAATTCCATTATCTGAAGTTAGGTCGCTGGAAATAAAAGGGAAGGATGACGCCACCGGCGAAGAATTCATATTAAAGGTTATCATCAGTTCGTCATTATTAAGCGGCAAAGTTGAGTTAAACCCCTGTTCGGCCTGATATAAGACTTTACGCGAATAAATCAGCCGCGACCCCAGTAAATTTTCAATAACATCGGTCAGCTTGTCCATTTCCTCTTCGCTGTCGCAATATATGCTTATGTAAAGCGCGTACTGGAAAAAATGCTCGGTTCCCTGGGTAAGGGAGTCGCGCAGGGCTTCCGCGTCGCGCAGGGCCGTCTCGCGTATCGGGTCCCTGGCGGCCCCCTTTTCCGCGTCGCTAATAATTTGCGCCTCCAAATTTCCAACCTTCTTCTTCAACTGCTTTAAAATAATATGGCTGGGAACCGGATAAAAAAACATCGCCACGTCAAAAGTCTCATTTAAATTTAAAATTGGCGCAAACCAGCCGACGCTTATAAACCGCGGATAATTTATGACAAAAATAGTGCGGACGAATTTTTCCCCCAACTTTAAAAATGTCGGCTTAATTTCCAGCGCGGCCGGAGAAATAATATCGCGAATAGAAATCTCTCCGCGGCGCAGAGATTTTTCCTCAAAAATAACTTCCTGCGTTTTCTCAACAGACTGCTGTTCTTGAGCGACCCGCTGTTGCGTTTCCTGCTGGCGCTTCTTTTCCTGCTCCGCTTCTTTTTGTTGTACTTGCTGGGGGTTAAACATAGAATATAGTCATAAAGTCTAAAGTTATAAAGTCTTTAACTTTAAGGACTTTATGACTTTCGACTTTAAGGACTAATTAGTGTCCTCTTAATTTATTAACATCGGACAATGCCTGATTTCCGGAAGTATCCGGATTATAGCTATTATATAATAATTCAATTAAACTTTGCGTATCAAGTAAAATTGATTTTAACCCCATGCTTGAAAGTCCGCCGATTACTTTTTCCGCTCGAGCCATGAGCGATTCCTGCCGGCTGCGAAATTTTTCTTCCTTAAGCCGTATTAGGGTAGCCGGTTTTAGAGTCTCCCCCAGCCGGGAAAAAAAACTTTTTTGCTTATTTGATAATGGATTATAAGTTACTGCCACATAAAACCGCTTATTCATTATCTTACCCAATGAAATAAGCTCTTTAATATAGCTTAAGTACTCGGCTGTCTGCACCCTTAATAATTCATTAGTCTGTTCCTGCCGTCTTCTGTCTAAATCATCTAAATACGGCTCAATTTTAAATTCCCGCGACTGCACTACTATCTGCAGGGGATATTCTAAATTATTTAAAAATCCGACATAGGAAGATATAATCGCGTTCTGCTCGTCCTCTGATTTCAGGGAAAAATTCAAGCTGGATACTAAAAGAACCGCGCGCATAGTCCCGTCTTTCATAACCATGACATTATCCCTGATCTCAGCTATATCAAGATATTTTTGCGTGGTGGTGCTTATCTTCCCGCTGGCTAATTTGTTTTTTTTCTGCGCCATAATATCTCAAGTTACAAGTCACAAACTACAAGTAACAAATTTAACGTTATTAAAATTTGACATTTGGATTTTAGTATTGATTTGGAATAATTTGAATTTTGGCATAATTTGAAATAATTATTCGGTTGTTACTTGTTACTTGTTACTTGTTACTTGTTACTTGTTACTTGTTACTTGTTACTTGTTACTTGTTACTTGTTACTTGTTACTTGTTACTTGTTACTTGTTACTTGATAGTGTTGTCTCCTCCTTGGTAGCTCCCGCCGGTATCAACAATTAAAGAAACTTCTGCTAATTTCGATTTTGGATAAAGGGGCTTTTTCTCCACTTTTGTTATTTTTTCTATCTCTATTTCCGGGTCTTCTTTTAACTCCTCGCTTGTTTTTGACAGTTGGTTGTTCCAAATTCTTAATTTTGGCTTTTTAAAAGTCTGGATTACATTTAAAATAAAATAGTGGAACGGCCGACCGTTAATTTTTAAAAAAGCTATTATTCCTCCGATACCGAAAATAAAAATCGTCAAAGTTAAAAACAGAGCGAAATCAGCCAGCTTATAAGCGGCTGCGGACAACAATCCGCAGACTAGGATTATCACAAACTGCCTGACTGTTATCGGGCCCAAAACCTTATCTTCTACGTCAATAAATTGTGGGACATTAAATTGCTGCACTTATATTAAATTCTAAATAAGAAATCCCAAATTCGAAAAAAATTATAAATTATAAATTCAAATTTTCAAAACATGAAGTTTTAAATTTTAGTAATTTGAATTTTAATATTGTTTAGGATTTAGATATTAGGATTTCGTATTTAATAAATATGTTAATTATACAAATATATTAAAATAATGTAGCACTTTTATACACGCAGCTCTCTGTTTAACTCTAGTATAGCATTAAACTCCTCCGGCGTTAAAACTTCGTCTCCAACCCCCTCCTTCTTCTTTATAATATCCTTAATGGAAATTCCCTGTTTTATGCTTTCATTTCCTATCGCAATATAAATTTTATAAACCGGGCTCTGCCTCCAGGCGCCCACTCCCTGTTGTCGCTTAGTATAACTCTCCTCCTCTAATAAGCTTATTTTCTGCTTTATTTTTTTCGCCGCTTTCTCGGGATCATCATCCAAACGCCTAAAATTAATTAAATCCAAATTAGCCAGCTCCTCAATCGGACCCTGTAATTTTTTAGGTATTGTAATATCATTAACTTGGGGCTTGTTTTGGTTATCTACAACTATCGGTCTCTGCATACGAACGCTTAATCTCTGTTTTTCTTGATTGCCAGCCGGTCTATTTTCTTTTTTAATCTTATCGGCCATAAATTTTTCCGCCTTTTGTAACTTTTCCGGCGATATCACAAAACCGCCAGTTTGTTTGTCCTTCTTTTTTTTGTCATTAATAATTTCCGCAGTTTCCAGTTTCTTAATTTCCACGGGTTCATCGTTCGTCGTCGTTTTGTTATTTGTTACTTGCAACTTGTCACTTGTCACTTCTTCCAATTCTTCCTCGCTAAATTCATTTAAGGGGATTTGATTGCTGATATTTTTTCTTGTCCGCTCCGCCGTAGGCTTGAGCGGATTTTTAATATTATTTTCTTTTTTAACCGGCCCCCTCTTTTTCAGGGCGCTTAAATCATATTCAACATCCCTAATCTGTTCCACAGAGGTAAAATTTTTCCGGGGCATGGGAACTGCCGTATTATTTTTTGCGCTTACGCCTGGTTTTTTTCCGCTAACTGTAAAAATTACCTTTTCCGCCCGCTCTTGAGTTAAGCCCAAACCGCCCGACTCTCTGCTCTTTTTTAAAGTGTCTATCGTATCTAAATCATCCCGTATCCCCTTTTTAAAAGTCTTTAAAATGCTCTCCAGCCGCCTAATGTCGTCCGCCTGGCTTTCCTGAATTCCAACAGCCGTGGCCGCTTTATCAACTATTCCTCTTAATTCTTCATCGCGGTCATCGTCAGCAGTTTCTACAGTTTCCCTGCCCGCCTCAATGTCCGCAGGACTTTGGGCGGGTTTAGTCTCGCCGTCGGTCGTCATCGTACTTTCGACTGTCGACTTTTGACTTTCGACTTCATCTACATTTAGATATTTAACCGCCTGGAAAAAAACTTTCTCTTTAAGCTCTTTAATTAAGGCCATTGCCTGTTCAGCTGTGATATTTTGTTCGCTCGTTAAAACATTAGCTAAGTCTTTCCACAAAACTTCCTTAACCATTATCTTAATAACAAGCGCTGCCAATTCAACTTTGTATTTCCCCTCAAGTTCATTGACAATAGCAGTCGCCTTGGGCGAAGAAACTATCTGCTGAAGTTCTTTAGGTAATTTTTTAAATTTTTCTAAATATGAAAACATAGTTTTCTGCTTTTTAATTTATGATTTAAACCCAATCTCCCGCTTACTATTTTTATCCTCATTCCCTCGCATTAAATATCTTAAACTGGAAAAAATTTCCGCGATTTGTTTATCTTGTTTACTGTACTTTTTCTCTATCTCGCTAATCTTTTCCGCTAATTTTTTATAGTTATGCCCTATTTCCCGTAATTTTATAAACATTCTCATAATCGCGATATTCACCTGTATTGCCTTCTTACTTTTTAACACACTAGAAAGCATTGCCACGCCTTGTTCAGTAAACGCGTGGGGTAAATAACGCCTTCCTCCTCTTCCCTCTTTTTTTGAGGTCACAAATTGTGACCTCAAACTCTCATGCTCTCGTTTATTTAATTGAAAACAAAAATCTTCTGGAAAACGTTCTTTATTACGTTTCATGGATTGTAGTAATACCTTTGTCTCAACTCCGTAAAGCATCGCTAAATCCCTATCAATCATAATCTTTTGATCTCTAATTACTAAAATTTTATTCTGAATTTTTTCTTCCACTATCGCTAACATATAACTTTCTACTTTCTAACTTTATAAACTTTTTAACTTTTTTACTTCTTCCTCAATCGCCCTTCTCTCCAAACTTCCCGCCGGATACTGATTTGCCATACTTTGCAATTGAGTTAATTCTTTTTCGTTCGCAGTTTCGTCTGTCGTCGTACTTTCAACTTTCAACCCGTCTGCCGACGAGGCAGGCTTTCTACTTTCTACTTTATCAGTTTCCACGGTTTCATTTGCGGCTTGGCCATAAGCTTCCGCCAGCGTTTCCTGAGCGGCGGACTGGAAAATTTTAGACATTCTTTTTTGCTCGGGGTTATCTTTTAAAACAGCTCCGTCTTTTATTATCCCGGAAAAATCATCAGTATTTATCGGAATTGTTTCTTCGGTCCCCTCGACAGTGCCTGATGATAATTTTAATTTTTCATAAAATCTAAAAAAATCAATTACTTTTTTCTTTTCTTCCAGCCGCAACCTTTTTATCGCGTCTCCGCCCGAAAAATAATCCGCTTGCTTCTGCTTATCCGCTTTTTCGTTGCCTAAAACGCCAACGTAATCCTTTATCCAGTTTTCTACCGTTGGCCTTATAGCGCCCTTTATCTTATCTGATGTTAAATGCGTCTGGCTGCTATTTAAAGTATTTCTTAATTTACCTTTAAACTCATCCCTGTCTTCAATAAAGGGCAAACCTAATAATACTGCTTTAACTTTTTCCCACAAATCATATTCTTCCAATTTTAACATTATGCCAAAATTATCTTTAAACATTGCTAAAACTTTTTCAGGTTTTAACATTGGCAAAGCTACCCATTTTAAAGCCGTTATCATGTTAATATATATTTTATAAACTTCCGGGTTATTATTACGATAATCTTTCTTTTTTATTACCTGCCCTAATAACGGATAAAAATCAACAGCTTATTTAACTTC
>JBAZGH010000030.1:0-12149 GCA_041652935.1 Patescibacteria group bacterium | reverse complement strand
GTCGACGATAAATCCGCTTTCAAAGCGCTTAACCAAACTGATTTCATGCGCCTGCTGTTCCGGCTCTAAATTTTTATGGATAATTCCGATGCCGCCGGCCAGCGCCAGAGCAATGGCCATTTTATGTTCGGTAACGGTATCCATGGAAGCGCTCATTAAGGGCATTTTCAAATTTATATTGCGCGACAAGCGGGTCTTAATGTCAACTTCTTTGGGACGCACTGAAGAATACTGCGGCTCTAATAAAACATCATCAAACGTCAAGGTTTCTTGCATATAGTCTCATTTATAGTTATTATAAATATATTCTAACGCAATCTCTAAAAAAACTCAATCTTTTAAAAATAGTAATAGCTGTTTTTAAAATCTTATATATTTAAAATTTAGATTGTCCAATACTAATTTTATGTTACATATAGCTATTCTCGACTTCGGCTCCCAATATACGCATTTATTCGCCCGCCGCGTCCGCGAGCTTGAAGTGCTGGCTAAAATTTACCCGGCCGACGTGAAAGCGGCCGAACTTCCCGCAGAGATAGCGGGCATTATTTTATCCGGCGGCCCGCAATCGGTTTACGACGCCGCCGCGCCGCAGATAGACAAAGACATCCTCTATTTGGGCAAACCTGTCTTGGGCATCTGCTACGGGCACCAGCTGATGGCCCAGGCGCTGGGAGGCAACGTCAAAGCCGGCACAGTGCGGGAATATGGCCCCGCCCAATTAAAAACAACCCGGGAGTCATCCCTGTTTGCTGAAATAAAAAATTCTTCAACTGTTTGGATGAGCCACGGCGACACGGTAAAAGGTTTGCCTAATGGTTTTAACTGTATCGGCTCCACGGCTGACTGCCCCAACGCCGCCATGGCGGACGAGGAGCGCAAATTTTTCGGCCTGCAGTTCCATCCGGAAGTGCACCACACCAGCCAGGGGATGATAATAATAAAAAATTTCGTCCTTAACATCTGCCGCGCTGAACAAAATTGGAAAATTAATGATATTATTGATAATTTATCCCAAAAAATAAAACAGCAAGTCGGCAGCCGCAAAGTTTTCGTTCTGGCCAGCGGCGGAGTTGATTCCAGCGTAACTTTTGCCCTGCTTACTAAAGTATTGGGAGAAGATAAAGTCAAGGGGCTTTATGTTAATACCGGCTTTATGCGCCAGAATGAATCAGCCGAAATAAAACAAAGTTTTGCGGACGCGGGATTCCATAATTTAGAAACTTTTGATGCCAGCGAGATATTTCTTGAAAGGCTGAAAAATATCAGCGAGCCGGAAGAAAAAAGAAAAATTATCGGCCAAACTTTTTTGGATGTTAAAGATAAAGTCAGCGGACAACTGGGGCTCAACGCCGAAGAATGGCTTTTAGGCCAAGGGACAATTTATCCGGACACGATTGAAACCGGAGGCACCAAGCATGCCGACACCATCAAAACGCACCACAACCGGATTGACGCCCTGCAAAAAATGGCGGCGGCGGGATTAGTGGTGGAACCGATAGTGGATTTTTACAAAGACGAAGTGCGGCAGATCGGCCGGCTGCTGGGTTTGCCGCAGAAAATGATAGACCGGCATCCTTTTCCCGGTCCGGGCTTGGCCATCCGCTGCCTCTGTAATGGCAAAAATCAAGATGGAAAAATAGACCCTCCCTCTGAATTGCAAAAAATTTGCCGGCAGCATAATATTCAATTTAAAATTCTGCCGCTTAAATCTGTCGGGGTGCAGGGCGACAACCGCACCTACGCCCATCCGGCTGTTGTCTGGAGAGAGGACGGCTGGGACAAGTTAAACCAAATTTCCACGCAGATTACCAACTCCGCCAGAGAAGTTAACCGCGTGCTTTTGCTTTTAACGGATAAGGAAAGCTTGATAAAATCAAAATTGCGCGAAGCTTATCTAACGCCCGAGCGCATCCGGCTGTTGCAGGAAACCGACGCCATAGTCAACCAAACAATCCGCGAATATAATCTTTATGATAAAATCTGGCAGTTTCCGGTTGTTTTAATTCCTTTTGGCACGCCGGAGAAGCCGGAATCCATAGTCCTGCGCCCGGTTATCTCCCGCGAAGCCATGACTGCCAACTTCGCCCAAATTAAAAAAGAAGTCTTAACTGAAATAACAAAAAAAATTATGGCCGTTGGCGGAATCGCTAATGTGTTTTATGATATAACTAACAAGCCGCCGGGAACGATAGAATGGGAATAGCACTACAAATTACAAATCAAGTACAAATATACAAATATTTTATTTGTATATTTGTAAAAAATTTGTAATTTGTAGTAATATTTTATGTCTAATCTCTTTAAAAAATTACAATCCGACCTAACGCCAAAACAAACCGGCGTTATTGATTATGAGGGCGACCACAGCCGTTACAAAATTAATAACAGTCGAGGAAATAAAATTTTAATAAAAAACATTCCTTTTCTTTTTACCTGCGATGAAAATGAAAAACTGCGGGTTTTCCAAAACCAGTCCATTATTATTGAAAATGGAATAATCACTGGCGTAGAGGCAAAACCTGTCTCTGCGAATAATTTTGACATAATCTACGACGCCGGCAAACGCGGCGGAACGGTCGTTACTCCCGGCTTTATCAATACCCACGCCCACCCCCCCATGTATTTAATGCGCTCGGCCATGATGCTGGACGAAGGCGAAGACATCGACGATACTATCGCCGCCATGCCGAAATGGGAACGCGCCATGAATGAGGAAGATTTTGCTATTTCCACTATTGGCGATTTATCGGAACAGCAGAAATACGGCATTACCACTACTTTAAGCCATTATAATTTTTTTAATCCGCTTGAATACGCCGCTGCCCTAACAAAGCAAAATTTAATTAACGCTATCAGCGTTGTATCCAATGCCCGCCCGGAAAATTCCCCGGAATTGATAAAGCAACTATTGCCAGAGATGGATAAATCACATTCCCGGCTGGCTATCGCCCTGCACTATCCGCACAAAGCAACCGCGAAAATTCTGGATGAGGTGAAAGAGCTGGTTGAAAAACATGGCCTGCTGTTCACCTGCCATTTTGCCGAAAGCGAGCAGGTGGTTAAAACTTGCCTGGAAAAACACGGGCTGAGCGAAGTTGAGTTGCTGGAAAAACACGGACTCTTGAACAGCAATACTATTTTGTCGCATGCTATTTATTTAACCGACCGGGAAATAAAAAAATTGATTAAAAATAAAGTTGGCATTTCCCATCTTCCCACCTCCAACACGATTCACAAAAGCGGCACTTTTCCCTTCTGGAAATTTTATGACAACGGCGGGCGGGAATTCATCACTCTCGGCACCGACGGAGTCGTCAGCAAGAGCCGTTTGGATTTACTAACTGAAGCCTACCAGACGCGCCTGACGCATTTATACGACCGGACGGTAAAATTCGGCTCATTGTTTAAAATGATGACAGTCAACGCCGCCCGCATCTTAAATATGCCTGACCGGGGCCGGATTGTTAAAGGGCAAAAAGCGGATTTGGTTTTCTGGAAGCTGCGCGACCGCGGCACTATTCCTTATGACGAGGGCGACCCGATGACTATTCTAGGAAATATCATCACGCATGGCGGCCGGGTAGTCCGCGACTTGATGGTCAACGGCGAATTTGTGATAAAAAACCGCCGGCACCAGCTGATTGACGAAAGCAAGTTATTATCCGAACTGCAGGAGCATCACATGGCGATGCGGGAGAAAGTCGGAAATTAGTTGTCTCGTTGCCTAGTTGCTTCGTTGTAGAAAAAAGAAATTAGAAAGTAGAAATATGGGCGATTATAAACCAATAAGAACTTTCCGCGATTTGTATGTTTATCAGAATTTATATAAAGCAATGGTTATTGTTCATACAAAAATTGTTCCTAGTCTGCCCAAAGAAGAAAAGTTTGATTTAGCTGACCAAATGAAACGCGCTTCAAAAAGCGCGCCAGCGTTGATTGCTGAAGGTTTTACCAAACGCTATCAACCAAAACATTGGCATAGATACTTAGAAGACAGTTCGGGGGAAGCAAACGAAATGATACATCATTTATCAGTTTGTGTTGATGTTTATCCGCAATATATAGATGTACAATTATGCAAAGAAACTATTGATTTATATGATTTATCTTGCCGGCAATTATCGAAATTAGACCAAAGCTGGAAAAATTTTCATGATAATAAAAAATAACTTTTATTTTTTCTTCCTATTTTCTAAACACTAATTTCTACAACCAAACAACGAAGTAACCAGACAACTAATTTCAATCTTAAAGTATTGCCGCAAAAAAATTATTGTGGTATATTAAACAAACACTTATTTATTAACAATAAACATATGAGTGAAATAATTCTAACCGACCAAAATTTTGAGGAGGAAATTTTAAAAAGCAAGCAGCCGGCTTTGGTTGATTTCTTCGCCGACTGGTGCGGACCGTGCCAGATGATGGCGCCGATTATTGAAGAGCTGGCCAAAGATATAGGAGACAAAGCGAAAGTCGCCAAGCTGGAAGTCGACGCCAACCAGGAAACCGCCCAAAAATACAATGTCATGAGCATCCCGACTCTGATATTTTTTAAAGGCGGCCAAGAAGTAGAACGCCTGATGGGCGTGCAGAGCAAAGAAACGCTGAAGGAAAAATTGGAATCTTTATAAATCTCTATAAAAATAGATTCTAAAATTAAAAACAGTCTGCGGATTTAACAGGCTGTTTTTAATTGATATTTGTATATTTGTAAGTGGTTTGTAATTTGTAGAAGTTAATAGTCCCTCAACTTCTCAATTCCCGCCATCTTCTGGATTTTTTCCAACGCCTTGGCCTCAATCTGGCGGATGCGCTCGCGGGTAACGTCGAACTCCTGCCCCACTTCTTCCAAAGTGTGGGAAACGCCGTCAATTAAACCGAAGCGCATTTCCAATATTTTCTTCTCCCTGGGGGATAAATCTTTTATAATATCGCGCACATAATCTTTTAATAATTTTAAAGCCGCCGCCCGGTCAGGCATAACGTTTTTGACATCTTCAATAAAATCTTCAAGCGTAGAATCTTCTTCATCATCCCCGACCGTGGTTTCCAGCGAAACAGTATCCTGTGAAATTTTAATTATATGCCGAACCTTGTCAAGCTCCTCGCCCATTTCGGCCGCTATTTCCTCGGGCATCGGCTCCCGTCCCAAATCCTGGATGAGTTGGCGTTCAATTTGCTGGAATTTATTTATCGTTTCCACCATATGAACCGGAATGCGGATAGTGCGCGACTGGTCGGCAATTGCCCGGGTGATAGCTTGGCGAATCCACCAAGTAGCGTAAGTTGAAAATTTATATCCTTTGCGGTATTCAAATTTTTCCACCGCTTTAAATAACCCGATATTTCCCTCCTGAATTAAATCCAGCAAGCTCAAGCCCTTGGCGCCGGCAAATTTTTTGGCTATGGAAACAACTAAGCGCAAATTCGCCTGAATCAGGCCATTGGCCGCCTCTTTGTCGCCCCGCTCTTTTCTTTTAGCCAGTTCTATTTCCTCAATATTGGAAAGCAGCGGCACCTTGCCTATCTCCCGCAGGTACATTTGGATTGAATCAGCGGAAAATTCGGTAATATCAAATTTCTTTTTATTATCAATATTCTTAACCATGTCTTTAAACCTGCTTTCCTGCTTATTATCATCAGAATCAATATTTAAAAAAGTTTCCGCGCTTTCGATAATCTGCACTCCCTGGCGGTTTAGTTCTTCTAAAAAACATTCATATTCATAAATATAATCCTCTAGCAGGGGGAAAGTGAATAATAACTCTGTTTCAGTTACAAATCCCCGCGAACGCCCCTTGTTTATTAGATTGTCCATTTTAGCAATATCCGGCTTTGCTTCTGCTTGGGATTTTTTTACTGTTTGCTGCCTTAATTTCTTGGCGCTTGGTCCTTTTACAACTCTTTTATCTATTTTTTTATTTTGCGTTATTTTTTTCCTGGTTGGATCGGCGTTAAATTTTCTATTCGCCGATTTTTTCGCGCTTTTATTGGCACGATTTTTTACTGCGGTTTTTTTAGCTGCAGTTCTGATGTTCTCCTTCTTCTTTTTAGTTGTCGCCGCCCCTTTAGGCATAGCTTAAATTTTTAATTATTATAATCTAAATTTCTCATTTCTTCGCTGATAGCTTTAAACTCTTCGCTTAATTTTCTGATTTTTTGCTTTTCATTATCTTTCTCCGCAAGGCTTAGCTGGCTTTCTATGCCCAGCATTTTTCTGGTTAAATATTTCCTTTTTATCTGATTGATAATTTTATTTAATTCAATTTTCGCTTTATTAATATCCAGTTCGTAAAAATCCTTATCTGCCAATAATAATAAAATATTGACTAATTCCTCTAAATTAGCCAATTCCTGCTCATCTTCAATATTATTTTTTAGCCATAATTTGAAATCTTCCGAATCAAACAAGGAGGTGTTGCCAGCACCATTATTATAATAAATAATAAGTTTTTTGTAAAATATTTTTTCAGCTTCTCCGGCCAGCATTTCCGGCTTAATATAATTTACAATATGGCTAAGGTGCTGGGGAAATTTTAAAATTATTGCCAAAGCTGACTCGCTTAGCATCTCCAACTGGCTGATGCTGTTTTGTAAATTTTTTTCCGGTTGGATATTTTTAACCGGGCCATTTTTAAATGTGCTCTTCTGTTTTTGCCTGGTGATGGCCTCCCGCAAAACCCATTCGTTGACCTCCAGCTTATCCGCTAATTTCCTAAGCCAAGAGTCTCGCTCAACAACATTTTTTATATTCATAATCGCCTTCAGCATTTTGGCGGCCGCCTTTTTTTTGTTTCCGACATCGCTTAAATCTAATCCTAAAAAAGTTTTATTGAAATAATAATCCATGGCGCTAACCGCCTTGTTTATCGCCTGCTTCCAAATTTCAGAATTTTTTCTGATGCATTCATCCGGGTCCTTCCCTCCTGGAATCTGTATAATTTTTATATTTATATCATGGCTTAAGGTGGGGTCGATATATTTTCTTATCCGCCCAAACCGGTCTTCGGCATTAACCCTTTGCTGTTCATCAACAAAATCGCGGGTTGCCGCCTCTCCCCTGTCAGTGGCTAGTCCACCGGCTGCGTCGCTGTCAAAAGCGAATAAAAAATTATTGGCGTAGCGCTTTATAAGCTTTACCTGTTCGGGGCTAAGGGCCGTTCCCGAGCTGGCTACGACATTTTTTACTCCGGCTTGATGCGATGATATCGCGTCCATTTGGCCCTCGACAATAACGGCCGTTTCCAATTCGCGGATATATTGTTTTGCCTTGTCCAGACCGAATAAAATCCTGCTTTTATCATAAATCGGCGTCTGGGGAGAGTTGATGTATTTTCCCATCTTTTCAGTTGCCTCTTTTTCGGGCGATACTCTGGCAGAGAACGCGACCGGGCTGCCGTTATAATCATTAATGGGAAACATAATCCGCCCCCTGAACCGGTCATAATAAGAATTGGCATTTTCTTTTTTAACAGCCAACCCGCTTAAAAATATCTCCTGTTCGCTGAATCTTTTATTTTTCAAAAATTTTAAAACATCATCCCATGAATCGCGGCTGTAGCCGATCTGCCACCTCTCTATGGTTTCATCCTCTAACCCGCGTCTTTTTAAATAATCCAGCGCCGATTTAGCATCAGCCGATTCTGTTAATAATTTATGGTAATATGCCGCGGCTAATTCCATTATGTCCAGCAACCGATTGCGCCGGCTGCTTTCCTGCGGATTATAGCTTTTTAGCTGGACTCCGGCTTTGGGAGCTAATTGCCTTAACGCTTCCACAAAACTCAATCCTTCCATTTCCATCACAAAAGAAAAAACATCGCCGCCCTTCCCGCAGCCGAAGCATTTCCAAATCTGCCTTTCCGGCGATACCACAAAAGACGGCGTTTTTTCCCGATGAAACGGGCAGCGCGCCTGAAAATTAACGCCGACTGCTTTAAGCGGAACGTATTCGCGTATTACTTCAATTAAATCCAATCTTGATTTTATTTCATCTTTTTGGTCCATAGTCTTCAAAGGAGTGCTTTAATACACTCCTTATTATTTTATACGCTTTTTAGGTTTTAATTAATTCAATTTTTCTGTTTAAGCTTGATTGAATTTGCTTGCTTTAAAATCTCCGATTCAAAGCTGGAAGTTAATTTTTGCTTGTCTGTATATTTCTCCTGCGCCAAATTTATCAACTCTTTTAATAATTCTTCAAACTCAACGCCAGACTTTTGCCAAAGATGATGGTATAGGGTTCCGGGCAAAGTATTAATTTCGTTGGCGTACATTATATTTGCTTTCTTGTCATATAGAAAATCCACCCTGGAGATTCCGGAACATCCAAATAATTTATATATTTTCACAGCCAGTTCTTGGGTTTGTTTTGTAATATTTTGATCAAGCCGCGCCGGAATTTTCAATTTATCTTCTGCATTTCCTAACTGCGCTCCGCCCTCTTCCAAGTATTTATCTTCATAAGAAAATAAATCCTCATTAAATAATGACTCTTGCAAGACAGAAGCTCTTGGATTTTCATTTCCCAAAACCGCGCAGGTAACATCCATTAAATCTTCCACGCCTTCTTCAACTAGAATTTTATTCTCATAATGCAGGGATACTTCAATTCCTTGTTCCAATTCCTGCTGATTTTTTGCTTTAGCTATTCCAATGGACGAACCGAGCCGGGCTGGCTTGATAAATAAAGGATATTTCAGTTCGCTTATTTTTTGCAATATTTTTTCTTTTGCGCTGGCAAAATCATGCGCGCTAAAACTGATAAATTTAGTTGTCTTAATATTGTGGGCTAAATAAAACTCTTTAGTTAAAACTTTATCCATGGTAATGGCAGAGCTGGCAACGTCGCAGCCGACGTAAGGAATATTGCAGAGTTCAAATAATCCCTGGATAGTGCCGTCTTCTCCGTTCTGGCCATGAAATGCCGGGAAAGCCAAATCAATTATAATTTCTTTTCCCATCATCCCTTTTTGCTTAAAAACCATCTTGCCGATTGATTTCTCCAAATCCAAATAATACGGCTTTAATTTGCTTAAGTCTCCGCCATCTTTAAAGAAAGACAGCTTGCTTAATTCGTCCGACAAAAACCATCGCCCTTGTTTATCTAAATAAACCGGCGCGACTTCATAATTTAATTTTTTAAGCCCTGAAATAATAAATTCACCGGTAATAATTGATACGTCATGTTCCGGGCTGCGAGAGCCAAAAAATACGCCAATATTCATATGAAATAGTTAATTTTTAACACGACGTCGCCGTCATGTTCAGAAATTAAGATTTAAGATTTATTTAAAAATTAAAAATTACAAAATTAAAAATTCTATACGTAGTTATCCGTCCAATCATTCTGAAAAAGCACAACATCGCCGGCCTGCGTAATATCTTTCAGTCCTTCATGCATTTTAGCCGCGCTTTCAAACCAAATAATATTTTTTTTATTAAAACTATTTTCTAATAATCCTTTTTCAATATGCGATGTAGCGCTATTTTTTATTAAAATAACTTTGTCGGCAACGGAGCTCAGCTGTTTTCCAATGTTGTAATGTATTTCGCTATTTTTTTCGCCGGTTTCCACCAGCCCGGGCGTAATGTAAATTTTTCTTTTATTTTTAAATTTAGCCAAAACTTTTATCGCTTCGCGGACTCCATTAGGATTACCGTTATAGCTGTCATCAATAACTATTACGCCATTTGCGCTGTTAATTTTCTGCAAGCGATGTTCTATCGGCTTAATGCGTGATATTCCATGCCTTATCATCTCTATTTCCATCCCCAGCTCCCGGGCGATAATTATGCCGGCGACAATATCGCCAAAAATATAATCTCCTAAAAAAGAAGTTTTTATGTTTCCTATATCTTGTCCGGGGTTTAATATATCCGCCCGCTGCCCTCCTCCGTCCGGCAGAAATTCTTTGTTGGCAATCTTATATTCGCATTTGTTATTATTTTCAGCGCTGTAAAACAAGACTTCTCTTTTGTCCGCATATTCTTCGTAATTTTCCATTACTTTTATATCATCCGCGTTCAACATAACTTTTGCGTTTTCTTTCGCGTATTTTACAATTTCAAACTTGGCCGCTATAGTATTTTCCATGCTGCCGAATCTTTCCAGATGGCTTTCGTTTATTCCGGTTAAAACAGCGATACCCGGCCTGGCAATGCCGCATAATTTTTTAATGTCGCCTCTTTGGTAAGCTCCCATCTCTACTATAAAAATATCAATTTCGTCATTTAATTCTTCTAAAATCAGGCGGGAAATTCCCAACGGCGTATTTTTATTTTCTTCAGTCTTCAAAATTTTATACTTCTGAGCCAAGATTTCAGCGATTACTTCTTTCATGGTGGTCTTGCCGTAGCTTCCGGTAATGCCTATAATTTTCAAATTTTTATGTTGTTTAATTTTAGTTTTAGCTTGGTTAATTATTCTTTGTTTTAAAATATAATCCAAAGGACTGATAATTATAATAACGGCAATCGCGAGCACTCCAAAAATTATTGATAATATATATAAATTTATCAGGCCGTCAATTATTGTAATTGCCAAAGAACCGGTCGCTGAATAAACTAAATTGCCTAATCCCGCGATAATTAATACAGTAATAATGGTTGTTAAAAATGTTATAAACTTTAATTTATTAGTCCAAACTAATTCCTGCCGCATTTGCTTAGCAGAAAAACCACTCTTTAAAAAAACTTGCCAAAAACGCTTTAGATTATAATTTTCTAATTGCAGAAGATATAATTGGTATTTAATTATTTTATGCGGATTAAAAAGCATATTTAAATATGAAATTAGTTGTTTGGTTATCTAGTTGCTTGGTTGTAGAAATTAGAAAATGGAAATTAGTGTTCATCTATTTTCTAATTTCAATTTTCTATTACTAAACAACTAAGCAACTAGGCAACCAATTTCAAAAATTTGGCAGAGCCACAGTCTCGCGAAGCGGACTGTGGCGACTTTTTGCACTGCAGTCCCCTGCGGAAGACTGCAACCAGGCTTAAAATGACAAAAAGTTACTCTAAAAAATTTTGTAAATTATTTATAAATTCTTTTTCTTTATCCAAAAACGAAAAATGTCCGGCATTCTCTAAAACAACTAATTTCGAACCGGTAATTCTTTGCTCTATGATGTGAGCATATTCCAGCGGAGTGTCCCTGTCTTTATCCCCCCAAATTAACAAAGTAGGAATCTTAACTTTAGGCAATAACGCGGTTAAGTTTTCATTAATAATATTTACAAAAGTCTGCTTTAACTTCGGCGTGGCCAGATAATCTTCGGCGCCCATGCTTTGATAAATTTTAACGCGCACGGGCGACATGAACGGCAGTTTAAAAATCGGTTTTACCAACTTGGCTATTATTTTTTTAAAATTATTCTTTTTAATTATTATTCCGGCGCTATCGACTAAAACTAATTTTTTTAAATATTGCGGATTATTGCTGGATAATTTTATGCCCACTCTCCCGCCGAAAGAGTGGCCGATTATTATAATATTTTCTAAATTATTTTTTTTAATAAAACCTTCTACTATATCGGCATAATCCTGCAGATAAAAATCTTTCTTAGGTATATCAGAAGCGCCAAAACCGGGAAAATCTATGGCGTAAATATTATATTCTGAAAAATGCGCCATTACGCTTTGCCAAATTTTTCCTTCAGAACGCCAGCCGTGCAAAAATAACAAAACAGGCGTTTGAGGATTTCCCGCCTTAAAATAATAATTAACAAGCAGGTTGTTAATGATGAGTTGTTTGGATTGTAAATTCATGCGCGCACTCGGGAGGAATCGCCCGCCCATATCGCTTCGCGATTAGGCGGATCACTCACTAACGTTCGCGAAACCCGTGTATAATTAACTTATGTGCTCTCAGCAGGAATCGAACCTGCATTTCGGGCTCCGCAAGCCCGCGTCCTATCCGTTGAACGATGAGAGCTAATCCGTTCCCCGCCCAACCGCGCCCGCCAGCAACGCTTGAGCGTAGCTCTGCGGGCTGGTAGCGTATGGGAGGGAACGACGAGTGCCTTATTATAATAAAAACAGGGTAAAAACCACCCTGTCCTTATATGTCTTGCTTATTATCTATAATCTAAATAATTTGGCTAAACTCTCGGAAAGTGGCTCATTTTCCCGCTCTAAAT
>JBAZGH010000029.1:0-12568 GCA_041652935.1 Patescibacteria group bacterium | reverse complement strand
AAATCACCCCACATCCATTGATGCTAGATGCGGGGTGAGTGAGAGTTAGCTTAAAGGGCAAAGGGTCAAAAAGACCCAAGAACGCAAGAACCAAGGGCTACTTGCGACGCACGAAGACAAAACGGCGGTTGCCATACCAGAGGCTACGAGGGTGACCACGGCTGCCGATGAGCCAGAGCCCGCGGCCAACGCGCCCAACGAGGAACAGGCTGAGGTCGCCGCCCGAACCCGTAATCGGCTCCATTGCGATGTGCAACCATTCGCTGGCCGGCTGGTCGGCATACTGCAACCGCAATTGGGGTCCGACTTCGGCAGGGCAGAGCGCAAGGTTGAGTTGTTTGGCTCGCTCGCAGATGGCGGAATACCTGGTTCCGTCATTAAAGCCGAGTTCAGCCACGGATACCACGACCAACTCTACTTCGGTTTCCTTGGTTGCCACCGTGAAGGCGGGTTGACCAAGAATGTCGTTCGCCCGGTCGCTAATGCGGCCTCCTACGTCCGCAATCGCTTTGCGAATGGCGTCGGCGTCCTTCAGGGTGCCGAGTCTGATGGTCTTGAAAGTCGGGAAACTGGCGACGACCGTTACTCGCCCGCCGTTCTTGAGAAAAGCCGTAAACTGACGGCCAGCCTCTTTGGGGTTGCGAATAACTAAGTCCTGCAGTCCAGATGCCCCAAAGTCCACTTCGTTCCAGTTGGTGTTGACGGCCAGTGTAGCCATCACTTGATGAGATTGGTCAGTTGTAATTTGTCCCATCGTCTTGCTCCTTTGTTAAAGAATGTTTGCGAGTCGCTTGCCTTGCCGAAATTCTGACGCAGTCGGAATGTAGGCGGGTCAATCTCGCTTATGTAATAATTTTATATCATAAATAATAAAAAATGTCAATATTGCCCTCCAGTAAGTCTTATGTTAATATAAATTCAACAATTAAATTACCTTCCCAACTTCCTTTATTTTAAGGAATAAATTACAGCTAAGCATGTAATTAAGGTGTCTCTAAACTCTCACAAGAGCATTGATGCCTGTGGGATTTTTTAAATCCCTACGAATTACGAATCGTTACGAATATACGAATTCGTATTTCGTAGGACAAACATATGACTGAAGAAACAAATAATGAAAACAATTTACAGCGTTATGAGCTGGTTTATTTAATTTCCAATAAGTTTAGCGAGGACGAACTTGAACCAATTACCTCTTCCGTGGTAAAGTTAATAAAGGATAATGGTGGTAAAATTATTCTTGAAGAAGATTGGGGCAAGAAAAAACTTGCTTACCCGATTAAAAAATTCTTTAACGCTTATTACCGTTTAGTGGAATTTGATTTGGGGGGAAAAGAATTAGATAAACTGGACAAGCATTTGCGGCTGGCTGATGAAATTTTAAGGCATTTAATAGTAAAGAAAAAAGTAAAAACAGAGGAAGAAATTGAACAAGAAAAGAAAATCGCGAAAAAAATAGCCGAGCGCCAGGAAAAAGAAGAAGTTGAGCAGGAAGAGAAAAAAGAGGAAACTAAAAAAGATAGAGGCAAGGCCAGTATGGAAGAACTAGACCAGAAGTTGGATAAAATATTAGATGAGACGGAAAACTTAATATAAATTATATACTAATCCCGGATTATAACCGGGGTAAAGGAAAAATTTATGAACTTAAACAAAGCAATGATCATTGGTAATTTAACCCGCGACCCTGAGGTTCGCACTACTCCTTCCGGCCAAACCGTAGCTACTTTCGGAGTCGCTACTAACTTGGTCTGGACCGACGCCAATGGCCAGAAACAACAAAAAGTGGAGTTTCATAACGTAGTCGCCTGGCGAAAATTGGGTGAAATTTGTGGCACTTGGCTTAAAAAAGGAAAACAGGTTTATATTGAAGGGCGCCTGCAAACTAGAGACTGGGTTGGCCAGGATGGAGTAAGAAAATACCGAACTGAAATAATTGCAGATAATATGATTATGCTGGGTTCTGCCGGCGGAAGCGGCGCTTCCCAGGGCGGAAATGCCGGACAATCGGCTGGATCTTATTCTTCAGCAGCTCCGTCCGCGCCAAGCACAGAATCTATCCCCACTATAGATATAGACCAAGATGTTCCGTCCAACATAATGCCAAGCCAATCTATTAATGCTGGCTACCCCTCAGAAGCTGATGATGATGACGAAGTAAGGGTTGATTCAATACCATTCTAAAAATAAAAATATCGTTATACGTTTTTAAACGATTTGCAATCCTATAATACGAATTCTCCATTTCTGTTTATTAGTTCGTGCAACTATGCGAATGCCACAAAAATCCGAACGGTTCGGGATTCGTGGCATTCGCATTCATCTGGGGATATGTTAGTCTGTACAAAGAATTCGTATTAAGGGTTTCACGTCTAATTAAACCCGTATAAAATAAATTGAACTTATGAAACAAAATCAAATAAAAAAAGAAAAGCAATGCTATTTTTGCGTAAACAACTTAAAAGAGGTGGATTATAAAGATCCGCAGCTTTTGCGCCGCTTTCTAAATTCTTATGTCAAAATTCTCCCTAAAAAAAGAACCGGCGTCTGCTCAAAGCATCAACGCAAATTAGCGACAGCTATTAAAAGAGCGCGCATTATCGCTTTAATACCTTTTACCCAGCAATAATACTTCACTTAACGCGCGCTTAACACATGTATGGATATTACCGTGTTATGCGTTGTGCGTTATGCGTTGTGCGTAAATATGTTGACATTAAATGAAATAAAATTAGGAAAATTATTAAAAATAAATAATGAGCCATACGTTGTCATCAGGGCCGAACACCACAAAGTAGCCCGCGGCGGCGGAGTTTTAAAAACCAAATTAAAAAATTTGATTAATGGCAGCGTGCTGGAAAAAACATTCCAGGGAAACGATAAGGTAGAGAACGCGGAAACTGAAGAAAAATTTTCCCAATACTTATATAAAGGTGGCGATGAAGCTTACTTTATGGATAATGAAAGTTATGAGCAATTCAATCTTTCGCTGGACCAGCTGGGAGACGCGATTAAATGGATAAAAGACGGAACTGATGTAAAGGTATTATATTTTAACAATAAACCGGTTTCAATTAAGTTGCCGGTTAAAGTGGAATTAAAAGTGACTTCCGCTCCTCCGGGGGTGAAAGGCAACTCTGCCGGCAACGTTAATAAAATCGTAACTCTGGAAACCGGCGCGGAAATAGCAGCCCCGATGTTTGTTAATGAAGGAGATATGGTGCGGATTAATACGGATACTGGAGAATATGTAGAGCGTGTTTAAACTCTAAATGTAAAATCCTAAATCCAAAACAAATCCAAATAATTAAATAAAAAAATTCTAAACCTATTATTGTTTAGAATTTTTTTATTTTAAATTTTGACATTGTTTCGGATTTAGGATTTCGGATTTCTAATTTCATAACCTCTCTAATATCTGTAATCTAAATTCCCCCGTTTCAGTATTCCAAACCGCAAAAGTCGCTTTCTGGAATAAACCAGCTAGGGTGCCGGGATTTAGCATTCTGGTATTGCCAATTTGTTCATCCCACGGCTTATGCGTATGACCATAAAAAACAATATTGTATTTTCCAGATTCAGCTAATTTTTTCGCCTCCCATGGAAAATGCGCAAATGCTATTTTCTTCGTCACGCCGTAGCCCTTTGGCGAGGGCGGATTTTCAATCTTAATTTCTCCGACATCGCCGTAATGTTTAACGTGCTTAAATTGCTCGGCTACCAATGTTATTAAATCTGTATCATCAGCATTGCCGAAAACCATATGAATTTTTCCTTTAAAATTCGGCGCTAAAGTTTCTGCTAAAGTTTCCGAAGCGCATAAATCTCCGCAATGTATTATTTGCTCTATTTTATTTTTATTCATCCACTCTAATGCCTTTTCTAAATTCGGCGCGTTATCGTGAGTGTCTGATATTATTGCTATTTTCATAAGTACCTCTTGTGTCATTCCCGCAAAAGCGGTAATCCCGTTAAAAATTAATTTTACCACTTTCAATCTGTTCTTTATATTCCTCACTAACATCCGAAATATTCGCTAACCACTGCAAAAATTTTTGCTTGCGCTCATCTATCATTAATGCCGGCTGGCTCTTCTCGCTGTAAAAAGGAAATAAGTCTATTTGCATTTTATTATCCTGCCAAGTCGCGCCAACCGCTAACCCCTCCTGCGTTTCTTGAGAAAAGTACTGGTCAAAAATAAAATTACCCAAAGAATAAAAAATCGGTTTGCCATTGTATATTTCAATATTCTGCACGACGTGCGGATGGTGGCCGATAATCGCGTCCGCGCCGGCGTCTATTATATTGTGCGCTAATTCTTTAATATTACTTCTAGTTTGACTTTCATATTCCACTCCCCAGTGCATATTTACAATAACTAAATCCGACTGCATTTTCAAATCTTTTATCTGCGCCAGCATTTTTTCTTCATCCAAAACTCCGTACACCATAGAATACGCAAGCATTCCAATCTTAATGCCATTGATTTCCTTTATTTTAATGCTGCACTCTCCGACTGTTTTATCCGGGCAGCCGACAAAATCAAACCCTGAATTTTTTAAATTCTCCTGCGTTTCCGCAAATCCCCGCCAATTCTGATCTAGGGCATGGTTATTGCTAATGCCAAAAAAATTAAATCCGTAATTTTTCAACTGTTTAACGTCCTCCGGATTAAAAGCAAAATCTATTGAAATTTCCGGCGCGTAGTGCGCGCCATTATTAGTAACCGCTCCCTCTAAATTCGCCATTATTATATCAATTCCCTGAAAAAATCTTTTTTCTTCACCCGCAATTTTTGTCAATAAATAATCAACTCCCCCGTTTTTGTCCATTACTTCCTTAACATGCCGGCCGAGCATAATGTCGCCGAAAAAAAGGAAATTAATTGGTCTATTTTTTAATTCTGATTCATCGGGCAACAGCTGAATGGTTTGATTTTTAATCTCTGAAACTTTTAAGATGAATAAAAATAAAAAAATACTCATCAATAAAGATGAGATGCAGGCAGAAATAAAAACTGTTAAATAAAAATTTTGATTCATAAATCTAGCTCTCCCTCCCCGGGGAAGATGGTTGCTCGCTTCGCCGTAGCTTCGGTGGAGGCGAGAGGCGGGGGTGTTATTTCCTAATGTTTATATCATACATAATCTGCTCAATCTTTCTTAAGTTTCCTTTGGCCTGGTCATATTTTGTTCGCAAATAGCCGGTAATATCAAATTCAACCAGCTCGGCTAAAACATCAGTAATAGTATTTTTTATTTTTTTAACTTCATCAAAATTTCCTTTTGTTGCTTCATTAGTTGCTAAACGCACTAATTCCCCGGTAGTATCAGATATACCGCCTAAATAAGCATCAATACTAATAGTTATATTTTTTATTTTATCTATTTTTTGGCCGTTGATTATATTAAAAAACATTCTGGCTTCAACATATTCTTCCACTCCGGCGTTATAAGCACCTTCTTTTACTAGTCGATTATAGCCGAATTTTTTTTCCATCTGTTGCAAATTATTTTCAATTTCTTTCAATGACTGTTCAGCGGTTTTAACATCGCTCCGATGCAGAGAAAAAATGACTCGCTTAGAATCATGTAGAATAATATTAGAGCGACTGATAATCTGCCGGCGTTCGCCCGTATTCTGATCGTAATCTTTTTTTAATTTTTGCAAGAATTTTTTATTTAACATATTTATTACCACGAACCTACAAACAATAATACAAATATACAAACTCTATATTTATATCATGCCTACAAATTCATAAATTATAGTTTTTGTCATTAAGAACTCTTAAATATTTTACGCCACGAGATGTGAAATTAGCTAAAATTGCCAATTCTAATCCAGTAGCTTTTAAATATCCTTTAACTTGTTCAATATTGGTGCGCGGAAAATAATTCTCTCGTTTTAATTCTAAAATAATTTTATCTTCAACTAAAAAATCTAAATAATACTTTCCAATAATTTCTCCACAAACTGATATATTATATGGCATTTGTCTTTTGTATTTTATATTTTTCTTTTTAAAATAAACTTCTATTGCCCTTTCATAATATTTCTCTTGATAGCCATACCCTAATTCACTATTAACAGAAAATAAAATACCCATTATCTTATAACTTAATTCCTTATGAATAATTCGTTTATAAGTATTATATACACCCATAGTGTTCGTAAATTTGTATTACGTTCGTAGGTTCGTGGTTTACTTCGCTACCCTAAACACCTCTTCCACTGTTGTCTCCCCTTCCAGCGCCTTTAAAAGCCCGTCCTGCAACATTGTTACTGTTCCGCTTTTAATTGCTGCTTGCTCAATCTCATGGGCGGTTACATCCTGGCTTTGGATCAATTTTTGCATATCGGGCGACATCTCTATTACCTCGTAAATTCCAACCCGGCCGCTATAGCCAAGCCCGCCGCACTCCTCGCATCCGCCCCCTTGGTAAAATTTCATTTCCGAAGGAACTGAAGCGCCGCTTTCTTGGCTGATATTCTCTAAAGCTTTCTTTACTTCATTTAAAATATCAATTTCCAACTTTATCTCTTTTTTGCATTTTTGGCAAATCCGGCGCGCCAGCCGCTGCCCGATTGAACATTCCATAGTATTGACTAGCATCTGCCTTTCAACTCCTAAACCGATGAATCTGAAAATGGCCCCAGCAGCGCTGTTGGCATGGACGGTTGATAGAACTAAATGGCCGGTAGTGGCGGCTTCAATGGCAACTTTAGCGGTCTCATTGTCGCGTATCTCGCCAACCATAATAATATTGGGGTTCTGGCGCAAGAGCGACCTTAAGGATGCCGCAAAAGTGTATCCTTTCTCAGTATCAATTTGGGTCTGCATCACTCCGTCCAGATGGTATTCTATAGGGTCTTCAATAGTTATGATTTTATTATCGCTCCTGTTTAACTTATTTAAAATAGCATACAGAGTGGTCGTCTTTCCCGAACCGGTCGGCCCGGTGTTGATAATTATGCCTTTTGTTTTTTGCATTGAGCGCTCTACCGGTTTCAGGACATAGGGGCGCATTCCCAGTGTTTCCATTTTTAAGTCAGACGCTTGGGTAATTAATAGCCGGATAACAACCGTTTCCCCATAACCGCCGGAAATAATGGATATGCGGCAGTCTATTTTTTTATTTTCAATATCAATCCTAAACCGCCCGTCCCAGGTCGCCTGTTTGATATTAGTCGGGAATCCGGCGGCTACTTTTATAGATGATAATAATTGCAAGTAATGCTCTTTTGACAGCTGGCCGATATCAAGCAATATTCCGTCAATCCTAAATCGTATATGCGAATCTGTCTCAGCCGGCTCAATATGGATATCGCCGGCATCGCTTTCAACTGCCGCCGCCAGAAGAACCGGCAGCATTTCTTTTGTTTTTATCCCTGAAATTTTAGAACTTGCTTCTTTTATATTCTTTACCAGCTCTTTACCCTGCGCCGCATCTTCCGGCTTAACCTTTATTCCCCGGCCGATTGTCTTGGAAACGACAATGTCGTATAGAGTTTCAATATAATCAAATTTTCCCGCCACCCGGTAAACTTCGTTTAAGCTGGTGATGCCGCGCAAGCATTTCAGCACTCCGTCCTGCAACATGGTCAGCATCCCATTATCAATCGCTTGTTCCAGTATCTTAAAGGCCGGCGCTTTATCGGCGGTCAATTGCTTGATATTATCTTGCATGGTAAAAATTTCATAAATTCCAACCCGGCCTTTATAGCCGATTCCGTAGCAGTCTTCGCACCCCTCGCCTTTTTTATAAATTTTAGGTAAAGTTGTCGGCACTTCAACCTCGGACTTTGGTGAAATAACTGCTAAAATTTTTCCCACCTTTTCTTTTTCTTCTTCGTTTAATTCATGCTCAACCTTGCACTTGTCGCATAATTTTCTTACTAAACGTTGGCCGACTATGCCGTTAATTGACGGCGATATGAAAAACGGCTTTACTCCCATTTCAATTAAGCGGGGAATAACTCCTGAAGCGTCGTTGGTGTGCAGGGTGGATAATACTAAATGTCCGGTCAAACTGGCCTGGACTGCAATTTCAGCTGTTTCCAAATCCCTTATCTCCCCAACCATGATTACGTCCGGGTCCTGCCGGACGATTGAGCGCAGGCCTTTGGCAAAAGTGTACTTATCCGTTGCCTGGCTCTGGTTGATTCCTTCAATCTGATATTCAATCGGGTCCTCAATGGTAATAATTTTTATCTCCGAACTATATATTTTATTTAAAATAGCGTAAAGCGTCGTTGTTTTTCCTGAACCGGTCGGACCGGTAGTTAAAACTAGGCCGTTGGGCTTGCTGATTTCTTTTTCTAAAACATTAGAAACCTCGGGCAAAAGGCCCAGTTCATCAAAAGAAAGCCTAATTGAGTCAGGGCTTAAAATTCTCATTACCACGCTTTCCCCGAAAGCGGTGGGGAGGAAAGAAGCGCGGACATCAAGTTTTCCATCCTTCATTAAGATAGCAAAACGCCCGTCCTGGGGCCGGTCATTAATGTTAATTTTAACTTGGGATAAAATTTTAAGCCGGCTGATAATTTTCGGCCAGCTTTCCTTGTTAATTGAAGCGGCATTATGGAGAATGCCGTCAATCCTTAATCTTACTTTCACCTCTTTCTCTTCGGCTTCAATATGGATATCAGAGGCCAACGATTTAATCGCGGCCGCTATTATCATCGCCACAATCTGAGTAATATCTTGCGCGCCATCCGTTTCTCTCTGTAAATCTTTAAAATTATTAAAATTGGCGCTGTATTTTTTTAAATCATCTTCCGTTATCTTTACTCCCCGGCTGACTTTTTGGGGCTTGGGAAGATTATCGTATAATTTAAAAGCTGCCTGGAAACTTGTCTGGGAGATAAGGTATAATTTACCCGGGCAATGGAGCTTATCGGTTAAATTATTAACCAGTTCGTCTACTTTATTATTTGGCTCAACCGCTCCCATCCGAAAGCTTTCTCCGTCATAATAAAAGCATATTGCTTTTAACGCCCGGCTGTCTTCCTGTTTAACATGGGAGAGGGCATCCGGACCGATTGGAAAACCGACTAAATTAATATAAGGGATGCCCAATCCCTTAGCTCTTTGTTCGGTTTCTTTTTCAATGCTTTTTACTTTTATTTCTTTTTGTTTGACATTGAATTTCTGCTGAGTGGTTTCATCTTTAGCCCGATTTTCCTCCGGCGTCCCATCTCCAGCTAAATCTTCAATTGATTGGAAATTTTGTCCCATAGTAAAATTTATTTAACGGAATTTTTTATCTCTTTTTTCTTAAAAGCGAATAAATTTTTTATCCAGCTGTCCGGCTTGGCCCTAGATAGAATTAAGAATATAATAGTCCAAAAGGATTCGGTAAAAGAGGCGAGTATTCCCCCGACTATAGCTATAATGGCAAATAAAGAAAATGCGCCGGCAAATAAAACAAAATTTAATCCGCTTAAAAATGATATTTTATAAAATAAAAATATTAAGAAGATAAAAGGTATGGCAATGGCGGAAATTATTACCAGGGCGGCAAAGCTTAAAATGAAATTAACGATAAAAATAACTATTCCCGCCTCAACGCTGTTTAATAGATTATTTTTCAGCATTTTAAACCCGGTCTGCAGAGAATCTACAAACCTGGTTCCCTTTATTATCTGGCTGGCGATACCGTAATTTATCACAAGCGAAACCAAAAAAGTAATAAAAAATAAAATCGCCAAGAAAGAATAATAGAACCAAAGCATGGCAGAATTTTCAGCGTAGCTTGAGGTCAATAAAACAAACAGCAGGGCTGCCAATAAAAAAATCACAACAACAATCTTCTCTCCAACTTTAAAGAAAAATACCGGCCAAAAATTTTTCCGGCCGCTTTTCATCCCCCCCCTGAAATCCGCCGGCTTTTTAAAATTCATTTGGGCGATATTATTAACCAGCGCCCCCTTAGAAACAATGCTTAGCCATAATATAAAAACTGCCAATAAAAAGACAACTGCTAAAACCGACAATCTTAACAATAATCCCCATAAATCTTCTTGTCCGGCTTCTATAATTTTGCTGAAAATGCTGAAACTGAAAATACCGGTTTCCTTAAGCGCCAGCCAATCATCAACAATGTTATTGCTGGTATCCCCGTAAAGCGATTTATAAACGCCGCTGTTTGATAAAAAAGCCGCGAACAAACCAAAAAACCATAAATATCTATTATGGAGTATGATTTGGAAATTTGAGATTATAATCTCTTTGTATTTAATCATAATTCCCTCCTATTTTGTTAATAATATATTCTTATTATACCAACCAAAGATAAAAAAAACAAATCAACTGCAAAAATAAAAAAGCTCCGATTGGCAATCCGAAGCTTTTTTATAATTTAAAATTACAAATTTATAATTGAGACATCAACTCCTCAAATTCTTCTTTCTCTATCGTCTCCTGTTCTATCAGCTTGTCGGCTATCTTTTCCAGTTTTTCTTTATTTTCTTTAATTATGTCTTTAGCTGTTTGCGCCGCTTTATTTATGTAGTTGGTAACCTCGTCGTCAATCCTTTCCGCAACTTTTTCCGAGTAATCCCGCTGCTCATGCATCTCCCTCCCTAAAAATATCATGTCTTCTTTTTTCCCGAAAGTGCGGGGGCCCAGATTTTCGCTCATGCCGTAATCGGTTATAAGATGCCTGGCTATCTTTGTCGCCCGCCGCAGGTCGCTGGATGCGCCGGTTGTAATCTCATTAAAAATTACCCGTTCTGCCATATATCCGCCAAGCAAAACGGACAAATCCTCAATAAACTCAGTTTTAGAGTGCATTCGCTTATCCTCCAAGGGGACTGTAAGCGTGTAACCGCCGGCCATGCCGCGGGATATAATTGAAATTTTCTGGACCGGATCGGCGTTGGGCAGAATATGCGACACCAGCGCGTGCCCGGCTTCATGATAAGCAGTAATCTTTTTTTCTTTATCTGAAATTAATTTGCTTTTGCGTTCAGGGCCCAGTATGACTTTTTCAATACTCTCAAAAAGTTCATCCATGGTAATCAATTTTTTATCCCGCCTGGCGGTCAAAATAGCTGCTTCGTTCAATAAATTGGCTAAATCAGCTCCGCTGAACCCCGGGGTTCTTTCGGCAATCCTGCGCAAAGCAACTTCCTTTTGCAATGGCTTGCCTTTAGCGTGAACTTTTAAAATATCAATCCGGTCATTTAAATCCGGCTGGTCTAGGACTACTCTGCGGTCAAACCTTCCGGGGCGAAGCAGGGCTGGGTCTAATACATCCGGCCTGTTGGTGGCCGCAATTACTATAACGTTGGCGTTAGGTTCAAAGCCGTCCATTTCTACTAATATCTGATTGAGCGTCTGTTCTCTCTCATCATGCGATCCGCCCAGTCCGGCTCCCCGCTGGCGCCCGACAGCGTCAATTTCATCAATAAAAACTATGCAAGGCGCATTCTTTTTAGCCCGCTTGAATAAATCGCGGACGCGGGAAGCGCCGACGCCGACAAACATCTCCACGAATTCGGATCCGGATATGCTGAAAAAGGGCACATTGGCTTCGCCGGCAACTGCTTTCGCCAGCAGAGTCTTTCCTGTTCCTGGGGGGCCCATTAATAATACTCCCTTGGGAATTTTAGCCCCTAATTCTAAAAATTTTTTTGGACTGGTGAGAAATTCCACTATTTCTTTTAATTCTTCCTTCGCCTCTTTTACTCCGGCAACTTCCTTAAAAGTAACTTTTTTCTTTTTATCTTGATTCTGGGTATTGCTTTCCCTTGCCTGGGACTGGCCGAACATCATCGCTCGCCCGTTAGCGCCTTGCACTTGGCGGATCATAAAATAAATAAAAACGCCGATTAACAGCAGGGGTAAAAGCAACGGCAATAAAGCGGACGCCCAAAAAGCAAACCCGCTTTCATCTTTAACTTCAATATTGACCTGGGCCAGCTTATCCGGGCTAACGCCAAAATTATTCAATAAAGCGGAAAATGATTCTCCGGTTTCTTTTTTGGCATTTTGGATTGTCCCGTCTTTTAAGGTTATCTTTAAAGTATCTCCCTCCACATCAACACTCTCAACCAGCTCTTCGTTCATTTCCGCAATTAAGGTATGGATTCCCACCTGTTCGCTTTCCTGATCATTTTCAGAAACACTATAAAAAAGACTGCCGATGACAATAAAAATAAAAAAGAATAGTAAAAAATTTTTTAGTAAGTTTTTCATAGCTCCTATAAATTACTAATTATTACAAATATACAAATAAATTATTCGTCTTTTTTGTTTTTTTGCTTGTCCTCCGTAGCTTTAGTGAGGGTGGTCTTTTTTGTTTTATTATCTTCACTCGAAGTTTCTTCAGTTCCTAATCCCGATGTTTCGGGATCAGTCTTCGCAATTTCTTTATTAGTTTTCTTAATTTCGTCACCCGTTGTCGTACTTTCAACTTTTGACTTTTCACTTTCCACCTTAACTGGTTTAACGCTTAATCCAAGACGATGTTCTTTTGGTTCTAAAGAAATTATATAAAAATCATAGTCTTCCCCCTCAGTAAATTTTTCTTTCACATCCTCCCCTTGGCTTAGGGCTAAA
>JBAZGH010000028.1:0-12847 GCA_041652935.1 Patescibacteria group bacterium | reverse complement strand
AACGGAAAGTTTGAAAGGGGGCGGGGTCGGAGTTTTTACAACGGATACGGTTTACGGACTAGGCGGACGAGCGGATAAGTTAAGCGTTATCAGAAAAATTTATCGGCTAAAAAAGCGGGATAAAAACAAGCCGCTTTTAATTTTGGTTTCCAGTGTGGCGATGGCGAAAAGATATGTTAAAATAAATAAGAAGCAAGAATTATTATTGAAAAAATATTGGTCCGCTCAAGCCTATGGCGGAGCGGATAAATCAGGCGCACTTACAGCCGTATTAGAGGACAAAAAAATATTACCCAAAGAGTTGTCTAATAATACGGGTAAAATCGGCGTGCGTTTACCTGATAACAAATTTTTGTTAAATATTATTAAAAAACTGCAAGTACCGTTGATTGCTACCAGCGCAAATATATCAGGACAGAGAAGCGCGCTAGATGTAAAAAATATAAAAGTTAAAGCTGATTTTATAGTTGACGGCGGTAAATTGCTGAAGAGCAAAGAATCGACTGTGGTGGATTTAACCGGAGAGGAAATAAAAATATTGCGGCAAGGAGATTTAAAAATAAAAGTAATTATTTAATTTATACCCCCTTTAAAGTAAGGAGAGGCGAGGGAGGTTATAAATTTTTAGGCGCCACCCCCGTCCCCCCCCTCATCCGAGGAGGGGAACGAGATAAAGAAAATTATTATGCTGATTGATACCCACGCCCATCTAAATTTTCAGGCATACAAAAAAGACGCGGATGAAGTAATCCGCCGGTCTTTGGATGCGCAGACAGAAATAATTATTCCGTCCACTGAACAAAAAACTTCCAAGCAGGCGGTTGAACTAGCAAATAAATACGAAACAGGCGTGTACGCGGCTATCGGCTTGCATCCGGTCCATTTGCAAAATCAGGAATTTACTGAAGAAGGCAGAAAAGTAAAAATGAAAGCGGAAAAATTCGATTATGATTTTTATTCCCGCTTGGCTGAAAATAAAAAAGTAGTCGCTATCGGCGAAGTTGGCTTGGATTATTATTATCTCCCGGAAGAAGATCGTGTCCGAGAAAATAAACAATTACAACAGTTTACATTATTGCAACAATTAGAGCTTGCTTATGGCTTAGGCAAACCAGCGTTAGTTCATTGCCGTCCGTCTTCGTCCCGAATGACTCGGGACTACAACGAGATAAGCGATGCGCATGAGGATTTAGTTGTTTTATTACAAAGATTTTATAAAAATAAAAAAAAGCGCCCGGAGGGGCGGGGAGTTATCCACGATTTTTTCGGCGACTTGGATTTGGCCTGGCAATATTTTGAACTTGGTTTTTTAATATCATTTACCGGCAATATTACTTTTCCGCCCAAAAAGAATAATTTAGAGGCATATAAAGATAGGGATGAGTTGATACGCAAGGTTCCATTAGATAAATTTATGATTGAGACGGATAGTCCTTTTATGGCGCCGATGCCGAATCGCGGCCAGCGCAATGAGCCGGTTAACGTTAAATATGCAGCGGATCGGATAGCCCAAATTAAAAAGATTGATTTTAAAAAAGTCGCCCAAGCAACGACTGCTAACGCGAAAAGATTATTTAAGATTTAAAAATAAAAAAATATAGAAAAATGTCAAGTTTTGACATTTTTTTGTTTTCTAGCTACTCTTTTTACAGTTCTTTTCGTCCGTGAAAGCATGTTTCACGGCAAAATCCCCCCGGGGTAAAGAGGTAGAAAAATGAAAGAGCAAGGGAGATTTTCAATTGAAACACACAATTTTTTAGGGGATGAGCCGTTAGCGGCAATTACAATAGATGATAGGAGGCATCAGGATTTTGCGGGCGGAGAAGTTACGCTTGCTTTCAGCTCAGGTCTGTTTAGAGTAATTATGGAATGCGCTGAAAAGCACCCAGATTGTAAAATAGTTCTCATCGTCCCCCAAAACTACATTCCTTCGATTTGCATTCTAAGTCATTTATGGCTGGGGGCGTGGGAAGATGGGGGGAATAATCCTCCCGTGATTATTGTTACAAGCAATAAATTCAACATCAAATCGCCCAATTCCAGGGATTTGATTCGGAGAGTGCTGATTCCCCTGGAAAATGAACCGGATAAAAGAGCAATTGAGGAAAGATGCAGAAAGTCCGAAGGAGTTATTGCCTTAAAAATTAATTCCGGCTTCGGTGATATCAACCTCAAAAGAGCCCACCAGACAGACATTATGGCGGAATTGCTCGAAAGCATGAAAAAGAAAAAGACCTAGGTTCTGAATTGCCAGTCAATGAAGAACCTTTTTTATTAGATTTATTTTATAACATTTTGTCAATTGACCTAGATGCAAATATGCTTTATAATTTAAGCGAAAATTGATATGTGGAAATCCTCCTTCATCAGAGTTGTGGGGGATAAGAAAAAGCCATGAATGGCCCCGTGCATTGTCGCGGTATTTTGTTTTTCTTGATTCGCTGGTTTCCATTAATTTAATTACAAATGACAACGAATAATAGCTTGGAAAAGAAAGAAATAAAAAATATAACAGAAACCAAGGAAGTTCCTTTTTGGCAGCCCGGCCTTCTAATGTTTTCCCGGATGTCCGGCTGGATAATCGGGCCGGTAGTGTTAGGGATTTTTTTAGGCAAATGGCTGGACAGGCGGTACGATACTGAACCATGGCTTTTTTTATTAACTGTAGGCTTAGCTTTTATTATATCAATGATTGGATTAGTAAAAGACGCGTTTAAAGAAATAGAAAAATTAAGTAAAGAAGATAAAGATAATAAAAAATAGAATTAATTATTCCAAATTTCAAAATCCAAGTTATCCCAAATCAAATCCAAATATCAAATTAAAAATGTTTGTAATTTAAGAATTTGGCATTGATTTGGAAAAATTTGAGTTTTGGAACAATTTGAAATTAAAATGATTAATAGCAATAAAAATTCACACAATGAGATAGAAAATACATCAACGCATGCAACTGAAATACATGCCGAATCTCAGCATATTTCTCACGAACAGACTTTATTTGCAGAACCGATTTATAATTATAATGGTTTTCCAATAACTAATTCTTTGTTAGTGAGTTGGGTGGTGGTAGTTTTGATAATATTAGGTTCATTATTGTTGAGATTTTTGATTAGAAAAGTCCCCGGAAAGATGCAGGGAATTGCCGAGATGATTTTTGAATGGTTTTTAGAAACTTTCGATTCAGTTACCGGCGACCGAAAGAAATCTTTAATGTTTTTTCCGCTAGTTTTTTCTTTTTTTATTTTTATTTTATTTAATAATTGGTTTGGATTATTGCCGGGTGTAGGAACGGTCGGGCAGGTTGTCAGCGAACACGGAAATTTATTATTAACACCATACTTGCGGGGCGGTACAGCTGATTTAAATACCACCTTAGCTTTGGCGGTTATTGCGATTGTCGCCTCGCATTTATTCGGCATATTTAAAATCGGCGCTTGGGCGCATTTTAATAAATTCATAAACATTAAGGCTTTTTTGGAAATTCCGGGAAAAATATTAAAAGAGCCGACTATAATTTTAGTAAATCCGATTAAGGCGTTTGTGGGAATAGTAGAAATAGTCGGAGAAATTGCTAAAATCGCCTCATTGTCATTTCGTTTGTTCGGCAACATTTTTGCCGGTGAAGTTTTATTGGCATCAATGGCGGCAATGGTCGCTTGGTTGGTACCGATCCCGTTTATGTTTTTAGAATTAATTGTTGGAGTTATTCAGGCATTAATTTTTGCCATGTTGACTTTAGCATTTTTGACAATTAATACGATGGAGGAACATTAAAATATTTTAGATTTATGATTTTGGATTTTAGATTGTTAGTCGTAATCTAAAATCTAAAATTTGCAATCCAAAATTATTAACTTGATAGCTCAACCGACATTAAATAAAAAATAAAAATTGTCGACAGTAATGAGTTGTCATAAAAGAAAAAAATATGGATTTAACAATGCTTGCCAAGGCGATTGCCATTGGCGTCGGAGCTATTGCTCCGGCATTAGCGATTGGTAAAATTGGCGCCAAAGCCATGGAATCAATCGGACGCAACCCGGAAGCAGCCGGCAAAATTTTAGTGCCCATGCTTCTCGCCGCCGCTTTCGCGGAAGCTATCGCTATTTATGCTTTAGTTGTGGCCTTTTCTATTAACTAGTAGTTTTACAGATGGAAGCTCAATTTGGGCTTTCAGAGCAAGATTATTATTAAGAAAATTTTTAAATTTTATAATTTTTAATTTTATAAATAAATATTAAATCTTAATTCTTAAATACGGCCGCGAACACGATCGTTAAGTTTAAAAATTTAAGCATTAAGAATTATTTAAAAATTAAAAATTAAAAATTACAAAATTAAAATATTATGGGTGAAGTTATTTCCACATTCCACGTAGACATCAGATTGCTAATCGCGCAAGCCGTGAATTTTTTTATTGTTTTTGCTATTTTGTATTATTTTGCCGTTCGGCCGTTAATGAAAGTTTTGGCTGAACGTTCTAAAAAAATTGAAAACAGCTTAAAAAATGCCGAGCAAATCGAAAAAGAGTTGGCTAATGCTGAAAAAAAGCGCGAAGAAGTAATAAGACAGGCAAAGCGCGAAGCTAATGAAATTTTGTCAGAAGTAGAAAAAAAAGGTGAAGAGCGCAAGAAAGAAATGATGGCTAAAGCTAAGGAAGAAATAGAGGGCATAGTAAACAAAACTAAAGAAGATTTGAATATTGAAAAACAGATTACTTTAAAACATATTAAAAATGAAGCGGCCGAAATGATTACGAGCGCGATGGAAAAGATTTTAGGTAAGAAAATGAACGGAGATATTGATGAATCGTACGTTAGAAAAGTAATCGAAGATGTTAAAAAGTAAAATATTCCCACGAAATACGAATTAGTACGAATATACAAATTCGTAAATTCGTATCCATTCGTATTTCATAGGAGCATAATATGAAGATTAGTATTAAACAATATGCGCAAAGTTTATATGAAGTTGTTTCAGAATCTGAAGACAGCAATGTTCAGGTTGCAATCAAAAATTTTATTAGTATTTTGAAAGAGCATCGCCAGATTAATAAAGCGGATAAAATTATCGTTGAATTTAAAAAAATCTGGAATCAGGAGCGGGGAATTGTTGAGGGAGAACTTGTTAGCGCCCGGGAATTAGGAAGTAATGTTACTGAATTATTAAACAGCCAAATTATTAAACTGTTAAATGCCGAGGAAGCGCAATTAAAAAATAAGGTTGATAAAGATATTTTAGGCGGTTTTGTCATTAAGCTGGGAGATACGGTTATTGACGGCAGTATTAAGAATCAATTAAATAAATTAAAAAGTAAACTATCAAATTAAATAAATTTTTTTGTCATCTCGACGATCCGCCAGCTGGCGGAGAGGAGAGATCTATAACAGCCGATGAGCAAAAGAAGCTATTACAGATTTCTCAGTCGTCCCGAACGCTCGGGACTCCCTCGAAATGACAATGCGGAATATATGAAACAGACTAAAGACATTGTTATTGAACAATTAAAACAGCAAATAAGTGATTTTAAGAGCGACATTAAAGTAGAAAAAACAGGAACCGTGATTGAGGTCGGCGACGGCATTGCCCGCATTTCCGGATTATCCGAGGCGCTGGCTAGTGAAATGCTTGCTTTTGAAAGCGGTGGCGATACCATCTACGGCGTTGCGTTGAATTTAGAGGAAGACAGCGTGGGCGCGGTTATCTTGGGCGACTATTTAAAGATTAAGGAGGGCGATACTGTTAAATCAACCGGCAGAATTTTAGAAGTTCCGGTTGGAGAGGGGGTTGTTGGACGGGTAGTTAACGCGTTAGGCCAGGCAATTGACGGCAAGGGAGAGATAAAATCCGACAAGTTTTATCCGGTAGAAAAAATAGCTCCGGGCGTTATTACCCGCGAATCCGTATCCCAGCCGGTCCAAACCGGTTTAAAAGCCATTGACTCCATGATTCCAATCGGGCGCGGACAGCGCGAGCTTATAATCGGAGACCGCCAGACCGGAAAAACCGCAATCGCCATTGACACCATTATCAACCAAAGGGGGCAGGGCATGAAGTGCATTTATGTCGCTATCGGACAAAAAGAAAGCAAAGTTGCCCGCATCGTGGCAGAGCTGGAGAAGAACGGAGCTATGGAGTATACGACAGTTGTTTTAGCCGGCGCCTCTAATCCTGCAGCTTTATCATACATTGCGCCATATGCAGGTTGCGCCATGGGCGAATATTTTATGGATAAGGGCGAGGATGTGCTGGTTGTCTATGATGATTTATCAAAACACGCGGTGGCTTACCGCCAGATGTCATTGTTATTAAAACGGCCGCCAGGACGCGAGGCCTATCCCGGAGATGTTTTTTATTTACACTCAAGATTATTAGAACGGGCGGCTAAATTAAATAAAGATAACGGAGGCGGAAGTTTAACCGCATTGCCTATTATAGAAACCCAGGCCGGCGACGTATCCGCTTATATTCCGACCAATGTTATTTCCATTACTGATGGGCAGATTTTCTTAGAGGGCGACTTATTCTATCAGGGCATTCGGCCGGCATTAAATATCGGAATTTCTGTTTCTCGTGTTGGTAGCGCTGCTCAGATTAGAGCCATGAAAAAAGTTGCCGGAAAAATGAAATTAGATGCGGCCCAGTACCGCGAACTAGCGGCTTTTGCCCAATTCGGTTCTGACTTAGATGAAGATACAAAGAAAAAATTAGAGCGAGGCAAAAGATTAACTGAAATATTTAAGCAGGGACAGTATGAACCAGTTTCGGTAGCCAAGCAAGTTGTGATTTTCTTTGCCGCCAATGAAGGTTTATTGGATGATATACCGGTAGAAAAAATTTCAGAATTTGAAAAAGGATTATATAAATATGTTGACACTAATGGGAAAGAAGCTTTGAAAGAGATTGCTAAGACAGGGGAGCTATCAGATAAGATTGTTAGGGGTTTGTGGGAGTTGGTTGAGGATTATAAGAAGGAGTTTTAAGTTACAAGCGATAAATAACAAGCAATAAGTGAAAAAATATTATGGCAAGTACACGAGATATACAAAGAAGAATAAAATCAGTAAAAAATACCAAGAAAATTACTAAGGCGATGGAATTGGTATCAGCTTCTAAAATGCGCAAAGCAGTAGAGGCAGTTTTAAAAACCAGAAGCTACGCCAATTTAAGCTGGTTGACAGTTATAAATTTGGCAAAAGTTGCCAATCAAGATAGGGATTTACATCGCCTGCTTAACCCAAGGGATCATATAAAAAGGGTGGGGATTATTTTAATTACCTCAAACCGCGGGCTTTGCGGCGGATTTAATACTTCTATTTTAAATAAGGTAAGGGAATCGGTTAAAAAACATCATTATGAAAACGATAAAATGAAAGTTGAGGCAGAGTTTGTTTTAGTGGGGAAAAAGGGCTCTTCAATTTATCATAAATTCGGCCATACCGTAGTGGCTGAGTTTCCAAAATTAGACATCGCGACCGAAGTAAATGAAATTGTCCCGATAGCTAAAATAGCAATAGAGGATTATCTTTCCGGAAAGTATGACCGGATAATGATAGCTTATACCGATTTTATATCAGCCGCTAACCAGGTTCCGCGCGTAAAACAGCTTTTACCTATAGACATAAATGAAGTTGATGATTATTTGGGTGTTATCGGAAAAGACGGAAAAGCCGGGATGGGCAAAGAAATAGTATCTGAAAAACAAGAAAAATATTTCGCAGGGCAGGAATATATTTTTGAGCCAAGCGCTAAACAAGTTTTAGATGAAATGATTCCGCGGTTGATTGAAATACAGATGTTTCAGGCGCTCTTGGAATCAAACGCCTCTGAACACAGCGCACGGATGATGGCGATGCGCAATGCGACAGACGCAGCCGGGGATATGATAGATGATTTAACATTAACATATAATAAAGCGCGACAAGCGGCTATTACTGCCGAGATTGCAGAAATTGCTGGTGGAGCCGCCGCGCTTGCTGAATAGCGTAACACGAATATTGCAAATTATATACGAATATTTCTAATTTTTCATAAATTAATTTGGGCATATTCGTGTGTAATTTGAAACATTCGCGTTAAATATTAAATAGAATAAAAAATATGGATAAACAAATGGAAAAACCCGCCCAAACCTACGGTAGGGCGGGCAAGGTTAAACAAGTTATCGGCGCAGTAGTGGACGTGCAATTTGAGGGAGAGTTGCCGGATATTTATAATGCGCTGGAAGTAAAAAATGGAAATCAAACATTAGTGCTGGAAACAGAACAGCACATCGGCAACAACGCGGTTAGAACGGTCGCTATGGGTTCAACCGATGGACTTAAGCGCGGTATGGAGGTAGTGAATACCGGCTCGCAGATTTCCGTACCGGTTGGCGAAGAAACTTTAGGGCGCATTTTTAATGTGTTGGGCCAAGCGGTTGACGGAAAGGAACAGGTAAAAACAAAAATCAGATACCCCATCCACCGCAAAGCTCCGGAATTTACCGAACAGTCCACCAAAGCGGAAATTTTAGAAACCGGCATAAAAGTAATTGATTTAATCTGCCCGGTAGTAAAGGGCGGAAAAGTTGGATTATTCGGCGGCGCCGGCGTAGGAAAAACCGTTGTTATCCAAGAATTAATCCACAACATTGCCCAGGAGCATGGCGGCTATTCAGTATTTGCCGGCGTAGGGGAGCGAACCCGCGAAGGAAATGATTTATATCATGAAATGAAAGAATCGGGCGTGCTGGATAAAGTGTCGATGGTTTTTGGTCAGATGAACGAACCGCCGGGATCACGTTTGCGCGTGGCCTTGTCCGGGCTTTCTATCGCCGAGTATTTCCGCGATGAACAGGGGCAAGATGTTCTGATGTTTATTGATAATATCTTCAGATTTACTCAAGCTGGTTCAGAGGTATCTGCTTTGCTTGGCCGCATGCCATCTGCCGTAGGATACCAACCGACTTTAGCGACTGAAATGGGCGAGATGCAAGAGCGCATTACCTCAACCAATAAAGGCTCTATTACTTCTGTGCAGGCAGTTTACGTTCCGGCTGACGATTTAACCGATCCGGCTCCGGCCACTACTTTCGGGCATTTGGACTCAACCGTTGTTTTATCCCGCGCTTTGTCAGAGCTGGGAATTTATCCGGCTGTTGACCCGCTTGATTCGTCTTCAACTATTTTAGACCCCAATGTTGTCGGAGAAGAGCATTACCGCGTTGCCCGCGAAGTGCAGAAAGTTCTTCAGAAATATAAAGACTTGCAGGATATTATTGCAATTCTGGGCATGGAAGAATTATCCGATGAAGACAAATTAACCGTTAGCCGCGCCAGGAAAATCCAGAAGTTTTTATCCCAGCCATTACATGTGGCCGAAGTCTTTACCGGCCATTCGGGAAAGTATGTAAAATTATCAGATACAGTTAAAGGTTTCGCCGAGATTTTAGACGGCAAACATGACGGAGTAAATGAAGATAAGTTTTATATGCGCGGAGATATTAGAGAGATTAAAAAGTAAAAATTATAATGCAAATCCTCAAATTTATGCAAATACTTCAAATTGCAAATTATGCAAATTTGCATAAAGATATTTGAGGCATTTGAATATAATTTGCAGATTTGCATTATATACAGATTTTAAATTATAAATATGTCTTCAATAAAATTTGAAATAGTAACCCCGGAAAAAGTAGTCCTCAAACAAGAAGCGCTCCAGTTAACTGTGCCGACCAGAATGGGGGAGATTACTATTTTACCAAATCATATTCCCTTGATTTCTTCTCTTCAGCCGGGAGTTATTGAGATAAAAACGATCGACAATAAATTTGAAACAATGGCCGTCTCCGGAGGATTCATTGAGGTATTGCCGACTAAGGTGGTAATATTGGCGGACACGGCGGAAAGAGCCGTAGAAATTGACGAGGCGCGGGCGGAAGAGGCAAGAAAGCGGGCAGTAGAGTTAATGGAGAAAAGAGAGGAACAGGTTGATTTTACCGCAGTCCAAGCAAAAATTGCTAAAGAGATGGCGCGTTTGCAGGCTGTTAAGAGATATAAACGGCATAAGGAGATTGTTAAATAATTAATTTTGTCATTTCGAGTCTCGAAGCTTCGGAACGAGAAATCTATAATATACACATTAATGCACCAAACAAGTATTTTAGATCTTTCGTCGCCCCGCTCCTCTAGATGACAGTAAGACGTTTTATGCTAAAAACAAAAAAGTTGTTTTTTATTTTTGCGTTAGCGGGTGTATTAACTTTTATACCAACAGTCTTAAATGCTAGCGATGTTAATAATCTTACAGCTACGTTAGGAGCTAGTGACGTTGAGCATAAAATTACTACAGAAGCGAACGAACATGCTTCAACAGATGAACATGAGAGTTCGGGCCATACCGATCCGGTAGCTCCGGTATTATTATGGATTGTGGTTATTTTAATAGCCGCCAAGATTGGCGGAGAAATTTTTGAAAAATTTAACCAGCCGGCGGTTTTAGGCGAGTTGATTTTTGGCGTCTTGGTTGGAAACGCGCACTTAATCGGCATTACTTGGTTTGTCCCCATCGCCGGAGACGCTTATATTGATGTTTTATCGCGCATCGGCGTGATCATCCTGCTTTTTATGGTCGGACTGGAATCAAATATCAAAGAAATGGTTAAGGTCGGCGTTCCTTCGCTTTTGGTCGCGACTGTCGGCGTTATCACCCCATTTATTTTAGGATTTTTTGTTTCTAAATTTTTCTATCCAGAAGCGGTTATGAACGTGCATTTATTTATCGGCGCTACTTTGACCGCGACCTCAGTCGGCATTACTGCCCGCGTTTTGAAAGATTTGGGAAAATTACAATTGCCGGAGTCTAAAATTATTTTAGGCGCTGCTGTGATTGATGATATTATGGGCTTGATTGTGCTGGCGGTTGTTTCCGGAATTATTACTACCGGCGCTTTGTCATTAATGTCTGTCGGAATTATTACCTTAAAATCAGTAATATTCTTAATCGGCGCGATTGTTATCGGCACTTATACCGCTCCTTGGATCGGCAAGAAAATTGCCAAAATGAGCGTGGAAAGCATGAAAATAATTACCGCTTTAATTATCGCCTTTATACTGTCCTGGGCGGCTAATGCCATTGGCTTGGCGACTATTGTCGGCGCTTTTGCGGCCGGGTTGATTTTGGATGACGTTCACTTTAAAGATGTTTTGCGCAAAAACCACCATGGCCAAAAAATTCCGGAAATGCACATTGAAGATTTAATTCGTCCGATTGCCGCGTTTTTAGTCCCGATATTTTTTGTCTTAATGGGCATCCAGGTAAAACTGGAGACCTTCACTAATCCGTCAGTATTGGGCGTAGCGGCCGCTTTAACAGTCGTTGCTATTATCGGAAAACAGGTATGCGGACTGGTAGTTAAGAAAAATTATAATCGTTTGGTTATCGGGTTAGGAATGATTCCCCGCGGAGAAGTCGGCTTGATTTTTGCCGCTATCGGCAAGAGTTTGGGCGTAGTCAACGACGCGGTGTTCAGCGCAATTGTGATAATGGTAATTGTTACCACCCTAGTTACTCCGCCGTTATTGAAGGTGGCGCTTGACAAGATGAAGAATGCGTAATAATATTTTAAATCACGTTCGCTGTTTATCGGCGAAATAAAACAAGAAAGGGAATTAATCTTTATGTCTCATAAATGTAAAAACATCTTAATAACCTGCATGGATTTCCGCCTGCGCTGCGAGATGTGGAAATGGATGGATGCACAAAAATACACGCACGACTGCGACGTTGTTTCTCTTGCCGGCGCGTCCAAAGGCATTGCCGATGGCGGCGAAGCAGAACATGTGATATTGCAGCAGATTGACGTGGCTTACAAGCTCCATGAGGTGCGCTATGTCATTTTACTGCACCACAGCGACTGCGGGGCCTATCATGCTAGCTATGATTTTAAGGCTGAAGCTGAAAAAGACGAATCCGCCCAAGCCGATGGCTGGGCGGACAAGGAAAAGGAAAAACAGCTGGAAGACATGAAAAAAGCCAAGCAGATTATTGAAGATAGGTATTTGGGGATTGAAGTGGTTTTGGTGTGGGGCCAGCTGAAGGATGAGGGCGGGGAAGAGATAGAATTTTCCACTATCTGAAAACCACAACATTTTTTTATTTTTTCAAAGTCCGATTTTGTTAATCGGACTTTTTATTTGAAGAATATTAAATGTCCACATGCCCCAGTTCTCCCCTTCTTATTTTTTATAAACATGTTAAACTTATATAAATTAATTATTTTTGTAGATTTTATATTATGAAAAAAATTATTTTTCAAAAAAATTTTAATAAAGATTATTATTTTGGGAAAGTGTATGAGGATTATAACTCATTTTTAGATTTTAATAAATTAGCCAAGGACCTTATAAAGCGTTATAATTTTTCCTCTTTTTTAGACATAGGTTGCGGCTGCGGAAATTTGGCAAAGGCGGTAAAAATAAATTTAGAAAAGAAAAAGAAAAAAAAATGTGATGTGCAGGGAATTGATTTTAGCGATTTTGCGGTAAGAAAGGCAAGGGCGCCATTTATCACAAGGGCTGATTGTTGCGATTTGTCTTGTTTTAGCGATAATCGTTTTGATTTTGTTTATATTTTAACCACATTTTCTTATCCTAAAACAATAAAGGATTTAAAGAGGGCCATGCGGGAAGCTTTTCGGGTTTCAAAAAAAATAATAGTGTTTGAAGATGTGTACAAGGTTCCTCCCAAGTTTGACAGAAAAAATTCGTTAAAATTGCACGAAGATTACGATCCTTACCGCAGGCGAGTTTTAAATAAAAGCCAGTGGAAGGATTTATGGAGAAAAGCGCTGGCAGGCAATCTT
>JBAZGH010000027.1:0-12869 GCA_041652935.1 Patescibacteria group bacterium | reverse complement strand
TTATTTTTATTTTTTGTTTCAAGCTGATAGTCTAGAAATATATGGACTTACATAAATTTTCTCACATTTTAATATTTTTTGCAATCCCTACGAATTACGAATTAATTACGAATATACCAATACCTTTTTACGATCCTAATCTTAAATCAAGAGAGTTTTACTCACTTAAGTAATACCCACTTATATCTATTTGTGTATTTGTAAAAGATTTGTAATTTGTAGTGATGTAATATTTTATCATTTTTTATCGTATTATTAATAATACTGATAAAAATTCATATTTTAGCAGTCTATTAGCTGATCTATTGACTTATTTTAACGTTTATTTTATAATGATTAGAATTTGCATTTTTCCAAAAATATTGCATAATTATAATATAAAGAAGAGTAAAAACAGGGCAAATAATCCCTATTTTTAATGTTTTTATACAAGTTCACATTAAAGAAAATAAAAATATTTTTTATTTGTATATTTGTAAGTAATTTGTAATTTGTAGGAGTGTGTAACGTTTTTACATTTTTTACGTATCATTATGGTGAAACCAGGCAGTTTCCAAGAGAAGATTTTAATCGGGAAACTAAAATTGAAAGACAAGGAAGCTTTTAGCAAGATATATGATTTATATCTTGATAAGATATATAGATTTGTTTATTTTAAAGTTTCCAGCGTTCCGGAGGCCGAAGATCTGACATCGCAAATTTTTTTAAAGATTTGGCAGTTATCTTTGGAAGACAAGATAAAAACTGAAAAATCATTTCAAGCATTTTTATATAAAGTAGCCCGAAATACCGTTATTGATTATTATCGGGATTCAAGAAATAGAAAGCAGACAATTCCGCTTGAAGAAGCAGCCAATACTCCGGATGAAAAAACAGCCGCCCAAGATCGGGATATGGACAGGAAGATAGAAAAAGAGGAGCTTGCGGAAAAAATAAAAAAATTAAAAAGCGAATATCAAGAAATTATTATTTTGCATTATCTCAATGAACTTTCGATAAAAGAGATCGCCGATATACTTAAAAAAAGAAAAGGCAACGTAAGGGTAATGCTGCATCGGGCGCTTAAAGCATTAAAAGAAGGTTCATAATAAATAAGACCAATGGAAGAAATTATCAAAAAATTAAATAGCTTAAAAAGCATCAAGCCGGATCAAAATTGGAAAATTTCCCAGCGCGAGCTTTTAATGAGCCAGATTTCCAATTTTTCTCCGGAAAAAAATTCAAGCGGAAATTTTTTTCTTTATATTAAAGAAGCTTTCCTGCATGACATATCTTTCCTTTCCCAGCCGGTTGCCAGCATGGCTGTCATTATATTTTTAATAGTAGGCGGAGGATTTTTTAGCATTAGCGCTGCCAGCGAAGCTACGCCGGGCAGTTTTTTATATACCGCAAAAATTGTCGGGGAAAAAACCCAATTTATTTTTACCCCTAACTCAGAGGAGAAAGTCAAGTTGCAGGTAAGGTTTGCACAGAGGCGCGTTGAGGAGATTGGTGGGTTGGCTTACGGGAGTGAGCATCAAATTATTGAAAAAATAGCCGATAGCTTGAAAAATGAAATTTCAGCAATGCAGGAAAGACTGGCGGAAATTGAAGCCGATAATCCGGAGACTGCTTTGGAATTAGCTAAAGAAATAGAAAGTAAAACCAATATATTGCGTCAGCAGCTGAAAAGCAGCCGCCAAACAATCGCCAATCAGTCAAGCAGCGCCGAAAGCAAGATAAATGAAGCTATAAGAAGCGTAGATAAAGCGGGATTAAGCGCTCTTAATACGATAGCCAGATCAGCCGATTCCAATAATGATAAAAACGATATAAATAACCGAGTAGCGGCTAAATTGGAAACTGCCAAAGAAAAAATATCAGAGGTCCAGAGCGACGCCGATAAAGTTTTTAGCGCCGGTTTAGGAAGAAGCGAAAATGGAATACAGATATATGACCAGTCGAAAAATGATGACAAAAAACAGGTTGTAGAAAATAAAACAAATGAAGCATCCATGGCCATAACAGAAGCGGAAGAGTTATTGAAAAATGATGATTATAAAGCGGCTATAGAAAAAATTAATGAAAGCCAGGTAATTTTAGACGAAGCTTCCGAAAAGGTTGATGAAAGCAAAAAAGAAGCAGATGAAAATATCGGGACCAGTACGCCGCAAGTTAAAGGAGCGATTGAGCAGGCAGATGAAACAACAAGCGAAGGCGGGGCAATAAATACCGAAGAAGCGGAAGCATTATAAGAAGAATAAATTATAATTTATGAGCAATACTTTTGATGAGAGGTTAGTTCCCGATGATAGCGTTAAACAGCACATAATATACAATGAACATTTAATAAGATATGAATTAGCCAAGAAATTCGTTAAAGATAAAACAGTTTTGGATATCGCCTGCGGGTCCGGTTATGGAACAAAAATTTTAGCAGAGGCCGGAGCAAGAGAAATTAAGGGAATGGATATCAGCGAGGAGGCGATTACTAGCGCCCGGAATAATTACGGATATGAAAACATAAAATATTCAGTTGGAAATGCCGAGGCAATAGCGCTGGACGATAAAATAATTGATGTGGCGGTTTCTTTTGAAACGATAGAACATTTAAAAAATTATGATAAGTTTTTAGCCGAATTGGCCAGAGTATTAAAAGATGACGGTTTGGCTGTTATTTCCACACCGAATAAAGACTTAAGCCGCGGGAGAAATCCTTTTCATATTAAAGAATTTAATAGAAAAGAATTTACAGAGGCGATTAAGCGTTATTTTCCATATTGTTTTATCCTGGAGCAGGTTAATGGTTTGGCAACCTGCATTAAAGCGCCGGCAGGAGCAGAAAAGGGCGGATACGCTGATAAGGTAATCTTAAACAGCGGAGACGGCCCGGTATATTTTATCGCCGTTTGCTCGCGCCAAGAAATTTCAGGAAAGCTTCCGACAGGAACGATAGCCGGCATTAACACAAAAGCGCTTAATAAATTATATAATAACCCGGGGTTAAAAATAATAAATAAAATATATTCAATAATAATAAAAATACCCGGAGTTAAGAAGATATTAAGTAATTTTTCTTAAAAAATAAAATATAGCAATACATTCATTTTCTATACCGCAGCAATTTAATATATTTCGGCTGTCAGGCGCATAGAAAATGGCTGTGTTCCTATATTTGGAACAAGCTTTATCATCAAGGTCGGTCCTAAGAGATTGGGAGATAAAGTTCTTAATGAAAAAGTATTTTTATTCATTAGCAAGACTGGAAATATTTTAACAATATTCAGTTAACGTAAAAATCAACAAGCTTTATTTCTCTCCCGCTCCTGTCTATATAATTAAACAGGTAAAAAGGGGAGGATAATCAACGCATTGTGTAAGAACAATCCCATGCATAACAAAATTGTATGCACAGGTGCGGGATTAGAGAAGTATGGGATTCCGGTTGATTTTTATAAAAACCTGTTAAATAAGTACTATATTTAACAAGTTGCAATTGATATTATTAAAATACAAAAGTTGCGCCAAGGGTAAAAATACATCTAAAAGAAAGGAATAATTTACGTATGAGTAAATTACGAAAAATTTTTACTATCAGCATCATGTTGATGACTGTCCTTTCCATGAGCGTTGTTGTTGCTCCGCAAGCACAAGCTGCTGCGTCAGCCGGCGACCTTATTAAAATGGATGGGCTTTCTTCAGTATATTATTTAGCTGCTGATGGCAAACGTTATGTTTTCCCTAATGAGTCTACTTATTTTTCTTGGTATAGCGATTGGAGCGGCGTTGTAACCGTTTCACAAAGCGAGCTCGAAGGTTATCCTTTGGGTAAGAATATTACCGTTAGACCAGGTACTAAATTAGTTAAAATTACTACTAACCCGACTGTATACGCAGTTGAGCCAAACGGAACCTTAAGGTCAATAGTCAGCGAAGCAAACGCAATCGCGCTTTGGGGAGCTAATTGGGCCAAGAGAGTTATCGACGTTCCGGATTCATTCTTCACTAACTACATTACCGGCACTGCATTAACCGCGGGCGTTTATCCGGTTGGCAGTTTAGTAAAGACCAGCGATTCTGCTGATGTATATTATATCGGCACTGACGGCAAGGCGCGCAAATTCAGCAATGAAGCCGCTTTCGTCTCAAATCGCCTTAGTTGGAATGACGTTATTACCGCCGGCGAATCTTATACATTGCCTGCATTAGGCACTGAAATAAGTACTGCTGAAGAGGGCGTTACTGACACTTCATCCGGCGCAGGCGGAACTATTGGAGCGGGCAGCGGCTTATCCGTTGCGCTATCAAGCAATACCGCCGCGGCTGGTACTATTGTTACCGGTCAAGCAATTGCTAACTTAGCGTCTTTTAATTTAACAGCCGCCAGCGATGGTGATGTTAAAATTACCTCTTTAAAGGTAAAAAGGATCGGCGTATCAGCTGATGCTACTTTAACATCAGTTTACCTGTATAACGGCACTGAAAGATTAACTGACAGCGCTTCAGTAAGTTCAAGCTTTATTACTTGGAACAATTCTGCCGGAATTATTACTATCCCGGCCGGAACAACCAAGACTGTAACCGTTAAATCCAATATCGCCGCTTCCACCTCCGGACAGCTTGTCGGCATTTCTATTAATGCCGCTTCTGACATTATTACCAATGGAGCTGCCATAACCGGTTCATTCCCGGCTAGTGGAAATTTAATGAGCATCGCCGACGCTACTTTAGCCGGCGTCAGCTTTGACAATTCAGGCACTCCTACAGCCAACACCGCGCTTGATCCGCAGGACGAGTTTGTCTTATGGACAAACGTGGTTACTATCGGAACCCGAGCGGTTAATATGGAGTATATTACCTTTAGGCAGATTGGCTCGGTATTGTCAGATGATTTGCGCAACTTCAAATTATTGATTGACGGCGTGCAAAAGGGCGATACTATAGCCAGATTAGACAGCAACGGCTATGTTACCTTTGATTTTTCTAGTTCCCCGCTTAAACTGGAAACCGGAGCCAGGACATTCAAAGTTCTAGTTGATATTGTCGGCGGTTCCAGCCGCACCACTTCTTTGTCTTTGCGCCAGGCCGCGGACGCGTCCTTCATTGACACTGAATATAATGCTAATGTGTTGGTACAAGCTGACGACACTACCTTCACTGCCTGCACTTCAGGCACCCAGACTATTTCCAGCGGCAACTTAACTATTACCAAGAAAACCGATTCAGTCTCCGGCAATATCGTTAATGGCGCTACCGGCATAACATTCGCGACTTATGAATTCAAAGCCACCGGCGAAGCCGTAAAGGTTGAGAGTTTATATTTGAACGCGGTTGTCAGCGATTCCAATATCGATGAATTAAGAAACGGCAAAATTTTTGCCAACGGAGTACAGGTCGGTTCAACCGCCGATATTGCCGCTTCTGACGGCACCGCGGCCTTCCGCACATTGTATTCTTTAGGTTCATCTTTAATAGTTAACCCGGGCACTCCGGTAACCGTAGAAGTTAGAGCTGATGTTTATGAAGGCACTACCGCCGCTGACACCACTAACAGTGTTAACGCGGCCGATACAATCGCAGTGCAAATCGCTTCTTCTTCAAGCAATGCCCAGCGCCTGACCTCTTTGAGTTATTTCTCCACCCCCTCAACGGATAAAACAGGAAATACTTTAACTGTTAAAGAGGGCGGATTGACTTTGTCAAAGTACACCGGTTACAATAACCACAGCGCGGTTGACCCGCAGAACGCCTATAAGATCGCCGAGTACCGCCTAACGGCTGATACTACCGAGAGCGTTAATATAACGGCTTTCAACCTTGACTTTGACAATTCAACTCTTGATGTTGAGGTAGCTGATGACTTGGCTGACGTTTATATCGTTTACGGCAATAAAACTTCTGTTACCAAGAGCACAGTGGCTTCTACCACTAACAGCTGGACAGTAAGCGAGACTATAGCGGCCGGGTCCACAATGACGATTTCAGTTTATGCTGACGTCTTGTCTTCTATCGGCGCTAGCGCTGTCTTAAAGCCGCAATTAACGGTTTCCGGCACATCTGTCGGTTCAGCCGCCTCCGCTGATTCCAGCGAGGTTTATGGCCAGAGCACTACTTGGACTACCGGTGAATTTACTACTGCCGCCACTGAAAACCCATTAGATCAAATGGTTTTTGGCGGTCAGACAGTAATCGCAGGAACTTATAACTTAACCTCTCGCTATGATACCTATACTGTTGAAGAGGTAGCGGTTAAGTTTCTTGATGCCAACGTAGTTCCGGCTGTAGCCGCGGTTGAACTTTGGGATGGAAGCACCTGCTTAAATCCGGGAGGAACCACTGTTAGCGCGACTTATATTGCTACTACTACCGGGCTAAGCTTAGTAGTTCCGGCAAATACTCAAAAGATTTTAACTGTAAAATTACAGCTAAATCCAGTAAGCATTGACAGCGGCGTAGTACCCGGCTTAAACGCTTCTACTACTCTAGATACTATCATGGTAAGGAATAGCGCAGGCACGCAAAGTTCAGTAGGAACCGACCTTCAAGCTAATAATGTTATAGTATTTAAGAGCTACCCTGTATTTACCAGCGTTCCATTGTCAACTACCATACGCAATGATGTAAGCCAAAATGTCTTTGCTTTCAAAGTCGCTCCGTCTTCTAACGGCTCGATTATGTTAAAGCAGTTTGTGCTTGATTTAACTTGGAATAATCAAGGCGCAATAGTTAATAAAGCTGATGGTTATGACATTGAATTAGATAATATTAAACTATATCGCGGCAGCACTGATATTAGTACTTTAGTTACTACCGTATCAGAAGATAATGGCGGTTTGAATTTAGAAGGTTCAAGCGGCGCTACTACTACCACTGGTAGAATTATCTTTGCCTGGGCGACCGAAGAGCAGGTTTCTAGCGAGACAACTTATTACGTCAAAGCTACTCCAAGAAACTTTGAGGCAGGTACAACCAGCTCTGACTCTGTCGTATTAACATTTGATGCTGATACTGCTTACGGTAAAGTGGCCGGCCAATACATCGGTGATCAGGACGGAGACAACGAGTGGGGTTTGAGCACCACCGCTACCGCGAACCAAACAGCTGAATACAAGTTGTTATGGTCTGACTATAGTGCTGGCGACCATGCTTATACCTCCGGTTCCTCTTCCGCTGACTGGGCTAACGGCTACCAGATTAAGAATTTGCCATTAGATTCTCAGTCTTTGAGTATATAACAACTAGTTAGTTGTTCCTGAACAGATAAGAAATTCAGATATAAAACACCCCTCGAAGTAATTCGGGGGGTTGTTTTTTTTGAGCATTTTTGCTATTCTACTAATTACTAATTAGTTACGAATATACGAATACATTGTTTATAATTAAATTGAATAAATTTACTATAATTTTATGATAAAAGAGCAAAAGTATAAAAAAATATTACAAGGGTTATTTTTTTTAGCCCTGCTGTCGCCCTTAGTGGTTGATCAAAGATTATTTTTTCCTTATGTAACAACCAGCGCCTTATACTTCCAGCTAATTACTGAAGTGCTGTTTTTTTTATGGGTTATTTTTATTTTATTATACCCAAAACAGCGACCAAAATTCAGTTTATTAGCCAAAATTTTTAGCTTATATATATTAACATTGATTTTGGCAACTATTTTTAGTGTTAATCAATATCTAAGCTTTTGGGGCGATACGGAGAGGATGATGGGGCTGTTCAGTATTTTGCATTTCTTCGCTTTGTTTTTAGTTGGCATCTCATTATTTAGAAACAAAAAAGAATTAAAATTATTATTAACGGTTTTTGTTGGCATTAGTTCTTTTTTATGCATTTACGGGATTTTACAATGGTTCGGCCTGACAAATATTAAGCCGGGCGTGAACCGGATTATGGCGACTGTTGGCAATTCCGGCGTGTTTGCCGGCTATTTAATTTTCGGCCTATTTTTCTCCAGTTATTTAGCAATGTCCAGCTCGGAAAAAAATTGGAAAATAGCTTATTACGCGGGTGTCCTTTTGCATTTAATAGCTATCTTTTTAACCGGCACCAGAGGCGCTTATCTGGGCGCGGCCGCGGGAATTTTTATTTGTTTGGCGGTTCTGCTGAAAAATTTAAAATTAAACAAAAAGTTGCGCCGAGGCGCCATAATTTCTGTTGTCCTAATAGCCGTTTTATACGGGCTTCTATTTATTAACAAAGACAATGAGTGGATTAAAAGCAAGGGATTTGACCGCGCTACCCAATTTTCCCTGCAAGAGTCAACCGCCATTACCAGATTTATGTCCTGGAAATGGGGACTGGAAGGCTTTAAAGAAAAACCGATTTTGGGCTATGGCTTAAATCAATTTGCCGTGCCCTATAATAAATATTTAGAGCCGGATTATTATAATTACGCCCCCGGGGACAATTATTTTGATCGCGCTCACAATATCATAATTGAACTGCTGTCGACTACCGGGTTAGTCGGAAGCGCAGCTTATCTACTGTTGCTGATAGCTATTTTTTATTCCATCATAAAATATTACCGGACGGAAAAAGACCGCGTTTATTTAGGCGCGATGGGCGGGTTAATAATCGCTTATTTTATCCAAAATTTATTTATTTTTGACATGCTGCCGCAGATACTGGGCTTAATGGTATTTTTAATTTTTATAAATAACAGTCCGCAAGCGGAAGCTGTTTATGAAAGCGATAAAAAAGGAGCGCCTAAAATTTTAGTTGTTTTAATAGCATTGATTTTATTGGGCGGCTTGTCGTATTCTTATAAAAAAATAATATTTAATGAGTATTGGGCCCTAAGGGATAATGTGGCCGGGCAAGTTTTAATGCCGACCAACCATGAACAGGGCATGGCTTATCTGCAGCGGTCCCTTAGTTATGGAACTCCGCTGGATTTGGATTTAAGAAGCAGCGTCGCCAATACAATTTTTAACTATTACTTGCAAAGCGGCAGCCAAAGGCCGGAGAAGAAAGACGATATTAATTACGCAATTAATTTATATAAAGAAAATTTAAAATATTTGCCTAATGATACTTACTATAACTATAAAACGGGAGAGCTTTTGAATTATCGTTTTGACGTAGAATCTACCAGTGAAAATATTTTACACGAAGAAACTTTAAAGGAAGCAATGGAATATATAAACCGCTCAATTGAAACTTCGCCGAACCGGATCGAATCATATTTTTTGGTATCACAAAATTTATTAATGGACGGAGAATTGGAAAAAGCGGTTGAGAACGCGGAAAAAGCGGTTAGTTTAAACGATAGGTGGAGCAAGTCATACTGGGAATTGGCTAAAGTCTATTATTTAACAAATAAATATAGCGAGGCCAGGGAGAGCCTGATAAAAGCGATCGATCTAGGGGAAAGGATAAACGAAAAAACTTTAACAAATTTTGTAGGATTATTTGATGTCCAAAACGATGTTAATGAAGAAATTATATTTTATGAGCTAATGATTAAAAACGGAACCAGCAACTACTTATATTATTCAACCTTGGCTAATAAATATTATGAGCAGGGCCAATGGGACAAAGCCGTTCAATATGCCCGACAGGCGGTTAACCTCAATCCGGAAATAAAAGATTCAGTGGAAAAGTTTGTTCAGAATGCCGAAGAAAAAAAACAGGCGGAAGCAGAATAATAATTTAAAAAAATTATGAATGAATTTTTATCTTCACAAAATTTAAAAAAAGCAGTTAAATATTTGCTTTATGCCGCCACTATTACTCCGGCGGTTGTATTGGGCAACGTACTTTTTCCTTATATCAGCAGCCGCACAATATTTTTTCGCACAGTTATTGAGCTGGCCGTAATAATTTTTTTATTTATTTTGGCAAAAAATAAATTTAAATTAATCGGAAAAAGGAATTATTTTTTATGGGTATTTAGCGCTTTTATAATAGCAAATATTATATCTTCATTTTTCAGTTTTTCCATTTTAATCAGCTGGTTTTCCGATATTGAGCGCATGTGGGGAGTCTTTACCATTATCCATTTATGGCTGTTTTATTTTTTGCTCCGCTCATTTTTTACCGGCAAAGATTGGAAAATATTTTTTAACATTTTTATCGCGGTCAGTTTATATGTGTCTTTCTACGGAATAATACAGTATTATCCTGAAGTTTTTAATATGGAAGTTTTTTCAGCCGGCAAGACCAGGATCATCAGCACTTTGGGCAATTCCGCTTATGTTGCTATTTATACTGCTTTTAGCGCTTTTTTTGCGCTTTTTTTACTGTTAAAAACCAGCAATCGTTGGTGGCAAGCTTATTATTTCTTTGCCGTCATTATAAATTTTTTTGCTTTTAGTTTGGCAGGCATCAGGGGCACAACATTGGGTTTGATAGCGGCTTTTACTGCCACGTCCCTGCTTTATATATTATTGGGCCGAAATAAAAAAGCAAAGGTCGGCATAGCGGCTGTAGTAATTTTGGGATCATCTTTATTATTTTTTGCTTTTTTAAATCCTAACAGCAGTATAGTGAAAAGTAATTCTATTTTAACTAAAATATCCTCCATATCCTTATTCGGCGGAACTGCTGAAACGCGTTTTATCGGCTGGAATGCCGCCTGGCAAGGATTTAAAGAGCATCCAATTTTCGGCGTGGGAATGGATAATTTTAATGTTGTTTTTAATAAATATTTCAATGCCGATTATTACTTAATCGCCCCCAGCGAACCCTATTTTGACCGTTCGCATAACGCTATTTTAGATGTTTTGGTAATGAATGGAATGGTTGGCTTTATTATATTTTTAGGTTTTCCTTTCTTTATTTTTTATTATTTAATTAAGGGATATAAAGAAGAAAAAATAATGCTGGATGAATTTTTACTGTTCTCGGGGTTAACAATAACTTATTTTGTGCATTTAATTTTTGTATTTGATGACTTGAATTCTTACTCTGCCTTTGTGGCCATGTTTGCTTTTATTGAATATCGGTATCATAAAGATGTTATGGTAGAATTTGGAGATGCAAAAAAAGAAAGTAAATTTTTTATACCAATAATAATTAGCGTTTTTATTTTATTAATAACTTATCAATTGAATATTAGAGTCGGCCAGGCATGCAAGGCCGCTGTTGACCCCTATAAATATAATAATGATTTGGAAAAAATTACCGAGTCTTTTCAAAAAGCAATTAACTATAATATTATTCCAAGCCGCAATGTGGTTTTAGCTTATGTTAATTATCTTGTCGGCGCAGGTTCAAGCTTGCAGGAAATACTTCAGGATAAGGCAAGCGCGGAATTATTAAGAAAAGGCATTTTAGACGCTGGCGAAGCTATTGATAAAGAAATAAAAAAAGATCCTTATAACGCCATGCTTTATTCCCGCAAGGCCGAGCTTGATAATATTGCTTATGTAGTTAATAATAATTCAACTTATATTGATTCGGCAATTGAAAATAATAATAAGGCAATTTCTTTGAGCAGGGAGCATCTGCAATATTACTATTCTTTAGCTAATAGCTATATTATTTCCAATCGTCCATCAGAGGCGATAAAGATTATTCAGGACGCAATAGCTGTTAATGGCAGGTATATGGCGAGTTATTACCATTTAGCGCGGGTGTATTTAGCTGACCGACAGCTTGAACAGGCGTTGAAAACAGCTAGAATTTTTGTGAATCTTGGCCAAAAGCCGCCGGATAATAGCTTCTTCTTATTATTAGCTAAAAGATTTAAAGAAAATTCAGATATTAAGGGAGAGCTGGCCGCGCTGGAACTTGCGAGGGAGAGCGAAGTTTATAACGAACAAATATTAACTAATTTAATTAGAGTGTATTTAAGCATGGGAGAAACCCAAAAAGCTATAAATATGGCGTCTGAATTAGCTGAAATTGATAAAAAATTTGAACAAGATTCGCAGTATATTATCCAAGAAATACAGGCCGATAGGATTCAGGGATTATTAGAACAACTGGGAGGATAGATAATTGACAATTATTTTTTTATCATATAAATTTAAGTGGGAAACACCGGTGAATTCGTTTGTTTAACGAGTAAGTCCGGGGCTGTGCCGCAACTGTAATCTTTGTTTATAAATTAAGCAAGGAAAGCCAGAAAACCAAATAATTTACAAGCACTAATTTTCGAGCAAGGAATAGTGGATTTATTTTTTTATCCAGCGCCAGTATTGGCGCGGTATTTATTCCACTCGAAAGGGGTGGATTTTTTAATTCCTACGAATTACGAATCAGCATGAATATACAAATTCTGTAAAAAAAGTTTTACTTGTATTTGTATATTTGTGAAAAGATTTGTTGATTTGTGGGACAAAAACTATGAGAATATCAAAAACAATTTTAATCACATCAATAGTGTTAGCAGTAATGCTATTATCAAAACCTGCTTCAGCTGGCATGCCGGAGGCAGTAACTTATTTACAAGGCCAAACTCAAGACGCTTGGATTACGCAGGCATTAGTGGTGGCTGGAGAATCAGGTGTGTCGACCGATCATCTCGCCAGTGTTGCTCCCGGAGGATTTAATCCAACTAATGATTACGCTAAAACAATTTTAGCTTTAGCCGCTGTCGGAGAAAATCCAACCACTTTTGGTAATATTAATTATGTAGCTAAATTAAAGAGCTATTACGACGGAACGCAGATGGGCGATGCTATGCTTTTAAATGATGATATCTGGTCAATTTTGGCCCTGGCTTCAATTTACGAAACTGGCTGCCCCGAAGCGATAGCGGCTAAGGATTTTTTACTGGACAATCAAAATGGCGACGGTGGCTGGGGATACGCCGTTGGTGGAAGCAGTGGCAGCAACGACACGGCGGCGGCTATTATGGCCTTAATGGAAATGGGCGTTAGCGCCGGCGACCCGGTCATAAACAACGCGGTTGCTTTCCTGCATACTCTGCAGAATAATG
>JBAZGH010000026.1:0-13194 GCA_041652935.1 Patescibacteria group bacterium | reverse complement strand
TTACTATACCATGAAGACAAAAAATGGATACATGGCTATACTTACGTTGGCCTGTTTTTTTTCGTTTTGAGCTTTCAGTCATTGTTGCATATATTTTATCGGGCAAATCCGGATATGGCCGCCAGTTTGGGCAAGGGAGGGGGATATACCGGCTTATTTCTTGATAAAATTTTTGTCAGCTTAATCGGCTTTTGGGCGACGCTTTTAATTTTAATATGCCTTTTCATAATATCATTAATGCTGGCGCTTAACTCAACATTGTCCGGCCTTATAGGCGGAGAAAGCTTGATTAGAAAAATATTTTCACCATTAACCAGATTTTTCCAAAGAGGACGAGGAGAAGATTATGACGACTACGAAGAGGATGAGGAAGAGATGGAGGAGGAAGAAGCTGAATATGAGGAAGACGAAGAGGGTGAAGAATTCAGTTCGCGCGAAGTTGAAGACGGGGCAGCCAGCGCGCCGATTTCCCAAGAGGATGCGGAAGAGCCGAAGATTAAACGCAGCAATATTAAAATTCATATCCCGTTGGATTTATTAAGCAATAAAGTCGGAAAGCCATCGGGAGCAGACGTAAAAAATAGTAATGAAATTATTAAACGGACATTAGAAAATTTCGGTATTCCGGTGGAGATGGGGGATGTCAGCGTCGGGCCGACTGTTACCCAATATACATTCAAGCCCGCCGAAGGAGTTAAACTTTCCCGCATTATCGGTTTAAATAATGATTTGGCTTTGGCTTTGGCAACGCATCCCATAAGGATTGAGGCGCCTATTCCGGGAAAGTCTTTAGTCGGCGTTGAGGTTCCCAATAGAATTATTGCCCGGGTCGGTTTGCGCGAAATTCTTGATACGCCTGATTTCAGAAAAAGGAAATACAACACCATGATAGCTCTGGGCAAGGATGTTGCCGGACAGGCCTGGATGGCTAATTTAGCAAAGATGCCCCATTTATTAGTTGCCGGTACGACCGGGTCGGGAAAATCAGTTTGTTTAAATTCAATTATTGTAAGCTTGCTGTACCAGAATAATCCGGATGACTTAAAATTCATTATGGTTGACCCCAAAAGGGTTGAGTTGCCGGTTTATAACGGAATACCTTATTTATTATCTCCGGTTATAACCGACGTGCCGAAAACGATCAATGCTCTTAAATGGTGTTTGAATGAGATGGACCGCCGGTTTGACGTTTTAGCCGCCGCCGGCAAGCGCGATATTGCCAGCTATAACGCTATTTCCAGAGACAAGCTTCCTTATATTGTTTTTATAATTGATGAATTGGCTGATTTAATGGTAGCGGCCGCCAGGGATGTTGAGGGCGCGATAATCCGGCTGGCGCAAATGGCGCGGGCAGTCGGAATACATCTTGTTTTAGCTACGCAAAGGCCGTCAGTCGACGTTATTACCGGTTTGATAAAGGCGAATATTCCGGCCAGAATAGCATTCTCTGTTTCCAGTTCAATTGATTCCCGCACGATTTTAGACAGCCAAGGAGCAGAGAAACTGCTTGGCAGAGGAGATATGCTTTTTGTAACCGCCGAATTATCCAAACCAAAAAGAATCCAGGGCGCCTATGTTGACGACCGGGAAATAAAGAAAATCGTCCGCCATATAAAAGAGCAGACGGGCGAAGCAGAGTATGACGAGGAGGTTACCGGCAAGCAGAAAGTCGGCGGATTGTGCGGAACCGGCCTTGGAGGAGATGAAGACTCTGATGAGCTTTTCCAGGAAGCCAAAGAGATAGTGATTAACTCAAATAAAGCTTCAACCTCTTTTTTGCAGCGCCGTTTGCGGATTGGATATGCCAGGGCGGCCCGTTTAATAGACTTATTAGAGGACGGCGGAGTGGTCGGTCCGGCCAACGGAGCCAAGCCGCGGGAGATATTGATTAATCAGGCGGAATATGCTAAAATAAGCGAAGAAATTCCTTCCGGGATGCCATTGCATAAACGAGAAGAATCAAAATTCAGCGCCAGCCGAGTGTTGGGTGATGAAGATGATTACGAGGAAGAGGATGAAGAAGACGACGAAGAGAATGAAGAGGAAGATAACGAGGGTGGAATTTCAGTAAGCGGTTCAATAAACGAAGATGAACCCGGCGAGTACGAAGAAGATGATGAAGAAGAAATTGCAGAGTTGGAAGAAGATGCTGAAGAAGATGAAAGCGATGATGAAATTATAAAAGAATTTAATGAGGAGGATGATAAGGGGGATAAAGATGAAGATGATGAAAATGAAGATGAAGATGAAGATGAAGATGAAGATGAAGATGAAGATGGTCTCCCGCCTATTGTAGAAATCAAAGACGACGAAGAGGGGGGTGAAGACGAAGAAGAGGGTGAAGATGTTGACGAAGAGGCGGAACGAATGTATTCAAGATAATTATAATTCAATAAATTTTTGTTAAATTTATGTATATTCAACATTTAGGACACTCCTGCTTTAAATTGCAGGGCAAGGACAGCAAGGGAGAAAACATAACTATAATTACCGATCCGTTTGACAAAGAGTATGGCCTGCGCGTTCCCAGCTCTGAGGCGGACATAGTTACTGTCAGCCATAACCACAATGACCATAATAATACTAGCGCCATTAAAGGCGATTTTTATACAATTGATACGGCGGGGGAGTACGAAATTAAAGACACTTTCATACAGGGCATAGATTCAGCGCATGATGACAATGGAGGAAAAGAGAATGGTGGCAATATAATTTTTAGGATTAATATTGAAGATGTGGTAGTTACCCACTTAGGAGATTTGGGTCATGCTTTAGATAATAAGCAAATAGAGGCCCTGCAAGGAACCGATATTTTAATGGTGCCGGTAGGGGGAGTTTATACTTTGGACGCTAAAAAAGCGGTTGAAGTTATAAATCAAATTGAACCGAGGATAATTATCCCCATGCACTACCAAGTTCCGGGATTAAAATTCAAGTCGGGAAAAATGATTGACGGGGTTGATAAATTTATTAAAGAATTCGGAGTAAAGCCGACCGAAGAAGAAAAATTAAAGATTACTAAGAAAGATCTGCCCAGCGAGGATATGGAACTGGTTATTTTTAAATAATCATAAATAAAATTTTATGCCAAAAAAGGGGAGTGCGGCAAAAAAGCCGGCGAAAAAGAAATACAGAACTGCCAAAAGAAAAGTTGGTATAGAAGAAATAGCAGCCGAAGTTTATCAAACTCCGGAAAATGGATTGAAAATTGAGAGAGAAAAGATTATCGCCATGTGGTCGGCAGTCGGTTTTTTTATAATAATTATTTTTACTTTTTGGGCGGTTAGTTTTAAAAATAGCATTCAAAATTCAGTAAAAGATTCTTCGGGCGGCGCGGAGGAATTCAGCGGAATACTCAGCAGTTTTAACGTCGCTATAGAGGAGGCAAAAAATAATTTTGTTGAGATTAAAGATGTTGTGGATGCCGCCAAGGATGGCGCCGCCCCTTCTTCGGATATAAAAGACCAACAGATAAAAGAGCTTGAAGATCGGCTTGATGAAATGGAGAAAAAGATAGAGCTGGAGAAGCTGCTATATAAATTGAATGATGAATTAAATAAACCAGAATAATAACCTAGATTTGAAAATTTTAGGATTAGAAATTAAAATTTTTTAGTATGGCGAAAAAGAAAATTGAAAAACAAATAAAAAATAATGCTTCCAGAAAGAAACCGGAAAGGGGGGAAGCTGTTTCCCCAAAAAAGGAAGCCGAAAAAAAGAAACCGGAAATTGATAAAGCGGAAGATGAAAATACCGCTCCAACTGAAATTGTAAATGAAGGTGAAAAAACTCAATACGGTAAAATATTATCAACTTCTTTAGTGTCTGAGATGCGCAGCTCATATTTGGATTACGCGATGTCCGTCATTGTCAGCCGGGCGCTGCCGGATGTCCGGGACGGAATGAAGCCGGTGCATCGCCGTATTTTATACGCAATGTGGAGCTTGGGCTTAAGGCCAACGGCAAAGTTCAGAAAGTCGGCTACAGTTGTCGGTGAAGTTCTAGGTAAATACCATCCGCACGGAGATTCTTCCGTATATGAAGCGATGGTCCGCATGGCGCAGGATTTTTCCATGCGCTACATGCTGGTAAAGGGACAGGGAAACTTCGGTTCAATGGACGGCGACGGAGCGGCCGCTATGCGCTATACTGAGGCAAAATTAGCGTCTATTTCCGAGGAGCTATTGCTTGATTTGGAAAAAAACACAGTTGATTTCATACCCAATTATGACGGCAGCCAGAGAGAGCCGACAGTCTTGCCCGCCCGCTTGCCCAACCTATTATTAAACGGAGCTTTAGGAATCGCAGTCGGCATGGCGACTAATATACCGCCGCATAATTTAACAGAAATTTGTCAAGGAATTATCCATCTGCTTGATAATCCAGAAGCGACAGTTGATGATTTAATGGAATTTGTCAAAGGCCCAGACTTTCCTACTGGAGGCATTATTTACGATACCTCTGAAATTAAAAGGGCTTACGCTACCGGCAGAGGAGGAATCGCGATTAGGGCTAAAACTGAAATAACGGAAAATAAAAGCGGGGGGAGCCAGATTATAGTAAATGAAATTCCTTATCAGGTTAATAAGGCCGAACTAGTGGAGAAAATAGCCGATTTAGTGAAAGACAAAAAAATAGAGGGTATAAAAGATTTGCGGGACGAATCGGATAAAGACGGGGTCCGGATTGTAGTTGAGCTAAAAAAAGACACTTATCCCAAGAAAATTTTAAACAGCTTGTTCAAGCATACTTCATTGCAAACTATTTTCCATGTTAATTTGATTGCTTTAGTTGATGGAATACAGCCAAAGTTGCTGAATTTGAAGATGGTTCTGGAAGAATATATTAAACATCGGATAGAAGTTATTAAAAGAAGGACCCAGTTTGAGCTGGACAAGGCAAAAGCCCGCGCACATATTTTAGAGGGATTGATGATTGCCCTTAAGAACATTGACGCGGTTATTAAAATAATAAAATCATCCAAAGACAAAGAGGTCGCTAAAGTTAATTTAATGAAAAAATTTAAATTAACTGAAATACAGGCAGTCGCCATCCTGGAAATGCGTTTGCAAAATTTAGCCAACCTGGAACAGCAGAAGATTAAGGATGAATTAGAAGAAAAAAAGAAATTAATTAAAGATTTAGAGGGCATTCTGCAGTCAAAACAAAAAGTTTTAAAAATGATAAAAGATGACTTACAGAGCTTGATTGATAAATATGGCGATGAGCGCCGGACCAGAGTAATCGCATCTTCCATTAAAGAATTCAAACAAGAGGATTTGGTGCCTAATGAGCCGGCGGTAATTATAATGACGCGGGATGGGTATATAAAAAGGGTTCCGCCGGAGACATTTAAAGTCCAGGGACGGGGAGGAAAGGGAGTGATCGGCCTAACTACCAAAGAAGAGGATATAGTGGAATTTTTCTTTACCACCATGACTCACAGCGATATTTTATTTTTTACTACCAAGGGCCGGGTATTCCAATTAAAAGCATATGATATTCCGGTTGCCTCCAGAACTTCCAAGGGGCAGGCGATTGTTAATTTCCTTCAGCTTTTAACAACTGAGAAAGTAACCTCTCTTTTGCCGCTTGACAAATTGGAGGGAGCGGGAGCGGAATATTTATTAATGGCGACTGAAAAGGGGTTGGTTAAAAAAGTAGAATTAGAACAATTTAAGAATGTCCGCCGCAGCGGATTAATCGCCATTAAAGTTAAAGAGGACGACAAATTAATTTGGACCAGGCCCACTTCAGGCAAAGACCAGATTATGCTGATTACCGCGGCCGGCCAGTCTATTAGGTTTAAAGAATCTGATGTGCGCCCAATGGGCCGCAATGCCAGCGGCGTAACCGGCATCAGGTTGAAGAAGGAGGATTTGGTAATAGGCATGGGAGTGGTGCAGGGCAACAAGGATAAACAGCAGGTTAGCCAGGTTGCGGTTATTGGCAATCAAGGTTTCGGCAAGCGTTCAGTATTATCATTATATAAGGTCCAGTCTCGAGCGGGTTCGGGCATAAAAACTTTCAAGGTTACGAAAAAGACCGGACAGTTAGTCAATGCTTATGTAGTAAATACGGTTATTATGAAAGATAAAGATTTGATTATTATCTCTGAAAAAGGCCAGGTTATAAGGTTGCCGTTTAAATCCGTCCCGACTTTGGGGCGGGATACGCAGGGGGTGCGGTTAATGAGGTTAAAGGATGCCGGCGATAATATCGCCAACGTTACCTGGATATAAAAATTAGTTGAAAGTTAAAAGTATAAAGTTAAAAAGTCCCGAAAATCGGGACTTTTTGGTTGTTGAAAAAATGTATTGTTATATTTATTTATTTTGTTATATTATACTTATTGAAAAACTTTAGATTTTTAATTTTTAACTTTTAACTAATTTATGCCATATTTAATTGACGCAAATAATTTAGCCGGCAAGCTGGGAATTTTGCGAGAGCCGGATTTTGATCAGCGGCTGGTGGAAATTATGCGTGCTTACGCGGAAAGCGCCGGAAAGAAAATTATCTTAGTTTTTGACAGTAATGATTTACTGGGTGATCGTTATACTGAAGATAATGTTACCGTAATTTACACTCCGCGCGATGCTATTTACGAGAATGCCGATGATAAAATTATTGAGCTGATGGAGCAGGAAAAAAAGCCCGGAGATTGGATTGTTATCAGCGATGATACTAAAATTCTTGATAAAGCCGATGACTTGGGAATTGATTCAATGCTGGCGCGCGATTTTGCCAGAAAATTAAATCCAGACATTAAAATAGAAAATGAGGATGAACTTAGTGAAAGTGAAGAAAGTGAAATAACGGATGAATTAATGGATGAGTGGAATTAGCAAGTAAAAAGTTTATAAAGCAAAAAATAAAATAGCCCCGAATACTCGGGACTATTTTATTTTGGTGCCCCCACCAGGACTCGCCCGCCCATATCGCTATGCGATTGGGCGGGTCGCTCACTAACATTCGCGAAACCTTAATTAGTGCCGGTTTTGAAATATGATTTAATGTTGGTGCCCCCACCAGGACTCGAACCTGGGACCGTCTCCTTAAGAGGGAGCTGCTCTACCAGCTGAGCTATAAGGGCCTATGTGTTTATTTGTGCACCCGGCAGGATTCGAACCTACAACCCCTTGGTCCGAAGCCAAGTACTCTATCCAATTGAGCTACGGGTGCTATATTGCCTAATAGTGGCTGAGGAGAGAATTGAACTCTCGACCTCGGCGTTATGAGTGCCGCGCTCTAACCATCTGAGCTACCCAGCCATATTTTTATTATATTATCAATAATTTTTTTTAGATACCTTCTACCAACGGACGACTTCAATTGTTTCTCTCTTGATCTAGCTGAACTTTCATTAGGGTAAAATTCAATATATATTGGAAACCAAGGCCCCTTACTCTTCGTTGAAAAAACTTCATTATTATTATGTTGAATTATCCTTCTTTTAAAATTATTTGTACTTCCTATGTATGTTTTGTTATTTTGTTTGCTGTATATTATATAAACTAGCCACATAATATTACCGCGCTCTAACCCGCCTCGCTGAAGCCGAGCTTCAGCTCGGCGAGGCGGGCCATCTGAGCTACCCAGCCATAAAATTTAATAAAGAACCCCCAAAGGAAGTTCTTTAATAAATTAACATATTTATTCAATTAAATCAAGGATGTTTTATTTTTTTAACGCGTCTTTTAATGTTTTTCCCGCTTTAAACTTGGGGACTATTACTTCCGGAATTTGGATTCGTTCAGACGGTTTCTGCGGATTAACGCCGCCGCGCGCATGGCGAGTTCGGGGAGAGAAGGTGCCGAATCCGACAATAGTTACTGAATTGCCGGACTTCATTTCACTAATAATAATTTTTGTCAGCGCCTCTATTGAGCGCTCAGCATCTTTTTTTGACAAATCAGCTTCTGAAGCCAGTCTGTCAATTAATGATTCTTTGTTCATATTTTTTAGTTAAAAAGTAAAAAAGTTATATATTAATAATTTCTCGTATTCTTTTTATGTTTTTAGAGATTTTATTTTTTAAATCTACATCAACTAACACAGCATTGAATTCGCATTGTCCGGAACGGGGAAAATCGTGAGTATAATTTATTTGGTCCAGGAAGCTGGAAATTACTATTTTTTTATCAACGCCCAAAACGGAATTATGCGCGGCCGTTGCTCCAACGTCGGTTATGTATGCCGTTCCCAAAGGCAGAATTTGCTCATCAGACGTTTGGATGTGGGTATGGGTTCCAAGTATCGCCGCGGCTTTTCCGTCGGCGTAAAAACCGAAAGCTTTTTTTTCACTAGTCGCTTCAGCATGGAAGTCAATGATTACCGCGTCTATTTTTTTTGTTTTGTATTTTTTTATTATTTCATTAAATTTTTTAAAAGGGCAGTCAAAATCTTCCCTCATAAATACTCTTCCAATTAAGTTTACCAAAAGAACTTTTTTTTGACCAGCCTCGCCCCTACCGAGTCTAGGCGGGCTAATGTTGATAACTTTTTCGCCGGTTCCAGGCAGATTATCAGGGTAGTTCGCGGGCCTTAAGATATTCAACCCGTCATCATCCAAAAAATCAGCAAAGCCCTTACGGGAAAAGATATGGTTGCCGCTGGTAAAATAATCAATGCCGGCTTCTTTCATTTCAGTTAAAGTATTAATGCTAGCGCCTTTGCCATGCGCTAAATTTTCCGCGTTGGCTATTATCAAATCCGGATTATATTTTTTCTTCAGTTTCGGCAATATTTTTTTAATTGTTTCGCGCCCGATAAAGCCGACGATATCGCCGATGAATAATATTTTCATAATTCCTACAAATTACAAATTAAATACAAATATACAAATAATTTTATGAATAAGTATAATATATCATGGATGTCATTATAAAAAAAGACGGGCTGATAAACCCGTCTAATTTGTATTTAATTTGTAATTTGTAGTTAACGAGCGTATTCAACAACTCTCATCTCCCTCACGATATTAACTTTTATTTCTCCCGGATATTTAAGGTCTTCTTCAATTTTTTTGGCAATATCTTTAGCCAGTTTATGCGCTCCCAGGTCGTCTATTTTGTCAGGCTCAACAAAGACGCGGACCTCGCGGCCGGCCTGGATAGCATAAGCCTTATCAATCCCCTCGAAAGAGGTGGCTACTTTTTCTAATTCTTCAAGCCGCTGCAGATACTGTTCTAGGGAATCTTTGCGCGCGCCGGGCCTTGCGCCGGAAATAGCATCGGCAACTTTAACGATAACTGAAATTAAATCAGCCGGCTTGTCATCATGGTGGGTTTCAATCGCGTTTATAATCTCCGGCTGCAGATTGAATTTTTTTGCTATATTTCCGCCGATTGCCGGATGGGTTCCCTGAACTTCGTGGTCAACGGCTTTGCCGATATCATGCAGCAACCCGGCTTTTTTAGCCAGCGTAACATCGGCATTAAGCTGGTCAGCCAATAGAGCGGAGAGATGGGCAACCTGTACGGAATGGTTTAAGATATTTTGCCCATAACTAGTTCTATATTTAAGCCGGCCGATAATCTGTACCAGTTTCGGATCAAAGCCGGTTACGCCAACATCGTACATTGATTCTTCGCCCGCCTTTTTAATATCAAGGGCCAGCTCTTTTTTTGCCTCATCAATCGCGTCTTCAATTTTAGTCGGGTGTATTCGGCCGTCCAGGATTAGTTTTTCCAGCGCCCTTTTTGCCAGATGGCGGCGGATCATGGAAAATCCGGAAATGGTAATGGCGTTGGGAGTATCGTCAACGATAATTTCCACGCCGGTTAAATTTTCAATCGCCCGGATATTTCTTCCTTCGCGTCCGATAATTCTTCCCTTCATTTCATCGCTTGGCAGGTCAACCGTAGTGGTGGTAATCTCGGTTGTATAGGTTGAGGCCAGCCGCTGCATAGTAACCGCCAGGGTATTTTTTGCTTGCGTTTCTAAGACTTCAGTCGACTCCTGCTCCAGTTTTTTAATGCGGGAAGATAACGCGTCTTTTATCTCCACCTCAACATTTTTAAGCAAAACATCCTTGGCTTCTTCTTTTGACAGTTTGGCTATTTTTTCCAGTTTAGCTAATTGCTCTTTTTTAATATCAGCAATTTTTTCTTTAGCTTCCTCAATTTGGGTAACCTTGTCGTAAAGTTTTTGTTGTTTTTCTTGTAATTCTAATAATTTTTGCGAGAAAGTAGTTTCTCGGTTTTCCAGGCGTTTTTGAGCATCATTCAGTTCTTTGCGCCTTTGTTTTTCCTCTTTTTTTGCATCTTCAACAATAGCCAGCGCCCTTTCCTGGGCGGCTAGAGTAAGCTCTTTTTGTTTTCCTTTTGCCTCAGTAATTATTTTTTCAGCTTTTGCCTCAGCTGAATTAACCTCTCCTAAAGCTTTTTGTTTTCGCAAGTAATAACCGGCGGTTATGCCGATCACTAAAGCCAATACAAACAAGATAATTTCAAAACCAGCAAACATATTTTTTGCTTCGTTTGAGGGCTGATTTGCCTGTTTTGCCGATAAAACCAAAAATTCGCGTTAAATTAAGCGCGGTTAGAGTCAATGGTTTTTAAGAAAGAGTAGAATTTAGTTTCTGGTGATTTTTTTATTAAGGATATGCTAATTTTAGCTACTTTTTCTGATTTTTGGCTTATGTCTGCCATAGGCATTTCAGCGCTTTCCACGAAAAATTAATAATTAATGTGGCTCTAGCTTAACATAAAATTCATAAATTGGCAACCGCTTTGAATATTGGGCTTTTTTTAGTTGTTAACAGCGAAAGATGTTGTGATAAAGATAGATTGTTGATAAACTAATACTATAAAATCCGAAACTCTAATTTCGAAATTCGAAACAAATTCAAATGACTGAAATTAAAAATAATAAACAATACGACTTAGAAGATAGTACATTTTTATAAAAGCCACAATAAAAGTTTTGAATTTAAATATTATAATTTTGGATTTGTTTCGGATTTCGATTTTTGTATTTAGGGTTTTATTTAAGAAAACAAAAATATGTCAGAACAAAAAATAATTTTCTCAGGCGTTCAGCCAAGCGGCAATTTACATTTAGGCAATTATTTAGGAGCAATTAAAAATTGGGTTAATTTACAAGAAAAATATAACTGCATTTTTTGCGTGGTTGATTATCACGCTATAACTGTCAAACAAGATCCAAAAGAGCTGCAACGGAAAATAATTGAAATCGCCAAAATTTATCTGGCGGCCGGTATCAATCCGGAAACTTCAATTATCTTCCAGCAATCGCGCGTCAGCGCCCACACAGAACTTGCCTGGATATTAAATACAATCGCTAAAGTTTCCGAGCTTGAACGCATGACCCAGTTTAAGGACAAAGCCAGGGATAATAAAAGCAATATCAATATGGGATTATTTGGCTACCCGGTTTTAATGGCGGCCGATATCCTGCTTTACAATACCGACGCGGTTCCGGTGGGGGAAGACCAGTCCCAGCACGTTGAGCTGGCGCGGATGCTGGCAAAAAGGTTTAATTCCCAGTTTAAAAATGTTTTCAAAATTCCGGAGGCAATAATTAAAAAAGAGGGCGCGCGCGTCATGGGGCTTGATGACCCGAAGAAAAAAATGTCTAAATCAGCCGCCAGCGAATTAAATTACATTGCTTTATTGGATGAGCCGGAAAAAGCGCGCAAGAAAGTAATTAAGGCAGTTACCGACAGCGGGTCGGAAATCAAATTCAGTCCGGCTAAAAAACCGGCTGTTTCCAATTTATTAAATATTTATTCTTTACTGGCGGAAACAAAAATTAAAGAATTAGAGCAGCATTACGCAAATAAGGGTTACGGAGATTTTAAGAAGGATTTAGCCGAGGTAGTCGTAAAATTTTTAAAAGAATTCCAGCACCGTTTTAATAATTTTGATGATAAATTTATTTTAGAGATGATGGAGAGAGGCAGAAGCAAAGCAGAAAAAACTGCGAATAAAAAGTTAGCAGAAGTGAAGCAAGCTATTGGCGTAAGTTAGTTCCAAAGCCAAATAAAATCAAAAATCTGTTTGCCGGATAGGCAGGTTGATAATTTTATAAACTTTAGATTTTATAGAATTCATGCTATAATACTAACAGTTGAATAATTTATATATTTTACAAACCGCCAAGGGATGCTATCCCTTCCGCGGAAGGGATAGCATCCCTTTAATTAATAAAAATAATATGTTCAAAAAAATTTCTTTTTTAATCGCTGTGATTTTTGCCGTTGTTTCTGTTTTTAGTTTTATGGCGGTAAATAATGTGTTGGCTGTTGGTGAGTATGATAATTGCAGCTCTAATTCTCAATGTGAAAGTGGATTATCCTGCCAAGCAAATCCATGGTTTAATGATGCTGGGGCGCCAAATATTGTTAACTCAGGCGATGATAAAATTTGTTGTAGCGCTGCATGGGGCTGTTTGGGTGAGAGTGGAACACAAAATGCGATCGGGCTAGGAAGCAGCGATCCGCGGGAAATAGCCGCTCGAGTAATTAATATCCTTTTGGGATTCCTTGGCATTATCGCGGTAGTCCTAATATTAGTCGGCGGATTTATGTGGATGACTGCAGCCGGAAATGACGATAAGGTCGCGACCGCTAAAAAAGTAATGGTAGCTGGAGTAATCGGATTGGTGATTGTATTGGCAGCTTTCGGAATCGCTAAGTTTGTGGTGAGCGCGTTGTTGGGGGCAACAACTTAGTCTATAAAGTCGAAAGTCTTTAAGTTTATAAAGTTATAGAATAAAAAGTTCCGGATTTTACCGGAACTTTTTATTTTGTTATTTTATGATTGTATAATCTCTAATATTCTTTTAGTTTTTTCTTCAGCTGTTTTTTTATCGTCTGCCTCTACCGTAATTCTTAAAAGCGGTTCGGTATTTGATGGGCGGACATTAAACCACCAATCTTGATATTCTATTGTAACACCGTCCAGCTCGTCTTGTTTTCCATCTTTAAAACTGTCTTTTATTTTTTGTATGGCTTTTTCTTTGTCTTCTATTTTAATATTAACCTCGTCAGCGCGATAATATTTTTTAAATTCCTGGACTATTTTTGATATTGGCCGCCCATCTTGAGATAAAAGCTGTAATAATACCAATAAGGCGATAAATCCGGAATCAGCATATCCGTTGTCCCGAAAAGCATAGTGTGCGGAAACTTCTCCGCTCATAATTCCGCCATTATTTTTCATCGCA
>JBAZGH010000025.1:0-14441 GCA_041652935.1 Patescibacteria group bacterium | reverse complement strand
AAAATCAAATTGAGGACAGCCCCGCCACCTGCCTGAATACTTGGAGGGCAGAACACCGCAGAAAAATACTCTTTTCATTAGAAGAAAAAGAAATCGGGCGCGCGCAAAATGAAAAGAGCAAAGAGTATTTTTCTGTGGTGTGGCGAGCTTGTCGAGCAGTGGCGGGGCTGGCTTCCTTATTGGGGGTTTTGCTCAAAAAAAGTTCGAACATCAATCAAAAAACACCGCCAATAGATAAAAAGGCATCGCGCGCCTTTTATTAATTTGGAGAGGTCGCATAGTGGCCTAGTGCGCCGCCTTGGAAAGGCGGTATACCTTAACCGGTATCGAGGGTTCAAATCCCTCCCTCTCCGCCAAATAAAAAAAGCTCTTTTGAGCTCTTTTTTATTTTTATATTGTAATTTTAAAACTTAATGCGCTAATTCTTCCTCAATTATACTCTTCAATCCTTTTTCCTTCCCAAAATCATCCTCATAATCTCCATAACTTAACGCTCCGACAATATGCCGTCCGTTTATAAAAATAGTAGGCGCTCCCCTAAGGCCGATTTCCTCGGCTTCTTTTGAGGCGGCTTTTATTTTATCTTCATACTTATCCGTATTCAAACATCTGTCAAATTCTTCCAAATTTAATTCTAATTCTTCGGCGTCTTTTATAAATTGCTCTACTGTGAATTTATTATCCAAGTTATCGGCAAATAATTTGTCGTGCATTTCCCAAAACCTACCCTGTTCTGCTGCGCACTCGCTAACTTCAGCTGCTGTTTCTGCCAATGGATTTATCAGGTTCTGCGGATAATGGCGGAATACTATCTTTAAATTATTTTTGAATTCATTTTTCGCTTTTTCTAAAATTCCCCCCGGGCCGGAAAATCTTGCCGCGAATGGATTCTGGAAATCGCTGTAAATTATTATAGCTACCGGCGCATCCGCGTTTCCTAAAATATGGTCGCCGTCATTAACCTCGGGCGCAATTACATTTAAAGGAATTTCCTTTGTCTCCGGCAATATTTGATTATCATTTCCATTAGTAATATCTTGCGTCTTGTTGCCGCATCCGGAAACAAAAAATAATATAAACAATACTAAAAAAACTGTTTTTATATTATTCGTATATTCGTACATAATTCGTATTTCGTAGGAGTTTATATTTTATCCGCCACCCTTAAAACCGTCCCCTCGTCAAACTTCTTTCCGATAATCTGCACCCCGACTGGCATATTGTCAATTTCCCCGCCTGGAACAGAAACTGCCGGCAAACCGGCCAGTGAAGGAGAAAGCGTAAAGACATCCTCAAGATACATACTTAAAGGATCAGTATGTTCCCCTATTTTAAACGCGATATTAGGAGATACGGGGGTAATTATTACATCAACTTTTTTAAAAACTTGATCTAATTCCTTAATAATTTTAGTGCGTACTTTTTGTGCCTGCAGATAATAGGCGTCATAATAACCGGCTGATAAGGCATAAGTACCAAGCATTATTCTTCTTTTTGTTTCAGCCCCAAATCCCCTGCCTCTATATTTTTTATAAAAATCAACTAAATCCGTTGCTTGTTGCGGGTCGATCTCCCCCCTCCTCGCGGGAGAGGGGTTGGGGGTGAGGGCGCTATATCTTATTCCATCAAACCTCCCTAAGTTAGAACTGATTTCTGAAGGAGTAATAATATAATAAACAGCCAATGCGTACTTTGTGTGGGGCAAACTTATTTCTAAAATTTCAGCTCCCCGCTCTTCTAATTTTTTAATAGCTTTTTGTATATTTTTTTCGACATCTTTATTCATACCGTCAATAAAAAATTCCTTTGGCACTCCAATTTTTAATCCTTTTATATCTTTTCTAATTTCATCTGCATAATTACCAATTGGTTCTTGCGTAGTAGTAAAATCATCTCTGTCATGTCCGGAAATTGCTGCTTGCACAATAGCCGCGTCTTCTGCTGTTTTAGTTAAGGGCCCCGGCACATCGGTTGACGAAGTCATCGCGATAATGCCAAAACGCGATCCTCTTCCATAGGTTGGCTTTAATCCTATTGTGCCGCAATAAGAAGCTGGACATCTGATTGATCCTCCCGTATCTGAACCCAGAGCAAAAATGCACATATGGGCGGCAACCGCAGCAGCGCTCCCGCCGGAAGATCCGCCGGCTACGCGGGACGTATCATGCGGATTTTTGGTAACTCCAAATGCTGAATTTTCCGTAGAACCACCGTGCGCGAATTCATCCATATTAGTTTTACCTAAAAGCACCGCTCCTTGCTCGCGCAATTTTTTTATTACTGTCGCGTCGTAAGGCGCGATATAATTTTCCAGTATTTTAGAGGCGGCGGTAGTTCGGACGCCCTTGGTTAAATAATTGTCTTTGGCCAAATACGGGATACCGATCAATTCAGCCGCTTCGCCCTTTTTAATTCGTTCATCTGCTTTTTTCGCCTCTGCCAGCGCTTCTTTTTCACAGACGGTTAACACCGCGTTTAATCCTTTATTTTTATCTTTTATCGCCTTTAAACAAGCTTTGGTTAGCTTAAAAGACGAAAAATCACCTTTTTTTAGGCCTTCTTGAACTTGTTTAATTGTTAATTCGTTTAATTTCATATTTTATAATGCAAAGCTACAAATTTTATGCTAATTCTACAAACTTGCGAATTAAAATTCATTCCTTAGCCAACGAATTTAAAATCCTTTTTGGCTTTAAAGATATTTCTCTAAAGTTTATTACGATGCATAATTTTAATCCAGTAGCCTGTAAATATCTTTTCATTTGTCTATAATCTTCTTTGGTAATAAAATTTTTCGCTTTAGCGTCAAATAGAATCTTATCTTCTATAATAAAATCCACTCTGTTACCGCCGATTTTACTTTCACCCAATATTATATCTAAATTTTTTTCTCTTTCGTATTTTATTTTCTCTTGTTTAAATAAATTTTCTAAAATATCGCAATATTGTTTTTCTCTGCAAAATCTTCCTAATATATCATGGGCTTTAAAACATAAACCCACTATTTTATATGACAAATCTTTATAAACAATTTTATAATCTCCCCCTTGCATAATTTGTATGTTAGCATGTTCGTAGAATTTGCATGAAATTTGTACTTCGCATTATTACAAAACTCTTTTAACTTTAACATATCGCCCTTCAGATTCAGGCGCCTGCCCCAAACTTGCCTTTACTTCATCCTCGGGCCATTCCTCGGCTTTATCCTCGCGCATAATATTTTCCAAACCCGTAACCTGCGCTGTCGGCTCCACGCCGGCAACATCCACCTCCTGTAATTGGTCAACATAGCCTAAAATATCTGATAATTGCGAGCCGTAAGTTTCTAACTCCTTATCAGTTAATTCCAATCTAGCCAATTCGGCTATTTTTTTTATTTCTTTTTTATCTAATTTCATATCTTGTTTTTGTCATTCCGAGCGAGCGAAACGCAGTGAAGCGACGAGGAATCTATTATAGATCTTTCGCTCATTCCACTTCGTTACATTCACTCAAGATGACATAAAGCTACTTTATTAATTTTAAAAACTCTTCTTCACTTAAAATTTTCACTCCCAACTTCATCGCCTTCTCATATTTACTCCCAGAATTTTCTCCCGCTACCACATAATCGGTATTTTTGCTAACAGAAGAGGAAATACTGCCACCCAACTTCCTTATCTTATCTTTTGCTTCGTCTCTTGTCAAACTGGATAAACTGCCGGTTAAAACAAAAAATTTTCCAGCTAAGACATTATTCCTAATTCCTAATTCCTTATTCTTAAATGTAATACCGCTAGTCTCTAATCTTTCTAATATCTTTATGTTTTCTTGGTTTCTAAACCACTCATAAATGCTCCGCGCAACCTTTTCACCAACACCATCCATCTTTTGTAGTTCCTCAATAGATAATGACTGGAATATTTTTATGAGATTCGTAATATTTAATATTAAATATTTAATATTTAATATTTTTTGAGTGAGTAAAACTGCCATCTCTTCGCCTACATGCCTAATTCCCAGCGCGTAGATAAACTTCGCCAAATCCACCCTCTTGCTGGCGTTAATCGCGTTAATAATATTCTCCGCTTTTTTTTCCGCGAATCTTTCCAGCGGCTGCAAATCTCCAATTTTTAATTCATATATGTCCGCGGCGTCTTTTACCAGCCCCTCATTGATTAATTGCTCTACGATTTTATCGCCCAGCCCTTCAATGTTCATGCCTTTTTTAGAAACAAAATGAATAATATTTTCTACCTCTTGGGCGAAACATTTTTTATTGGTGCAATAAGCCGCCGCTTCTCCAGCCGGACGTTTTACCTCGCTTTTGCAAATAGGGCATTGCGTTGGCATGGTAAATTTCTTTTCTTTGCCAGTCCGCATTTTTTTTAATACTTCCACTACTTCTGGAATAATATCACCTGCTTTATGAATTACAACTGTATCGCCGATACGCACGTCTTTTTTATTTATTTCATCTTCATTATGCAATGTCGCCCTGCTAACAATACTGCCTGCCACCTGAACCGGCTTTAAATGCGCGACCGGCGTTAAAGCGCCGGTGCGGCCGACCTGCACGGTTATATTTTCTACAACAGTTGTGACTTTTTCCGGCGAAAATTTATACGCTATCGCCCAGCGCGGCGCCTTCCCGGTATAGCCCAATCTTTCCTGTAGTTTCCGGCTATTAACCTTAATTACCAGCCCGTCAATGCCGTACTCCTGTTTGTCTTTCTTCTTCCCCCATTCTTGGTATATTTCCTCCACTTCCGCGAGGCTCCGGCAATGCCGGTAATGCTTGTTTACTTTAAACCCCAATTCTTCCAATAATTTCAATTCTTCAGTCTGGGTCTTTGGAAAATCGCCGCTGATTTCATCTACGTCATAGACAAAGGAGTCTAATTTTCTCTGGGCGGTAATTTTTGGGTCTAACTGGCGGATGGAACCGGCCGCCGCATTGCGGGAGTTAGCGAATTCCGGTTGGCCATCTTTTTTTCTCTGCTGATTTATTTTTTTTAATAAATTTTTATCAAGCCAGGCTTCGCCCACTACAGTAATATTTAATTTGTTGGGCAATTGCAACGGTACACTTTGGATAGTTTTTATCTGCTCGGTAACATTTTCACCAACCCTGCCATCCCCCCTGGTGGTCGCCTGCACAAATTCGCCATCAACATATGTCAAAATAATTTTTAATCCGTCTATTTTTATTTCACAAGAATAATCTAATTTATCTTTAATTTCAGCTTTATCCCCGCCCAAGGCGGATCCGCCCTGGGCGGACAAAATTTTCTTAACGCGCTCTTCCCACTCTTGCATTTCTTTAAAACTAAAAGCATCCTGCAGCGACCATTGCCGATTTTTTAAGGTAACTTTTTGAAACTTATCTAAAGCAACTCCTCCAATGCGTTGGGTGGGCGAAGTTTTTGATTTAAATTCCGGATGCTTATTTTCCAGTTCTACCAACTCCTTAGTTAATGATTCATAAACTTGGTCGTCAATTTCCGGCCTGTCCAAAACATGATATTGGTAGCGCATCTCGTCAATCTGCCTCCTTAATTTTTCTATGCGATTTTTTGCATCAACGCTTTTCATATTTATTTGTACATTATTTATCCATTTTTAAAAAATTCGCGGCATTCGCATTCATCTGAGTCCATATAAATCCATAAAAAGCATTCGCATTAAGGAATCGCATACGAATCTAAATCCGTAAAAAGAAACTTCTACTTTGCGTATTTAATCTCAATACTCCTCCTGGTATTATAAAAAAATCCGATTAAGGTAAAAACATGGTAGCCAGTATCCGCCTCTTTACTGTATTTTACCTTATAATAATAGTCGGCATTATCCGGGTCTATATAATGTTTCTTATTAGTATCGCAAATTGCGTTATCCAGGTCAATATAATCATTAAGGCAGCCGATTTCAAAATCTGATTCGCTTATTAAGTTATTTTTCGCCATATAAAGCAAGCGCTCCGCCCCTGTTTCCGCCACCAAATAAGCAATGCTTGAACGGGAGGAAATTCTTGAGGTCTGCAAGCTCTTGCTTAAAATTTCCGATACTCCCAACGCCACAATTAAAATACTAGTCAATATTATTATTGACATCATAACCGATATCCCTGTATTATCCATGGTTATTTTCTTCATACAAACTTCTATTAACTACAAATTACAAATTAAATGCAAATATACAAATTATATTTTAAATCAAGTAAATATTAATTTTTTTATTATTATATATTTAATTAAGTATTTGTATATTTGTAAAAAAATTTGTAATTTGTAGTATTATGAGGATATTAACTCATCTTCCAAATAGTATCTATTGGAAACAGTGGTCTGCAAATCCATCCGCGACTGTATAAAATAAGCATTTAGCGTATTTAAAGTCATAACGATAGTAACCGCCTCTTGTTCATCTCCGGCATCATCATAAAACTGCAAATTACTTACCGCTAACTCATCGGGGGTAATATCATAAAATACATGGCTGCTCATGCCGGCAAAAGAATCTTTCGGAATCCGGGAAATTTGGAATCTGTCGTTTGCTGAATTTATATAAGCGACGCATTCGTCATATTCATTTTTAAAATAAAGGGCGTCTCCGGCAACATTAGTGCCAAATACTTCTCCGGCATTGCCGTTATTGCAAGTTCCGTCAAAATCTTTTTTTGCCATCCTCATCTCTTTAGATATAACTTCAAAAACATAGCGCATTGACTCTTGGGTTGTTTGTGATGAAATTGCCCGGCTTTGCCCTTGGATAACATTCTGGAAAATTATAGATGATCCCAATAATATCATAGCAAAAACCCCCATACCGACAACTAATTCGACCAGGGTAAAACCCGTTAAATTAATTTTGCAAATATTTAGTAGGGTAGAACCTATTTTTTTATTGTTATTATCTTTGTTATACGTCATACGTTATACGCCGTAAAAAACCTTACGACTTATAACTTACAACTTACAACTTCGTTATTGCCATTTATACATTAAAACATCCACGTAATAATCATAATTTGTTCCCCGTTCATTCCACTCAACCCAGGAACGGACTTTCAAACAGCTCCCCGCCGGACAAACAACGGCGTCCGGCTCTTCTTTAGTTACTTGGATTAAGCGGTAAAATGGAGTCGGGTCATTGCCTACAATAGTATGCACATATTTTCTATCTTCATCTAGATACAGGCGGGCATCGGCAATATCATCCACAGAATCATCTAAAATTGAATAAGCGTCAATTATGTAATCTCCGTCATTTTCTACTTCATTATCCCACGCTTCTCCCTCCAACCAATTGCTATCGCGATAATTCCTGACCAGTTCAACTCCCTCTTGGGCCAATTCAACTGCGATAAATTTATTCTTATTTGTATTATAAACCAAATGATTCTGCATAATCAGTGAAAAAATTCCCATCATTCCGACAGTCATAATTCCCAGTGATATTATCACCTCTAGCATGCTGAATCCTTGTTTGTTGTAAGCCCTAAGCCGTAAGTCGTAAGCCATAAGTTATTATTATCTTAGTGAATTTGATAATCCATTTAACATCTTTCCAATTTCTCTTGCTTTTTCAGTTATACATTTAGCTTTTTTAACATTAATATAATTTAAATGATAACTTAAAATAAAATAATATTTTAATTCTTCAAGCGAAGTATCTGACATTAAATAAAAATGCTTTTTATCTTTATTTGTTTTTCTCTTGCAACCCTCTACTATATTAGCATTTATGGAAATTGCCGCTCGCCTCATTTGTGATACAAGGGAATATAATTCTTTTTTAGGATATTTTTCAGTAATTTTATAAACTTTTAATATTAGAATATGTGTCTTTTTCCATACTATTAATTTTCGCCATTTTTCCATAATTTTATTTATTTTTTGAATTCAATACAAAACTTAGGGCTTATGGCTTAATGTCTTATGGCTGATTAATCTTCTATATCAATTAATCCCAAATCATTTAAATAAACATCCTTAGTTCCCGCTTCGCTGGAAAAAATAATTGTAATTTCCGAGTCAACTGAAAGCCCGTCTATATCCTCGCCGTTAATAAATGTGCGGGGATCGGGTGGAAGAAAAATAATAGAATTATTTAAGCTTCCAGCGGTAAAAGACACGTTGTTTTGCAAAGTCATTGTCTCAAAAATTTCATCGGTTAAATTATCATAATCTTCATTGCCGTCTATGTCGGCAAAAATATAATAAGTATTGTCTTCCGCGCTATCGGGTATATATATTCCCCACCCGCCAGCTGGAACAGTTGCAATTGATTCTAATTCAAAAGAACCCATTGCCATATTCTGCGCCCGGCGGACATCCCCGGCGAACTTATGCGCTTCTAATAACAATGCTGAATTTCTGCCGGAGATATTATAATTAACTAAAACCATCATCGTCATAATCATTAAAATTGATATGGAAACAAGCAATTCAACCAATGTGAAACCAGCACCAGGTCTTATCCGGTGCTGGTTTTTTTTGTATAATTTAATTTTTATTTTTTGTAATATCATTATTAACTTTCTAACTTTATAAACTTTCTACTTTCAACTAATCTATTCCGGCTTTACCTCTTCCCATATAGGTAGGCTCATTTGAGAGGTAATATTTTGGGTAATATCGCAGTTAAGGCCGTCGCTGTCAGTTACGGTAAGCGTAACTTCTTTATCTCCCGCGGACTGAAATTGAATCGGGCCCGGATTAGGCGTAGTGGAGGCGTTTGGTAATGCATCGGCAAATACCCAATCCCATTCTGCTATTGTTGCTCCGCCGTAAGTCGTAGCGCTGCCGGCAAAAAACACATCTTCTAAAGCAGAAGGAGAAAATGAAGTCCCTTGAACTCCGCTGGAAGGCCCCCAAGTAAAATCTGGATCCGGAGCTTGGTGCAAAGGAGTAGTAAAATTTCCCTCTGCCCATTCAGAAGCTAAATTATAATTATCCCAAACTCTAACCTGCCAGTCATAATTTTGATTATATGCCAATCCGCTGCCAATAATCCTTTGGTAAGCGGCAAAAGCCACCTTTCCCGTATCTAAAACCAATCCTCCACCGCTATCGCGGACCTCTACCTCATAAGCGCTCTCGCTTGAAGCCGAATCGTTATCGCTGAATCCCCAGCCCAGCGTCGCTGATAATAGCTGTCCGGCGCATCCACCCGATATCTCACTGCTTAAATTTTCCGCTGCTGGCGGATGGTTTATATAAACTTTATAATTGCTGGTACCGCACTCGGATTGGTTGGCACAGTTAAAACTTATCCAGCCGACACCGGTTTCACCGCTGTCTTTGTTCCAGGCCCAACCGTAAAATTGGTTATTGGATACGGTAACGTCATTATTCCAGCCGTCGAATTTTATCCAGCCCTCTCCGGCTCCCTCGTCTATTTTATTTACAATCCTAGCCCAACCGGTAACATCTCCTGTTACAGAACTATATTGGACAGAATGATTTGGAGATTCGGGAAAGGGTCCGGCAGAATCAAAATTTATCCAACCTATATTATCACCCCAGGCGTACCCGGATAAATTTCCAGTTGCAGAATTATAATTTACTCCATAATTACTGGTAGCGTCGCAGTCAACCGTATCAAATTCGCAATCTCCGACGCAGTCAGAATCGCCGTTGCATATTAACGTCCGATTATCCGAACAAAAACTCTGGACGCAGTTAAAGCTAATCCACCCCACGTTATCAGACCAGACCCAGCCAAAAACATTTTTAGCCGGCGTTCCCAGGCCTATCGCGCCGGCAATTTCACTTTCCAGAGGATCAGCGATAAAAATAAAAGATGCTGCTATTCCTCCCAGTAGAGCTAAAAATAAAATTAAAAATAATTTTTTAAAAAATGATTTGAACATGAAAATATTAAATTTTTAATATTGATAAATTTATTGCAAATATGCTAAATTCATATACCAAACTAAAATTTTTTGGCCGTATAAAAGCGTAATTATTGTTGCTGCGCTTAAAAATGTTCCAAAAGGAATTTGGGAAGACATTTTTTTTCTGCCTGCTATTAATAATATTATACCAATAATCGAGCCAAAAATATAGCTTAACATCAATCCTGTGATAACTCCGGGATAGCCCAGCATAAAACCCATTAAAGCTCCCATCCTTATATCTCCCCCGCCTATCCATTTTCCTCGGGAAATAATATATTGGAATAAGAAAAATCCCGCGCCGATAACGGCCGCTAAAAATAAATTTTGCAGCGGGTACTCTAAAAATAAATTTAAAATTAGCGCCACAATCATTGCCGGCACGGTAATTATGTCTAAAATGAGATACCAGCGCAGATCATATATGAAAATAACCGTTAAGATAGAAATAAAAAATAAATTGCGAATCAGCAACCAGAAATCAGCAACCAGTAACCAGTTATTTGCTTGATGATTATACAGTGCTAAAACAAACAAAACTCCAATAATTATCTCTACTGCCGGATATTGCAATGAAATTGATTTATGGCAATATCGGCACCTGCCTCGTAAAATGAAAAAACTTAAAACCGGAATATTATCATACCAGCTTATTTTCTTTTTACACTTCGGGCACATTGACCTTCCTAAGATTGTTTTTTTCTTATTAAGCCGCCAAACAAGACAGTTGATAAAACTACCAACGCACAAACCCAGTATAAGGATAAAAAAATAGAGTACTGTCATAATTTCTAATTATTCTATTAACCTAATTATTCTAAAAATTTCCAATAAGCAATTTTCAATTGGTCATTTGGTATTGGTCATTGATTGGAAATTGGACATTGGTAATTGGTCATTTATTAGATTAATTAGAGTAATTAGAATAATTTATTCAATTCCCATTTCACTGGCTGCATGTTCCCCCGCAGATAGCCCTCCCGCTTCTTTTTCTAATGAAAAGTTGATAATATAACTCTGCCCGCTACCGCTATAAATATAAAAATCATTCTGCGGAGAAGAAGGTGTGGGGCTTATATCCTCTAAAAATATTTTATCGCAATTATCACTATTTTTTTGGAAACCAGAATCAGTATCGCACAACAATTTAAAATCGCCGCTTCCTAAAACAGCGTTTTCTAATACGGGATATTGGCTGCGGTGATAAAAATAAAATTCCAACGCGTTTTGAATCTTTTTCACCTCCGCCAGACGCTGTATATCTCTTGATTTTACTTGGGCGTTATTTATCCCCGCTCTGGCAAGAAAAAATAACCCGATTACAACAGCAATTATTATTATTGCTTCCAGCCAAGTTAACCCCTTTTTATCTTTTAACATAAAATAAAGTTTAATTTCATTTATTTTATTATACCATATTTTAATATATATTAAAAAAATAAAAAATCACCTTTCAGTGATTTTTTGATTATGAATTTTTATTTTATAAATTATGGGCATCCGGCAGCCATGCTTCCACCCTGTTCTACGTGGTTGATTCCCGCGCCTATGCTTCCTGCGTCTTCTTCAAGGTAAAAACAAATAGCGTACTCAGTATTGGTTACATCAGAATTACCTATGGAATAATCGCATCCGGCTGAATTATCATCGGCGCAAGCATCCGCCCCCCCCTGCCCCACGGGATCCACGACGTTGGCAAAATTCAAATTTAAGATAATCCCGCAATCAGTTGTCTTTGTTCCGGCATCGCTGCAAGCGCTTAATACTTCCGAATAATCGCTGGTTGCCGAATTAGCGGCCGATAGCTCAACTGCCATGCTTAACTGCCGAACATCAGCCAAGCGGCGGGCGTCGCGCGCCTTAATCCGGGCGCCATTTAGGGAAATTGTAGCCATAGTTGATAATAAGCCGATAATTGCAATAACCACCAAAAGCTCAATTAAAGTAAAACCCTGGTTTTTAAAAATACAAATTTTATCCTTTTTCATAAATCCTCCTTTTTTATAAATAATATATAAATAGCTATTATCATAATTTTACTATAAATTACTATTTTTGTAAACAAAAAGAACCGCGCTAAACGGTTCTTTTTTAAACTATAATTCTATTATTTATGCTGCTGGACATCCTAAAGCCATGCTTCCGCCCTCTTCAACATGATACATACCGGCAGTACTTAAACTGCCAGCTCCGGTTTCTAAGTAGAAGCAGATATCGTAGGTGGTAGCGGTCGGCACTGTTCCCATCGCATAATCGCAAACAGCGGCTCCGTCGGTAGCGCAGGCAGTTCCAGTTCCTCCAGCTGATGGATCAATTACATTGGCAAAATTTAAATTAGTAATCGTTCCGCAAGTGGTTGTTTTAGCAGCCACTGTCGCGCAGCTGGTTAATACTGTAGCATAACTACTGGTATTGGAATTAGCCGCCTCAAGCTCAATCGCGGTGCTTAACTGCTTTACGTCAGCTAAACGCCGAGCATCGCGCGCTTTAACTCTGGCGCTGTTTAAAGAAACAACTGCCATGGTTGATAGTAAGCCGATGATAGCAATGACTACCAAAAGCTCAATTAAAGTAAAACCCCTTTTATTCATAATTTTACCTCCAAGGATAGTGGATAATCCACTAAAAGTAGTTAAATTAATTAAATATATAAACTTTCTTATTAATTAATCTTATCCACATTATACCATAAACTCAATAAACTATAAATAAAAACATCAAATTCTTCTTTTAACTTTGCAACTTCATAAGCCTGCCTGCCGACAGGCATGCTTTCCAACTTTTGAACTAAAACTGGTTTGCCATATTATACATCGGCATAATAATGGCCGCCACCATTAGCCCCACGCCGATTCCCATTATTACCATGATAATCGGTTCCATTAAGGTTACCAAATTAGCCACTAAGTTTGTAATCTCGCGCGAATAAAATTCCGTAACTCTGTCCAAGATAACATCAATTTTTCCGGTTTTTTCCCCCACGGATATCATCTGCGAAACCATATTCGGCATCTCTTTTTTCTTTAAAAAAACGCTGGAAATTGAAGCTCCGCCCTCGACCGCTTCCCTGGTTTCTTTTATTATATTTTTATAAACTTCATTTCCCACAACATCTCCAGCAATTTTTAAGCTGGAAGCTATCGGAACTCCGCCGGCTATTAATGTTTTCATTGAACGGGTAAAACGAACTAAGGCAATTTTCTGGAATAAATTTCCAAATATCGGTAATTTTATTTTTAAAGCATCAATTTGCAAGCGCCCCATTGGAGTTTTACCGTATGCTTTTACTCCAAATATTAATCCGGCAATAATAATCAAAAGAACCCACCAATAATTAGCCATTACATTGGAAGTAACTATAAGAATCTTGGTGGCGATCGGCAATTCCCCGCCGGTTTCCGATATGACAGCCGTTAATTTCGGCACCACCCAAACCATCATAACCGTGCCGACAACCCCCAGCCCAGCTAAGACAAAAACAGGATAAATCATCGCGCCTTTTATCTTATGCATCATATCATAATCTTTTTCCATCTCATCGGCCAAATAATTAAGCACCTCATCCAGTTTGCCGGAGCTTTCGCCCGCGCGAACAACACTGACATAAAAATCATTGAATATTTTTTTTCTCTTCCCCAGGGCATCGGATAATTTTGCGCCTCCGTTTACTTCATCGGCTATTTCAGAAACCGTCATTTTCAGGGAAATATTCTCAGTCTGGTCAATTAAAACTTTAAGCGCCTGCACTACCGGAATGCTGGCGGAAATCATGACGGAAAACTGGCGGGAAAAAATAACGACATCTTTGGACTTAACCCGATTTAAAACATCCATGCCAAGGCCCTTCTTTTTCTCTCTTATGCTGATAACGGCCAATCCCTGGTCTTTTAACGTGCTTACCGCTAGCTGTTCATTAGCGCCGTCAACCATCCCGGTAGCTATATTTCCGTCCTCATCTTTTGCTTTGTATTCAAAAAGTGGCATATATTGGATTATTTAATCATTATATTAAAATCTTCCTTTTCCGGCGCGTTTGCCAGCGCCTCCTCCCGGCTTATCTGCCCGTTTTGCGCCAAACCTACCAATGACTGAGTCATACTTACCATTCCTTGCGCTCCGGAAGTTTGCATTATTGTTTCTATTTGTTTAATCTTCCCCTCTCTAATTACCGATTTTACCGCCGGAATTCCCATTAAAATTTCAACAGCTAAAGACATCCCTCCTCCATTTTTAGGAATTAATTTTTGCACGACAACGCCCTCTAAAACATCTGCCAATAAAACTCTGGCAGCTTCTATCTTTGAAGGCGGAAAACTTCCTAATATTTTTTCTATTGCCCTGATTGCTGAATCAATATTCATCTCCATTATAACCAGTGAATTGCTGGATGCAATATCAAGCATTAAGGGCATTTTTTCAGATAACTCTTCCTTAATGTCGCTAATTGCCAGAATATCAATATCTTCCTGCTGGCAATATTCCAGCCCGTCAATTAAAGACAGCACATCTTGCCCGATCTGGCGCTGCTCGACTACGCTTTGCTTGCTGGTAAACATAACTT
>JBAZGH010000024.1:0-15093 GCA_041652935.1 Patescibacteria group bacterium | reverse complement strand
CGCGCTGCGAGACCACTTTATCCCAGCAGGAAGTGGCGGAGGGATATAAAGATATTAAGGATTTGTCGGTAATAGCAAAATTTGAACTTATTGATGAGCCGGGAACTTTTGTTTTGGCATGGACTACTACGCCGTGGACTTTGATTGGGAATGTGGCGTTGGCAGTAGGTAAAAATATTGAATATTTAATATTAAATATTGACGAAGAGAACTATGTAATTGCGCAAGACAGAATTAGCGAAGTTTTAAAAAATCAAAAATATAAAGTTATAAAAGAAGTTAAGGGAAAAGATTTAATTGGTAAAAAATATAAGCCGCTTTTTGACTATTACTCAAAAGATAATTCATCAGTTGGCGAATTAAAAAATAGGGAGAACGGTTGGAAAATTTACGCGGCGGATTTTGTTACAACCGACGAAGGCACGGGCGTAGTCCATATCGCGCCGGCGTTCGGCGAAGACGATATGAATTTGGGCAAAGAGCATAATTTGCCTTTTATTCAGCACATCGGCATGGATGGAGTTTTTAAAGATGAAGTAACTGATTTTAAAGGCATGCACGTTAAGCCGATAGAAAACACGCAGGCGACCGATGTGGAAATTATAAAATATCTGGCCAAAAAGGATTTGTTATTCAGCAAAGAAAAATATGAACATAGCTACCCCCACTGCTGGCGCTGTGATACGCCACTTTTAAATTATGCGACCTCATCATGGTTTGTAAAAGTGACGGACATAAAAGAAAAAGCGTTAAAACTGGCGAAAGAAATAAACTGGACGCCAAAACATCTAAAAGAAGGCCGTTTCGGGCAATGGCTTGAGGGCGCGCGGGACTGGAGTATTTCAAGGCAGAGGTTTTGGGCGAGCGCGATTCCTATCTGGCGATGCACCCTCACCCCCGACCCCTCTCCCAAAAGGAGAGGGGAGGTATGTGGTGAAATAAAAGTTATAGGTTCTGTGGCAGAGTTGGAAAAATTAAGCGGAGAAAAAGTAGATGATTTACATAAACATGTAGTAGATAAGATTACATTCCCGTGCAAGTGCGGCGGGACAATGAAGCGCGTTCCGGATGTGCTGGACTGCTGGTTTGAATCAGGCTCCATGCCATACGCGCAAAAACATTATCCTTTTGAGAACAAAAAAGAATTTGAAAATAATTTTCCGGCGGAGTTTATCGCCGAAGGCGTTGACCAAACCCGCGCCTGGTTTTACTATTTGCACGTTATCGCGACAGCCATAAAAAATAAACCGGCGTTTAAAAATGTAATTGTGAACGGCATTGTTTTGGCCGAGGACGGCAAGAAAATGGCAAAGCGTCTGCAGAATTATCCGGATCCGATGGAGATTATGGAAAAGCACGGCGCTGATAAATTACGCTATTATCTTTGCTCCGCTTCAGTTGTAAAAGCTGAAGATTTGAATTTTTCGGAGAAAGATTTAGTTGAGCAAACCAGATTTTTTAATGTTCTGCTTAACGTGCTGACATTCTACAAAATGTTTGCCCCGCAGATTTCAGATTTCAGATTTCAGATTTCAGATTTAACGAATGTGTTAGATAAATGGATAACCGCGCGGCTGGAGGAGACAAAAAAAATAGTAACGGAAAAAATGGATAATTACGATTTGCACGCGATTCGGGAAATTCCTGTTTTTATAGATGATTTATCAACCTGGTATATTAGACGAAGCCGCGATAGATTTAAGGGGGATGATGAAAAAGATAAACAGAACGCTTTAGCCACCACCAAGTATGTTTTAATGGAATTAGCAAAAACAATGGCTCCGTTTATGCCGTTTACCGCCGAGCATATTTATCAGGAATTGGGTGCTGATGTTGAGTCGGTGCATTTAAAAGAATGGCCAGAGGTCAAAGAAGAGTGGATTGATGAAAAAGTTATAGAAGAGATGGAAGCTACGCGAAAAATTGTGGAAATGGGATTAGCTAAACGGGATGAAGCGGGGATTAAAGTAAAACAACCACTTTCAAAATTAAGAATTACGAATTATGAATTACGAAACGAATACGAAAATTTAATTAAGGATGAGTTGAATGTTAAGTCTGTAAAAATAAATAAAGGTGAAGGTGAATTAGCGGTGGAATTAGATATAAAATTAACTCCCGAATTAAAACAAGAAGGCATTAAGCGCGAATTGGTGCGGGCGATTAATAATGCTCGTAAGAACGCAGGTATGACAATCCAAGACCGGGCTGTGATTTTTTATCAAACAGACTCTAAAGATATAAAAGAAGCTTTTGCCAAGTTTGGCGAAGAAATTAAGAAAGACACGCTAGCGGATGATTTGCAAGTTGGGAGTGGAAATGTTGTTAAAATTAATAATGAAGATGTGGAGTTAAAAGTAGAGAAAAAATAGTTTGTTTAGGAGTCCAACTCCCTATAGGGAGTTGGACTCCGTTATAAGCATGTAAAAGCTGTACGATAAAATAATTATATTAAAAAAAAGAACCACTTGGGTTCTAGTTTACGGCATTCGGCAATTTACGCCTCCTTTCTGGGCAAAAAACACGCTACCCCTAACGTAATAAAAAAAGGAAGAGCGAGGGCTCCGATATCCGTAGACGGAGTCGCGATTATGGGGAATTCTTCGGGCGGAATGTTAGCCGTAGCCCAAAAGAGCAGTCCGATTGAGAGAATCGATGAAAGAACAAAAACAATCACGAGAATTATCGGTCTTAGTTTTCTCATCTTCTTTCCTTTCAGGTTCATTCAAATGGGATTTTTATTATTTTTAGTTTAATAAATAATAGCAATTATGTCAATATAAATATTATGCGGCAAAAACCATACGACAAAAATAAAATAGGCAAGTTTATCGGATGGGGTGGCGAACACCTCGTTTTTAAATATGGAGACAAACACGTCATTAAATTTTCCCTACACGTTTGGCTTTCCGGAAAAAGTGCGGTTGATAAAAAAATAAAGGACTATGAGGTGGGAAAGAAATATTTTAACGAGTATCTGTTGCCGGTAGAAATTTTAACCTGGAAAAAAGGGAAAAGGGCGGTGGAAATTCAGGAAAAAATTCAGGCGCGTTTTTTAACCAAAAAAGACTTGGATGATGCCTTGACTAAACATCAATTTAATGATATTATGGAACGTTATCAAAGAATGGAAATAGATGCTGGAGAGATATTTGATTTATTCGGCCGGGAGGGATTATTTAAGTTAAAGCCGGATTTTATCAGCAATATTTTGATAACCCCAAATAATAGACTTGTCCTTAATGATTTTACTATTTTAAAATTAGAAAAAGTTAAAATTCGAGAAATTTTCATTTGGATTATTATAGAGTGGGCGAAGAGGAGGCAGAGCAAATTGTTAAAACGTTTTAGAAATATAAAATAATAAACATTAAGTATAGATATATACAAATTATAATAATTTTTGTTAATCTCGTTCTCCCTCTTTAGGTATAAGGAATGTTACAACAACACCACCCCTGTCCCCTCCTCAACTGAGGAGGGGAACGAGATTAAAATGTATTAATTAATTAAAATAATTAATTTATGACAATAAAACAAATCTACAAATTAGCCATTGAACTTGGCGTGAAAAATGACCTGCGCGGGCAGGCTAAGGTTAAAAAATACTTGGAGCGCGCTAAAAAGCAATACCAAGAGCTGCCGGAGAAAAAGAAAGAGGAATTTGACCAGGAAAAATTAACCAATCCATATTCTGATTCGCGCGTCTTGCATGATCCAGAAAAAAATATTAAAAAAGTATTAGTTGGAGTGGATATGGAGGTGGGAGAAATTTTGTTGGCCGATAAATTAGGAGACATTGATTTGGTAATCGCCCATCATCCGGAAGGCGTTGCCCTGGCCGACTTGCACAGCGTTATGGACTTGCAGTCGGAGGTACTGGCGCAATACGGCGTGCCGATAAATATCGCCGAAAGCGTGCTAAAGCCGAGAATTCAAGAGGTAAGCCGCGGCATTTCTCCGGTCAACCATCATCGAGCGGTGGATGCGGCTAGGCTTTTAGATATGGGATTTATGTGCGTGCATACGCCGTGCGACAATATGGGAGCGCTGTTTGTCAAAAAAATAATTGAGAAAAAAAAGCCGGAGCTGGTAAGCGAAGTTCTGGATATTTTAAAAGAGATACCCGAATTTAGGGAAGCGATTAAGCGCAAGGCCGGTCCGGTATTATTCTCCGGTTCGCCGGAAAATAGGGCGGGCAAAATCGCGGTTACCGAGTTTACCGGCGGCACATCGGGCGCCAAGGAAATCTACGAAAAAATGGCGAATGCGGGCATCGGCACAGTAATCGGCATGCATATGCAGGAAGAGCACCGCAAAGAAGCGGAAAAATACCACATTAATGTGGTAATCGCCGGGCATATGGCGAGCGATTCTTTAGGCATTAATTTGTTTTTGGACGAGCTTTCCGCCCAAGCTGCGCGGGGCGGACAAGGAAAAAAAGGCATTGAAATTGTGCCGACGAGCGGGTTGATACGGATTAAAAGAAAGTAACGCATAATACAAAATATAAAAATAGATAAAAACGTAGAGACGTAGCAGTGCTACGTCTCTACGTTTTATATTTGATTTTTTAGGTTAAAATTGCTACCCTAATAATATGTGTCATTCCCGCGAAAGCGGGAATCCCGTCTATTTTATAAGGTTATATTTTAATGAGATTCCCGCTTTCGCGGGAATGGCGATTATTCATATGATTGCATATTTACAGGGAAAAATTTTAAATAAAGGCAGGGGATATATAATATTGAAGGCGGGCGATATCGGCTATCAGATTTTTATCAGCGCCGGGATGTACGCCGATTTGCAGACGGGGCAAGAGATAGAATTGTATATCCACCACCATGTTTCCGAAACAGCGCAAAGCTTGTACGGCTTTAAAAATTTCAGCGAATTGGAATTTTTCAAATTATTAATTTCCATTTCCGGCGTCGGGCCAAAGTCCGCTCTGGGAGTGCTGGCGATGGCAAGCGTTGAAGAAATAAAAGAATCTATCGCGGCCGGCGACCCGTCACTGTTAAATAAAGTATCCGGCATCGGGACCAAGACGGCGGAAAGAATAGTGCTGGAATTGAAAAATAAAATTGATCGGCTGGCTCCGTTAAAGAGCGGCGCCGGACAAAACGGAATGTCCGCCAGCAGCGATGAAATAGACGCTTTAATTGCGCTGGGATACAGCCTCCAGCAGGCGCGCGACGCGCTGAAGAATGTGGATGTAAAGATAAAAGACAGCGGAGAAAGGATCAGGGCGGCGCTGCGAGGGATAGGAAAGTAAGAATTACGAATTACGAATTACGAATTACGAATATATAATGTCTAGTAAATCTTATTTAAGTTTAGTTTTTGGAGCCGTGTTTTTCGTCGGAATTCTGTTTTTTGTCAATCATAATGTTGAAAATAAGCAAGATGTTTTGGGGGAGAGGATATATAACGGTGAACAGCAAACAGTGAATGGTGAACAGGAAGACGTGGAAAATGAAAATGATATTGAATATTCAATATTGAACATTGAAAATGATGTAAGTGAGGACAATGTTGAGGAAATGAATAGGAAATTAGATTCTTCGTCGCTCCCGTTGGTCGCTCCTCAGAATGACAAAAGACAATATTATTTAGTAGTGAAAGTGGTAGACGGCGATACGATTGATGTAAATATAAATAATGAGATAGAAAGATTGCGGCTTATCGGGATTAACACGCCGGAGACGGTTGATCCAAGAAAGCCCGTTGAATGTTTTGGAAAAGAAGCGAGCGCCAAAGCAAAAGAATTATTAAGCGGCCAGAAAGTGTATTTGGAAAAAGACGAGACGCAGGACGAGCGCGATAAATACGGTAGGTTATTAAGATATGTCTTTAGGGAAGACGGATTATTTTACAATTTGGAAATAATAAAGCAGGGCTACGCGTACGAATATACATATCAGGTTCCGTATATTTACCAGCAGGAATTTAAAGAAGCACAGAACTACGCCCGGGAAAATAAGTTAGGCCTTTGGGCGGACGGAGTATGTGAGAAAGAGCAGGAGCGGCAAACTCCGGCCAGCGGAACCAACAGCGATCTGCCGGCGGATTCCAGCTGTGCTATTAAAGGCAATATAAACAGCCAAGGCGAAAAAATATACCATTCTCCCGGCTGCCAGTCGTACGCCAACACTAAAATTGATCTAGACAACGGAGAAAAATATTTTTGTTCCGAAGCGGAGGCGGAGGCGGCGGGATGGAGAAAAGCGAATAATTGTCCTTAGTTCAAACGGAGTTATACGAAATAAATTTTATTTAAAAAATGGCCGGAAAATCCATTGACCCGGGAGCTACGATTTATTTCCAGTGAACTTGATAGAATAGCGACGACCTCATTTTTTGCATCATAATTTTTAACAAAAAACATGAGCATAGAAACATTATCAACTAAAATAGCGATTTTTAGGAAGAAAGAAATTCGTAAAACGATTTATAAAAACGAATGGTGGTTTTCTATAATAGACATTATCGAGGCATTGACCGGAACGGACAGGCCGAGAAAATACTGGAATGATTTAAAAAAAAAGCTGATAAAGGAAGGATATTTTGAGGTGTCCGAAAAAATCGGACAACTGAAATTAATAGCTAAAGATGGTAAATATTATGAAACGGACTGCGCTGATACAGAAACGGTTTTCCGCATTATTCAAACTATTCCCTCGCCCAATGCCGAGCCATTCAAGCGTTGGCTGGCTAAAGTCGGCTATGAACGGATAAAAGAAATAGAAGACCCGGAATTAGCCGTTAAAAGAACGCGAGCGATTTACAAAGCCAAAGGATATTCTGAAGCTTGGATAGAAAAAAGAATGCGCGGCATTGAGGTGCGTGAAACCTTGACGGGCGAATGGAAAAAACGAGGCGTTAAGGAAAATCAAGAGTATGGGATTTTAACCGCCGAGATTTCCAAAGCGACTTTTGGTATGACGCCCAGACAATACCAAAAATTCAAAAACTTAAAAAGAGAAAATTTGCGGGATCATATGAATGACTTGGAATTAATCTTCACCATGCTTGGCGAGGCCTCAACCGCCGAAATCGCCAAAAACAAAGACGCCCGGGGTTTTAATAAAAATAAACTGGCGGCGCAAGAAGGCGGAAGCGTGGCCGGCAAAGCTAAGATTGATCTTGAGAAAAAAAGCGGCAAAAAAGTTTCAACAAAAGATAATTTTTTACAAACGCCCGAAAATAAAAAAAGATTAAAATAATTATGCAAAATTCATTTCTACAATCTAAAGGATGGGAAGAGTTTCAAAAATCAGTCGGCCAACAGACGTTCCGAGTGGATGATGTGCTTTTAATTAAGAAAAGTTTGCCAGCAGGGAAGAGTTATTTATACGCCCCAGTCTGCAGTTTGCGGCCATCAGTTTTCAGTAATTTTTTAAACAAAATAAAAGAGTTAGCAAAAAAAGAAAGAAGTATTTTTCTGAGAGTAGAACCTCAGGAAAGATTGGAAATTGGAAATTGGAAATTGGAAATTGTGCGAAGCAATGATGTGCAGCCGAGTCGGACAGTTATCTTGGATTTAAATAATAACGAAGAAGAATTGCTTGCGAACATGCACCAAAAGACAAGATATAATATCCGGCTGGCGGAGAAGAAAGGCGTGAAAATCAAGGAGTCGCAAAATATTGAAGATTTTTGGAAATTAATGAAAGAGACGACTAAGCGAGATGGGTTTCGGGGGTATGGTGAAGAGTATTACCGTGAAATGTTGCAAATAGATCCTTCGGCTCCGCTCCGCTTCGCTCAGGATGACAAACAGGAAATGAATGTTAAATTATATGCGGCTGAATATGAAAATAAAATTTTAGCCGCCGGAATTTTTGTGTTTTACGGTGATACAGCGACTTATCTGCACGGCGCTTCCACCCATGACAATAAAAACGTAATGGCGCCTTATCTATTGCATTGGGAGATGATTAAGCTTGCTAAAAAAGAAGGATATAAGTATTATGACTTTTATGGAATAGATGAAAAAAAATGGCCGGGAGTAACTAGATTTAAGAAAGGTTTCGGAGGCAAAGAAATTAATTATCCCGGGGCGTTTGATATAATTTTTAGCGGGGGATGGTATTTTGTTTATGCCGCGCTAAAAAGAATAAAAGTTTTTTTTAAATAAAAAGCCGTTCATAATTGCTACGAACGGTATGTTAATAGACAGCTGTGTTTTCTTCTTCCTTTCCCTCTTCTTCCTCGAAATCCTTTTTTTCTTCTTTGTAATATCCCCGAAACCGATGGGCTTCCCAGACAAAAAATGCCCCGACCAACATAAGCATGATGGCAGATGCGATAGCTATCGCGTTTGGATAAAAGAAAAACAGCAGCAAGCCGGCAACAATGAAGCATGTTACTCCCCCAAGCAAAAAAAATAGCGTAAATATCATAAGAAAGAGCATAGCGTAAGACATTGTTCTGCCTCCCTTCAGTAAGTCTATAGGCAGTATAATACTAAATAGGGCGAATTGTCAAAATCATAAATTTTTATGAATATATTGCATTTAATCAAAAAAATAATACCGAAAAAATTATTTAAAAATCTTCAGCCGGCTTATCATTTTATTTTTGCCTGGCTGGCGGCTTTTATATATAGATTTCCATCAAAAAAATTAATTGTTATCGGCGTAACCGGCACAACCGGAAAGACAACGACTACTCATTTAACCGCTAAAATGCTGGAGAACGCCGGTTTTAAAGTTGGCTATACTTCAACCGCATTAATGAAAATTAGAGATAAAGAATGGTTGAACGATAAACGGATGACAATGCCCGGGCGGTTTGCCACCCAGAAAATGTTGCGCAGCATGCTGCGCAACAAATGCCAATACGCCATAGTGGAAACTACCTCCGAGGGAATTGAGCAGTTCCGCCACCGTTTTATAAATTATGATATTTTAATATTTACCGGCTTATATCCGGAGCATATCCAGTCGCATGGAAGTTTTGAAAATTATAAAAAAGCCAAAGGAAAATTATTTGCCCATCTTGAGAAATGCAAATCAAAATATGTTGATGAAAAAAAGCAAGTAGTACAAGTTAAAAATGAAATTAAAAAAATACATTCCGAAAGGATAAAGAAGACGACCATCGCTAACGGGGACGACGAGCACGCCGGTTATTTTTTGAATTTTAAGGCAGAGCAAAAGTACGAATATCAAGTAACAAGTAACCCTCCCATGCCTTCAGTTGGGCGGGCAGGCAAGGAACAAGTAATAAATAACCAATGGCAAAAAATAATTGCTAAGAATGTCATAAGTAAAGATAACGGCATTAGTTTTGAAGTTGAGAAAACAAAATTTAATTTGCAATTGATGGGGGAGTTCCAGGCATATAACGCGCTGGGGGCAATTTGCGTTGGCTTGACCCAAGATTTGGATTTGGAAAGCATAAGCAAGGCAATGGAAAGTATAAAAGGAATCCCGGGTAGATTTGAACGAATTGATGAGGGGCAGAATTTTACCGTTATCGTTGAGTTTGCCCATGAACCGGGCGCGCTGGGAAAATTTTATAACATAATTAAAAAAATGCCGCACAACAGAATAATTCATGTTCTTGGGTCCGCCGGGGGGGGCAGGGATGTTTCGCGGAGGCCGATACTGGGCAAGCTTGCCGGAGAGAACGATGATGTAGTAATAATTGCCAACGAAGACCCATATGACGATGATCCGCAAATAATCATTGACCAGATAGCCATCGGCGCGGAAAAAGCCGGCAAGACCGAGGATTCTTCGGCAAGATCAGGACAGAGTTTATTTAAAATACAGGACAGGAAAGGGGCGATAAAAAAAGCGATAAGCATGGCGGAGGAAGGGGATATGGTAATAATTACCGGCAAGGGATGCGAGCAAATTATGTGCCTGGCCGGAGGAAAAACAATCCCCTCGGATGATAGAGAGATGGCAAGGGAAGCACTTAAACAAATAACCAATGACCAATGACCAATGAATAATGACTAATAACGGTAACTGCTTTTAATGATGCATATTATTGACATCAATTTTTTACACAGATTATGGTTGTGGATAATGTAATCCAGTTTTTTTAAATAGACATTATTTAAAAGGTTTTTTGACTAATATAAAATAAAAAACTATAAAATTTGCATTTTTTTGGAAAGTACTTTTAAAATCCTTGACAAATATTTTTTTTATTGTTAATATAGATTTACTATAGACAAGGATTCTGGATATTTTTTGTGTTATATAAAGTAAAAAATGGGCATTTTTTTGAAAAAGAAACGGTTTTAGGAAAATAATAACTTAAGAAGACCGTTTTTTGTTTTTTACAAGTCTTTTATTTAAAAACATTTCATATACTTTACCCCAGTTAAATGACAACATCGCTCAATATCAAAATATTTAACAGGGTTTATATCTCCACTGTGTTTTTTTCCCGCCGACTAAAATAAATAAAATCATACTAAGCCTGCCTTAAATTTAAGGATGAGGCATTTTTTTGTACCTCCGCACTTACATTATAGTTCCGGCCAGCATAAAACATAAAGATTATTAATAAATATTATTTTATATAAAATTATGCCTACAAAAACTAATAATATTATTGATAGGAAATTTTTTATCGAAAAGCCGATGGCGACTGAAATGCCGGATTTAATAGAGGTGCAAAAAGATTCCTATAAATGGTTTTTAGAGGAAGGAATATGCGATTTATTTGACGAGGTTTCTCCGGTCCAAGATTTTATCGGCAGAAATTTAGAGTTATCTTTTGAGGATTATTATTTGGATGAACCGAAATTTACCGAGCTGGAAAGCAAGGCCAAAAATATAACTTACGAAGCTCCGCTTAGGGTGAAGGCGACGTTGCACAATAAGCAAACAAACAAATCTGTCAGCCAAGAGGTGTTTTTGGGGGATTTGCCGCTAATGACCAAACGGGGGACTTTTATAATCAACGGAATTGAAAGGGTGGTAGTTTCCCAGCTTATCCGTTCTGCCGGCGTAATTTTTAACGCGGAAATGGTTAAGGGGAGGAAGCATTATGGAGCGAAGATTATCCCTAACCGCGGCGCCTGGCTGGAAATAGAAACTGACGGCAACAATGTTTTATGGGTGAGGATAGACCGCAAGAGAAAGGTGGCGGTTACTTCGTTGTTGCGCGCTTTCGGTTATGAAACCGATACTGAACTGAAGGAAATGTTCAAAGATGTTGAGCGGGAGTCTGATATCAGCTATATTGAGGCGACTATAAATAAAGATGTCGCTAAAAACGAAGCCGAGGGATTGAAGGAGGTGTATAAGAGGATAAGGCCGGGAGATTTAGCGACTGTAGACAACGCCCGCAATTTAATATACTCAATGTTTTTTCGGTTTGACCGTTATGACTTCGACCGAGTCGGCCGCTATAAATTAAACAAGCGCTTCAATTTTGATATTCCAATAAATAAAGAAACTAGGGTTTTTCGCCGCGAGGATTTAATAGCTATTATTAAGGAGGTTATTAAATTGAATATTACTCAGGGAAAAGAGGATGACATCGACCATCTAGGCAACCGCCGCATTCGGGCAGTCGGAGAATTGATCCAAAATAAATTCAGATTAGGATTGTCGCGCATGGAGCGCATAATCAAGGATAGGATGAGCACCATAGATGTGCTTGAAATAACTCCCAACAAGCTTATCAACGCCCGGCCAGTTATAGGCGTGGTAAAAGAGTTTTTTATGTCCTCCCAGCTGTCCCAGTTTATGGACCAGACTAATCCGCTGGCCGAGCTTGAGCATAAGCGCCGCCTATCGGCTATGGGACCCGGCGGTTTAACCCGTGAACGGGCCGGCTTTGAAGTCCGCGACGTGCACACTACCCATTACAGCCGTATTTGCCCTATCGCCACTCCCGAAGGACCCAATATAGGCCTAGTCGGCCATATGGCCAGCTTTTCCAAACTTAATAAATACGGATTTTTAGAAGCGCCTTACCGAAAAGTTTTGCATGATATTGAAAATGATCCCAAGATAACCAAAGATAAAATTTTAAGGGAAGATGTTTTTGAAGCTAGCGGAGAGGGCAAGAAAGGGGAGCTTGTTGCTAGAGCGGGAGAAAAGATAGATGATAATTTAGCTAAGAAATTGGAAAAATTAGGGCATATCACTATTCCGATTAAGCCGGTCGTAACTGATGAGGTAGTTTATCTTGACGCTTTTGAGGAAGAAAAATACATAACTACTTTTTATACTGTGCCGACCGATGATAACGGCTATTTTTTAGTTGAAAAAGTTGAGGCCAGGAAATACGGCGAGCCGTCTATCGAGCATGTCGAAAAAGTTGATTTTATTGAAGTGTCTTCAAACCAGATTGTTTCCATTGCTACTTCCTGCATTCCGTTTTTAGAGCATGATGACGGAATCAGGGCTTTAATGGGAACAAACATGCAACGGCAGGCCGTGCCTTTAATTAAACCGGTGGCGCCGATAGTCGGGACCGGAATGGAAAAAAGGGCGGCGATAGACTCCGGACACGTCGCTATTGCCGAAAATGACGGAACAGTCGAATTGGTTGAGGGCAACAGGATAGAAGTTAAGGCAAAAGACGGCCAGACAGACACATATCTTTTAAATAAATTCGTCCGCTCCAACCATTCGACCTGCATTAACCAGCATCCGACAATAAGCAAGGGCGATAAAGTTAAGAAGGGCGATGTCATTTCCGACGGCGCAGCCATTGAAAATGGTGAATTAGCTATCGGGCGCAATGTTTTAGTCGCTTTCATGAACTGGGAAGGATATAATTTTGAGGACGCGATAATCATTTCAGAGCATCTGGTTCAAGATGACTTTTATTCCTCTATTCATATTGAAGACTACACAATTGACGTGCGCGACACTAAACTCGGGCCGGAAGTTGTCACTCGAGACATCCCGAATATTTCCAGCGAGCGGTTGAAAGATTTGGATGAGACCGGAATTATTCGCGTAGGCGCAGAGGTTTCCTCGGGCGATATCTTAGTGGGAAAAATAACCCCTAAAGGAGAAACCGAGCTTTCCGCCGAAGAAAAGCTTCTAAGGGCTATATTCGGAGATAAAGCCAAGGATATCCGCGACAGTTCGCTATACTTGGAGCATGGAGAACATGGCAAGGTAGTGAATGTAAAGATATTTTCTAGGGAAGACGGCGATAAATTACCGGCTGGCGTTATCCAGTCTATACAGGTGACTATTGCTAATTTGCGCAAGATACAAGTTGGAGACAAAATGGCAGGAAGGCACGGCAACAAAGGCGTTGTTTCCCGGATTGTTCCGATTGAGGATATGCCTCATTTAGCCGATGGCACTCCGATTGATATAATTTTATCCCCGTTGGGCGTCGTTTCCCGTATGAATCTGGGCCAATTACTTGAAACCCATCTAGGATTGGCAGCGCAAAAGCTTGGCTATAAAGTAGCCACCCCTCCCCTTAACGGCATAACCGAAGAAGAAATTAAGGGGGAGTTAAGGAGGGCCGGATTTCCTGAAGACGGCAAAGTCCAGTTATATAACGGCAAAACCGGCGAGCCATTTGATAAGACGGCAACAGTCGGGTATAAATATATGTTAAAGCTGAACCATTTAGTTGAAGATAAAATGCACCAACGTTCAATCGGGCCTTATTCTTTGATTACCCAGCAGCCATTGGGAGGAAAAGCCCAGTTCGGCGGGCAAAGGTTTGGAGAAATGGAAGTTTGGGCTCTTGAGGCCTACGGCGCCGCCCATACGCTGCAGGAAATATTAACGATTAAATCCGATGATGTTCCCGGACGCTCTAAAGCTTACGAGGCCATAATTAAAGGCGAGGAAATAAGGAAACAAAACGTGCCGGAATCCTTTAATGTTTTGGTCCGCGAAATTAAGGGACTGGGGCTGGATGTGGAATTGATAGGCAATAAGCAGTGCGAGGAAGATGATGAAGGCCAAAATGTGGAAGAGGCGGAAATTATAGATAAGGCGCAAGTGACAAAGAACAAGGAAAAAGAAAGCAATAACGACGACCATGAAGATGAAAAGAAAATTAAATAACTATTTAACTAAGTAACTAGTTAACTAATATACTATGCTTAATCCAATAAAAACAACTGATTTTGAGGCGATAAAATTAAAATTAGCGTCCCCGGAAGATATTTTGTCATGGTCTCACGGAGAAATTATCCGCCCGGAAACAGTTAATTACCGAACACAAAAGCCGGAAAAGGACGGTTTGTTTTGTGAAAAAATATTCGGTCCGTCAAAAGATTGGGAGTGTTATTGCGGCAAGTATAAAAAAATCCGCTATAAAGGAATTATCTGCGATAAATGCGGAGTAGAGGTTACTCGCAGTATTGTTAGGCGCGAGCGCATGGGGCATATTACTCTTCAGTCCCCGGTTACCCATATTTGGTTTTTGCGGGGTATTTCTTCAAAAATCGGCCTAATTCTTGATCTGCCGGCGACAGCTATGGAGAAGGTTGTTTATTTTGCCAACTTTGTGATCACCGATGTTGATGAAGAATTAAAGCAGGCGACCATGGAGCAGATTAAACAGGAATTTAAAAATAAAAAAAAACAGATAGAAACTGAATTTAAAAAGAAGAAATCAGAGTTAACCGGGTCCGGCAACAAAGAACAAGAGCTGGAACAGCTGGAAAAAATAAGGGAAGAAAAAGAATTAAAATTAGACGAGGCCTTTAAAATAGCCCAAGATGAGTTAAAAGAAGTAAAACCGATGGCGATAATTTCAGAGCACAGCTACCAGAATCTGGCTTTAAAATACGGCCATATATTTGAAGCCGGCATCGGGGCGGAGGCAATTTTAAAATTATTAAAAAGGCTGGATTTGAAAAAAACAATTAAAGATATTGAAAAGCAACTGGAGGACGTAATTGATTCAAAGCGGGATAAATTATCCCGCCGGCTGAAAATTTTTAAGAGTTTGGAAATGAATAACCTTCGTCCGGAGTGGATGATTTTAACGGTTGTTCCGGTTATTCCCCCGGATTTACGGCCGATGGTTCCGCTTGATGGGGGCCGTTTCGCAACTTCTGATTTAAATGATTTATACCGCCGGGTTATCTCCAGAAACAACCGGCTTAAGCAGTTAACTGAATTAATC
>JBAZGH010000023.1:0-16633 GCA_041652935.1 Patescibacteria group bacterium | reverse complement strand
AATACCGCTGAACCATCTTTATATATACTGTATGAACCATCCACTACCCACGCATAGCTAGTCCAAGGATAACTAGTGCCGAGTTTAATAATTTCGTCCCAGGTGCAAGCATGGCTTCCTGAATATGAAGCTTGGCATTTTGCGTTCATTCCTTTTACTCCGCCCAGTTCGCCCGTAAACGCACCTGTATAACCAGCCCATTGCAATCCTCCCGTATCAGCGCCGATGGAGTCAACTTTATCGCTGATAGATTTTAAAGAATCATCAGCCGTATTAAAACTGCTTCCCATAATCGCCTCCTGATTTGCCAAAGTCGCATCCCCTCCGCCACCGGCCGCCGCATCCACATATCCCTTGGTAGCGACTGTGTTGTCCGAGTCGCCGTCAACCGGGGTTTTGACAAGAACTGTGCCGTCATTATCTATAACAAAGACATTGCCGACTCCCGGACCAATATTACCGGCAAAATCAGAGTTCCAGAATCTAAGCTGTTCGGTAGTTTCATCTTGATATACGGCCCAGTAGTTCTGAGAGCCGGACTGGATATCCAGTTCCGCGTTCCCGGAGGCGGTTTTAAGATGCAGTTGCTTATTCGGGTCATTAGTCCCTATTCCCACGTAATCGGTTAAGGTTGATAAAAATACATCAGTACCGCTGGTTGTCCAGCCGCTGGTTGAGATAACACTGACATTTTCGTCCGGCGGTTCGGCGCTGGGACCGGTATAAGCAAATACCGAGTGCATTAAAATAGCGCCTCCGGCGCTAATGGCCGCGAGCGCTATGATGTAGATTGTTGATTTTAATAATTTGGTTAGCATGGGGATATGTGTAAAAAAACTATTTTTTCTTCTGCTTTTGTAATACAATATCTTCAACTTTTTGTACTCTTTTTTCCAAAAAATTAAATTCAAAACGATGGGCAACACTAGTTAATCTCAATTTTATTTCCTCACGTTCACCTTTAGCAACCTCTAGCCGATCGTTAGTTTCTTGCTGGGCGCGTTCTAAAAGAGTAATCCGATCATTAACTTCATCAAATCCCTGCCGAACCATGACGGCTAAGCTTTCGTTATCTTCTTTAGCGCTTTTGGCTATTCCTATTCTTTCTTTCTTGGCTTGCGCGAAGCCGTCTTCTCTTTCTTTTTTGGCTTGCGCGAAGCCGTCTTCTCTTTCTTTTTTGGCTTGCGCGAAGCCGTCTTCTCTTTCTTTTTTGGCTTGCGCGAAGCCGCTCGCCATGTCTTTATCAACCTGTTTAAAACGCTTATCTATTTCTTTTTTTATTTTATTAAAACCATCCGCCATTATGACGGCTAATTTCTCAAGTGTTATTTTATTTTTCTCTTTCTCTTTTTTCGGCATAATATAGTAAAATAATTATAACACAAATTTAATTCTGCGTAAAATTTTAACAACTTAAACTTATGGCTTAAAACTTAGGACTTACGACTGGAACAAACCCTAATAAAATCTAGAAATAAAGGATGCGGAACTAACGGCCGAGAATTAAATTCAGGATGAAATTGCACGCCAACCATCCATGGATGATTTTCCACCTCTACAATTTCCACTAAATCTCGTTTAGGATTTACGCCGGCTATTCGTAAGCCGCTATCTGAAAGTTTCTGGCGATAATTATTATTAAATTCATAACGATGGCGATGGCGTTCACTAATATTTTCTGTTTTATATGCTTTATAACTTATTGAGTCTCTCATTAATTTCGCCGGATACGCGCCTAGTCGCATCGTACCGCCGTAATTTTTATCCGCAATATTTTTTTCCTGTTCTGCCATAGTCGCTATTACCGGATTTTTTGTTTTTGGCTGTAATTCGGTAGAGCCGGCATCTTTAGTTTTTAAAGCGTATCGAGCAAATGCAATGGTTAGTATTTGCATTCCTAAACATAAGCCAAAGTACGGTATATTATTCTCACGAGCGTAATTAGCCGCCCTAATCATTCCCTCTGTCCCGCGGGCTCCAAAACCGCCCGGCACGATAATTCCGTCCACCTTATCCAATTCTTTCAGTTTTCCCGAATTTTTTTCGTAATCTTCCGCGTCCAGCCATAATATATTAGGTTTTACGTTGTGGTGCCAGCTGGCATGGTTTATTGATTCAATGACGGAAATATAAGTGTCGCGGCAAGATTTAAAATTAAAATATTTTCCCACAATGCCGATTTTTACCTCTCGATTTATTTTTTTGATCTTCTGGGAAAAAGCCACCCAATCCTGCATATTCTTTCTGCGCACCGGCAGGCCTATGGATTTTAAAACCACCTCGCCAAAATTTTCCTTTTCAAAATTAACCGGAATATCATAAATTGAATATACATCCGGCGCGGAAATTATTCTTTCTTTCGGAAGACTGCAGACCGTGCTAATGGTGCGCTTAATATCATCCGTCACCGGCTTGTCTGCTCGGCACAATATAAAGTCCGGATTAATCCCCGCTGAATTTAAAGTTCTGATGGCGTATTGGGTTGGTTTTGATTTCTGTTCTCCCAGAAGACCGGGGGTTGGTAAATAACTAACCATAATAGAATAAACATCATTAGGATTTTTCATTTTCATCATTCTCACCGCCTCTAAGAAAAGCAGCACTTGGTACTCGCCAACCGTGCCGCCCAGTTCTATGATGGTAATTTCCGATTTATTTTTTTGCTGGCAAATTTTAATGCGGCGGATAATTTCGTTAGGAATATCCGGCACGACTTCAACATCCTCCCCGCCGTACTCTAAATTTCTTTCTCGTCTAATAACTTCCTGATAAACTTGCCCTGTGGTGATATAATTATCGCGAGTGCATATTTCGTTAGTGAAACGTTCGTAGTTGCCTAAATCTTGGTCAGCTTCAACGCCATCCTCGCCAACAAACACTTCGCCGTGCTCGGCCGGCCGGATTGTACCGGCGTCAATATTAACATACATATCGCACTTAATGTTGGCTACTTTATATCCCTTGGATTGTAAAATTTTTCCGATAGACGCGGCCGCCACTCCTTTGCCGACTGATGACATTACTCCGCCGATGACGAAGATGAATTTAGTTTGTGTTTTCTCCTTAGATGTTTGTTTTGGCATAAAATATTAAATTTCTAATTAACTTAATTATTATAAAAATTGCCAATGACCAATTTTCAATGACCATTCAATTTCCAAACCCCAATTTCGATTGGCCATTAGATATTGGTTATTGATTGGAAATTGGACATTGGCAATTGGTCATTTATCAAGTTAATTAGAGTGATCAGAAATTTTATTCATTATTTATAATTTGTTATTCCTCATGTAATATCTCAATTGCCTTCTCCATCTGCGGATCTTTATTTGCATTATAATCCTCTATTGTTAAATTAACTTCTTCATCCGGCTTAATCCCTTCCTCGCTGATATTAACGCCTTCGGGCGTAAGCCATTTGGCGACTGTTATTTTCACGGATGAGCCGTCGCTGAAATTAACCATTTCCTGGACCGAACCTTTGCCGAAAGTGGTCATGCCGACAATAGTCGCTAATTTATAGTCCTTCAAAGCCCCGGCGACAATTTCAGAGGCCGAAGCCGAACCCTGATTTACCAAAACTACCGTCGGATAATCTTTTAACCGAGCGCGGCCGCGGGCTAAATATTCATTTTTATTTTCTTCCGAAAATTTTTCTATTACTATCGGCCCCTCTTCAATCCATTCGCTGGCAACCTCAATCGCTGTATTTAAATATCCGCCCGGGTCGTTCCGCAGGTCTAAAATTACGCCCTTGGGATTTTCTTTTATTGTCTCCCGGACCGCCTGGTCGAACAGCTCTTCAGTATCGCTGTTAAAATGCGATATCTCTATAATCATTATATCGTCATTATTTATCTCCCATTTAACGCTTTTAACCATAATCTTTTCGCGGGTAATAACAAAATCCTGCGGTTCATCAAAACTATCCCGCCAAATCGTCAGGGTTACATCAGTCCCCTTGGGACCGCGTATTTTATTAACCGCTTCGTCAAGGGAAATTCCGCCGGTGCTTTCTCCGCCTATCGCCAATACCTGGTCGCCCGAGCGGAGTCCCGCTTTCTTGGCCGGCATATCGGTTAAAGGAGCAATAACAGTTAAAACATTTCCTTTAATTCCGATTTCCGCCCCGATTCCCTCAAAAGTACCCTTTAAATCATCGGCAAAATCTTTGGAAATAACCGGATTCATAAAAACGGAATAAGGATCGCCGGTAGAATCAACTAACCCCCGCAAAGCGCCGTAAAACATTTCTTTCTCTTTTAATTTATCCGCATCAACATATTTGTCTTTTATCGCGTCCCAAACCTCCCAAAACAAAGAAAAGTCAACGTCCCGCGCCGCGTTCTCGCTCTTTTTTATTTCATATTTGTTTAAAACTTTGCCTAAAAAAACAGTTTCATTATTAATCAGCCAGTCGTCTATTTCCGTCTTTTTGCTGAATATTATTCCGCCGTAAAATGAGGCGGATATTATAATTACTATAATAACAGCTAACTTTATTCTTCTGTTTTTTCTTTGATTATTAAACATAAATATAAATTATTAAATGATTAAACGGTTTCTCCGTCCGAATTTTTTTATTCCGTAAACAGTAATTAGTAACTAGTTACTAATTACTGTTTACTGGTTACTCGTTGACGTCCGTCTCATTATCTCCGCCTCAACAATATTCCTATCTCTTCCATATTTTAACCTTGATAATTCCTTTATTTTCTGCGCTAAAACAGGGTTGCCGTCCGGCAGGCGCGGAATCGCCATACTGAAAGGCCTTGAAGTTGTATTATCAATTAACAGTTTAACATAGGCGTGGTACTTTTCAATGTTGATAAGGTCAAACTCATTAAATACCGGTGTAAATTCCTTAACCATTGTCTCCGCGTCCTCGGAACCGATTTTAAAAAGTACCCAGGTTCCAACATTACCGAAGACAGCGTCTTTAATAGAAGTATCGTTATTCTGCACAAGCTGTCCCAGATATTGGTGCGCCATTATTAAATTCAAATTATATTTCCGCGCTTCGGATAAAATTATACTTATTGAATCAGTGGTAAAATTCTGGAACTCATCAATGTATAAATAAAAATCATTCCGTTTTTCTCTTTCCATATCTGTCCGCGACAAGGCGTTAACTAAAATTTTGCCGACTAAAACCATACCCAATAAATGCGCGTTCATCTCCCCTATTTGGCCTTTGGATAAATTTAAAAGCAAAATTTTCCGCTGGTTCATAATATCCCGCAGATTAAACGAACTTTTCTGCTGGCCGATAATCGGGCGCATGGTCGCGTTTGAAACAAAACTGGTTAATTTTGAGGTAATGTAGGGCACGACATTGGCAAGCGCCGCTTCCCCGCCCGCTTTTTCCGCTTCTTTTTCCCAAAAAGACACAACGGTCGGGTCTTTGCATTTTTTAATCTTCATTTTGCGGAAATCCGCGTCTGATAAAACTCTAGAAATTTCCATTAAAGTGGAGCCGCTGGCCGGATCATCCATGATTAAAAGCATGGCATTGCGCATATACTGCTCAAAAATAGGCCCGCCTGTCGCCCTAAGGTCATACAGCTTATCAAATATTTTTATCATTTCATTAATAACAAAGGTTTTCTGCTCCGGATAGCGCTCATCGTATTCCAATAAATTAAGCCCTATCGGCCTTTTAAGGTCAGCCGGCGAAAAATAAATAACGTCTTCTGCCCGTTCTTTCGGTATTCCCGCCATCACATCATCTATTAAATCGCCATGCGGGTCTATAACGCAGACTCCTTCTCCATTCTTTATATCCTGGCGCGCCATTAAGGCGATTAAATTTGATTTTCCGGTTCCGGACTTGCCGATTATATAGGTATGCCGGCGGCGGTCATCCCGCTTTATATTTATCAGCTTGGTTATTCCGCGAAAAATATTCTCACCTAAATATAATCCTTCAGTCGGCGTATCAGCCGGGGCTGACGCTTTTTTAGCAGTCAGCCAGCTGATATTGGGAACATCATTTTCCGGCAAAGGAAAATGAAAAATACTTGCCAGCTCTTCGGTATTTAAAACCATTTTATTTTTTTCATTAAAGCGGCGGAAAATAAACTCGCTTATTAAAGCCCGGCTGTTTAATTTTCCCGTTTTTTTAAAGCTGTTCCCATAGCTAAAAATTGAATACTGGTTGAAAGAATCAATAATATTATCAAGATAAACCTGCGACTGGCCCTCGTTGTCGGAGGAAACGACTATTTTTATATTCACGTCCAGCCCGGCTTTAGACATTTTTTCTTCAATTGCCTTTAATCCATCTTCCTCGGCTTGCGTCATATGCTGGATATTTTCCGCCTGGCCTTTTTCTTTCTGCATTAATACATTGCCCGCTTTTGAAGCCCCGCTGAATATCCGGCTGTAGCCGGACATCTTTATCGCCTCGGTCAGCGTTTTCCCCTTGCGCACCTCTTTCAGAATACGATGCGCCCGCGACCGCCAGGAGCGGTGGGCTGACTTCACTATAATCTGCACGGCCGCCCCCTCGCCCTCCCTTAATTTCGCCATCGCGTTTATAATGGAGTCCATCGGGTCGACATCCATATTCTTATATGTCCTGATGGGAAACATATTGCTCCGCTTCAATTTTAAAGAAGCCGCCTTCGGTTTGCTCGCGGAGGTAAAAATATTATAATCAACAGCATCTTCAATGGCTGCCTCCGGATAACGGGCGTAAATTTCCTGCTCAAGCAGCCGGCGCATATTTCTCGGCGCAGTCACATAAAAAGAAATCAGCTTATTATATGCCACTATTTCAAAAGAAAAATCATTGTGCGCGCCCAGCAGCCATGATTTAAATCCTTTGGGGTTCGCCTTCATTCCGCCGATCATGGAAAACATGCTTTCGCCGACAGCAATATCTTCCTGCAAAGCCTGCACGGTTTCCTCTTTATCAAGGTCGCGCGGGCTTTCTTTCGGCACCCTTACCGATAAAATATCCTTATGGTAAGCGTTTAATTTCCCCGCCAGCGCCCGCAGAACCCGCCTTACAACCTGTAAAAACAATAAAAAAAAGACGACAGTTGCTAAAACTAAAGCTATTGAAATAAGTATGTTTAAGTATGTGTAATCAAGCATTAATAAATTGTTAAATTGTTATCGTTAGCTTCGCTAACTAATTGCTAAATTAACAATTTTACGAAAATAATTAAACAATATAATTCATACGTTTTTATTGTCTTCATCTAAGTCGAAGGATGCTATCCGTCTTTATCTTACTCTCCTGCTCTAAAAAAAACTTATTAACGCCTGGTATTATTTTTAACCAGTCCATAATAAGCTTTGCTATTTTTTTTATTTTAATTTTCGGCTGCTGCAGTAAAGCGTGTATTTTTTTAGCAGTTGCCTCTCCCCCGCTTTTAAATTCTTGCTGGACTGCCGGTGGCATTTGCGCAAAAATATCTTCCAAGCCGCCGCTTAAAATCTCTTCCACCTCTTTCACTGTAATTGATTTTGAGGACGCGTAACCTCCGTCTGGCGCGGCTTTTATCGCCTGTTCCGCTTTTTCCTTGGCTTTTCTTTCCGCTTCCGCTTTTTTATCCAAATTTTTAAAATCAATATTTTCCGTACTTCGCCCCGCTACGCCCCGCTCTGCCGGCATTGATTCAATTCGCGGATTTATTTTTTCAGTTGTCGGATTATTTTCGGCCATAGTAATTAGTCTAAAAGTCTATAAAGTCGAAAGTCTGTTACTTTATGGACTTGATGACTTTTGACTTTATGACTAAAGTATATCATAAATAAAAAAAATGTGATATAATATAAACACCTACAAATTACAAATTTTTTACAAATATACAAATCATATATAAGGCAAAATAAATATTAATATTTTATTACGCCTCTATAAAGGCATTTGTATATTTGTATGTAATTTGAATAAAAAATAATTATATAGCCATGAGCAAGATACAAACTTTAAATATAAAAGGCCTGCGCAACAAAAAAATAAGCTGGCTTAATATTGTTAACGCCCAGGGCGCGGAGATAGATTATTTGCGCAAAAAATACAACTTCAGTCCAAATGATTTGCGCGACGCCCATGTAAGTATTGTAAATTTCCACGTTAAAATAAACGCGGGGAAAAATTATTTATTCATCGCTCTGCGCTTCCCTTATTTTAATAAAGAGGAACAAACGATAAACAGCACGGAAATTGATTTTTTTGCCGGCAAAGATTATATAGTGATGCTCCATGAAGGAAAAATTCCCGCTTTGAAAAAAATGTTTGCTGACTATGAAAAAAATAACGGAAAAAATACACATAATATAGATTCATCAGTAGATTTATTCTATAAAATAATAGACGCTCTGCTGGATGACGGCTTTGATTTATTGGACTATATCAGTAAAGAAACCGACGAAATAGAAGATTTAATTTTTGCCTGGGAAAGTAAAAAAGCGATCGCCAGTTTACTAAATCTCCGGCGCAGCGCGATAAATATTAGGACAATCACTAAAAATTATCAAAATATCCTGGAAAAATTTAAAAAACTTGCCCCAGAGGCCGGAATTATTGATAAACGCACTCCTTATACTTCGGTCGTAGAAAAAAGCAAAGACTTAATAAACATGATTGAAAATCGTAAAGAGATGATTGAAGCGTTATATGCCAGTAATGAATCTATTATGAACTATCGCATGAATGATGTTATGAAAACTTTGACTATTTTTTCGGTTATCGTCTTCCCCCTTACCCTGCTCGCCGCCGTCTTCGGAATGAATACAATGAACAGCATGCCTTTTGTTGATAACCCCCATGATTTTTGGATAATTGTGATTATTATGCTGGGTGGCTGCATGGCAATGCTGGGATTTTTCAAATGGAAAAAATGGATTTAATTTTAAAACTGATATTTAATACTTGAGATTTAAAACAAAAAAACAATGAATAATATAATTAAATGGGGCATTATTTTTGCTGTTATTTACGTCATAATCACACCGGTTGGCTTCTTTTTAGAAAAAACCACTTTGGAAAATGTCGGATTATTAATGGCCGGGACCCTTTGGATTTTTAGCATTCCTTTCGGCTCGCCCTACGTTGATTTTCATGCCTTTAGTTTCCCCGCTTTTATATTGGGTGGGTTATTTTGGTTTTTAGCGGGCGCTTTTTTTCGCTGGGTAAGCGGGGCTAAAAATAACTCAAAAAGAAAAATGAATTTTATTGGCAGAATTTTAATGATTATCGGGGCAGTAATATTTATCTTATTTTTAGCAATCTCCTTGGTCTGGGCGGTGATAAACTGCGCCGGCCCTTATCAAGAAGGAAATGTCCTCTTTTGCACTTACATAAGCACGGCCTTTGCCGCTGTAATTTATTTCCCACCTTTTATTCTAGGATTGATCCTCTGGGTTATCTCTAAATTTATTCCAGAAAAAAATTATTAAAATTTATTAATTTTATGGAACAAAAACAAACTTGGATAATTATAGGTATTGTTTTTGCAATCGCGGTTATAACCTCGGCAATAATATCTGCTTTTATAGTTAATAAACTTACCAAACTTTATGAGGATCGCGAAGTTTTTATCGCTGACAGAACTTACGCTAAAGAGAAGATCGATAATTTGTTGAATTCTAAAACGACCGATGCCGATGTTTTAAATATGCTGAATAAGTGCATACCAGCTGGAACTGCTGCTGAAAAAAGCTGTTCAAAAATATGCGCTAATATAGGGAGAACATGTACTTTAGGATTAATTGAAACTAGGTCAGGTATTGCTGGAGATTATAAATTCTCATACGCCATTGGAACGTGCGACGAATTTTCCCAATCTTCTTCGAAAATAATTCAGTGCCTTTGCTGCTCTGAATATTAACTCTATTCTTTAAATAAAAATACTGCTTTTAAAAAAAGCCCCGCTTGGGGGGCTTTTCTATATGTTGAATTTTCTATATATTTTATCGGATTCTTTATGATACTTTTAATATTCTATACCTTGCCTTTCCGCTGGGCAAATTTACAACCGCATCTTCCCCCACCTTCTTGCCAAGTAATGCCTGTCCTATCGGAGATTCATTTGATATTTTATTATTTTCCGGGTCAACTTCGTTAAAGCTAACTATTGTAAATTCTTTTTCTTTCCCCCCGCATTCTACGGTTACCCTGCTTCCCAGATCTACATTACTTCCTCCGGCGCTCTCTACTACGGTTAATTTTTTAAGCATTCCTTCTATTTCCAAAATACGGCCCTCATTAAATGCCTGCTCGTCTTTTGCTTCGGAGTATTCGGCATTTTCACTTAAATCACCCAGTTCCTTAGCGCGCTCAATCCTCTCAGCGATCTCATGCCGGCGGACGTTTCGTAAATGGTTAAGCTCTTGTTTTAACTTTTCCATGCCCTCTTTGGTAATTAATTGGCTGTTGTTGGAAATGTCCATAATTATTGGTTAGTTTTAAACATTGTGAATAACTATAAAACAAAACGTAAAAAATGGCAAGAGGTAAACTATTGGCTAATATTTGAATATTTTTAACATGATAAAGGACTTGCATGGCTGTTTTATTTATATTTGTGCATAAGCTAAATAAAAAAACGAGGCAACCGTAAATATTATAAAAACTAGTGGATAAAAATTGTAATATTGTATATAATATTATGGTATAATTAGATAGAAATTAATTACTTAATGTTTTTTTATGCTTAAAAAAATCACGGTATCATCTCTTATGGCGATAATGCTGGCAACACCCGCGCTAGCTGCGGAATTCAACCCGAATTATATTATCTCGGACAATGAAATCCTGGATAAAAATACTATGAGTTTAGCTGACATCCAAAACTTTTTAACGGATAAGGGCGGCTATATCGCTAATTACAGCGCAATTGATTATTATGGCAATAATAAAAAAGCAGCTGAAATAATTTATAACGCTGCGGCTAATAACTATGACTGCGACGGAGTAACAATGAGTGAAAATCCAACTTTGGCAGAGCAAAAATTAAAATGCCAGCCGATTTCCATCAACCCGCAATTTTTACTAGTTCTGCTGCAAAAAGAACAAAGTTTGATTGACGAAAAAAATCCCAGCCAAAGCAGGATTGACTGGGCGGTTGGATATGGCTGTCCGGACGGAGGCGGATGCAATGAGCGCTGGAAGGGGTTCGGGAAACAGGTCAACTCGGCTTCGCTGCAATTTTACGAATATATGGTTAATCCGCAAAACTTTAAATACCAGGCCGGCCAGACTTATACTTTTTCCAATCCTTATGACACTATAAATAACAAACAAGATATAACTGTAACGCCGGTTAATAAAGCGACTGCCGCTTTATATAACTATACTCCGCATGTCTATAACGGCAACTATAATTTTTGGAAGTTATGGAACCAATACTTTACCCGAATTTTAATTGAGGGTTCCTTAGTGCAGGTTGAGGGCGAACCGGGCGTCTGGATTATCCAGGACGGAAAAAAGAGGCCTTTTTTAAGCAAGGGAGCGCTCACCTCCCGTTATGACCAAAATAAAATTATTACCGTTAAAAAAGCCGATCTTGACGGATATGCAAAGGGCGACCCGATAAAATTCGCCCAATACTCAATCGTCCGCTCGCCTCAAGGCGATATGTATTTATTGGTTAATGACAATAAAAGAAAAATAGCCAGCCCTGAAGTTTTCCGCACCCTTGGCTTTAATCCGGAAGAGGTTGAGGATGCCAGCTCGCAGGACTTAACTTATTATAAAGACAGCGCTCCGATAACCGCGGAAGACGCATATCCTGCGGGCGCCCTGCTCCGGGACCCTAATAGCGGCGGAGTCTATTTCGCGATTAACGGAACTAAAGCGCCCTTGATTGACCCTATATTCTTAAAAACCAAATTCAAGAATTATTCCGTCATAAAAGCGACCGCCGAAGAACTGGCAAAATATGAAAAAATAGAGCCGGTTAAATTTGAGGACGGGTACTTATTAAAAACAAATGTGGCGCCGGCAGTATATGTAATTTCCAATGGAATAAAACGCCCGATTGCTTCGGGTGAGGTTTTTGAAAGCTTGGGCTATAAATGGGAAAATATAATGGAGGTGCATTCCAGGGTATTGGCTTTATATGACTTAGGTGAAGTTATTACGAAAGAGTCATTACAAAAATAAAATTTCTTAAATGCCTAATTAGTCTAATTAACCTAGTAAATGACCAATACCAAATGACCAATTGAAAATTGGGATTTGGAAATTGAATGGTCATTGGAAATTGGTCATTGTAAATTTTTAGAATAATTTAGAATAATTAAAAATTTATATATGTTGAACTTTGCGGCTATTACTCCCCATTCTCCCCTGCTTATTCCGGCTATCGGGAAAGAGAATGCAAAAAAACTGGAAAAAACGAACAACGCCCTGCGAAAGCTGGAGGAAAATTTTTATTCGGCGATGATTGATGATGCTGTTATTATAACTCCCGATAACCCGCCGGCTGAAGAATATTTCACTATAAATTTTTCCCCTAACTATAGAGGGGGCTTCCATGAATTCGGAGATTTTTCCATAAAGCCAAACTACCACGGCGATGATTATTTAATAGCTGAGGTTAAAGATAATTTGCGGGATAGGAATTCGCTTAAGCTGGTAACGGCCGAAGAGCTTGGGTACCGCTGCTTAGTTCCCCTTAATTTTTTATGCGCTCATAAAAAAAATGCGGGCGTAGTTCCCTTAAATCCCTCGGGGCTTTCTTTCGGGGAGCATTTTAAATTCGGGCAGGAGCTGGCGGAAATTATAATTAATAGCAAAAAAAGAATAGCTTTAGTCGCCTCTATTGAAACTTCAAACAAGCTTAGTAAAAATTCCCCCGACGGATACTCGCCGAAAGCGAAAAAATTCGACCAAAAAATAATTGATTTTATTAAAGAAAAAAAATACAGGGAAACATCAGAAACAAACCCGGAACAGGCGGCCGGCGCCGGCTTTAATGAAATGAGCGCGCTTTTAATTTTTCTGGGAGTGCTGGAAAAAATAAACCATCAAGCTGATATTTTGTCATATGAAAGCCCGTTTGGGGTGGGCAATTTAACCGCCGAATTCAAGCTGTAAATTTTTTGACTAACAAATAGCAGAATGTTAAGATGAAGCCGCTAATAATAACGGCTTTTTTGTTTTTGTCATCTCGACACGAAAATGACAACATATTATATGTATATAAATATAATCCCCCTAACTAAACTTCCTATTTCTAAACCGCAAGTTTACACTTATAGCGCGGGCGGTTTTGACGACGGGATAAAAATCGGGCAGATTATTGAGGCGCAGCTTTATTACCGCAATGTTGCCGGAATAGTGCGGGATATTATTCCTAAAGCTCCCCGCGAAGATTTAAAATACAAGCCGATAATTAAAATACTGGATGAGCATCCGATTGTCGGAAACAAAGACCTTGAGCTTGCTGAATTCATCAGCGCTTATTATTTTTCTCCACTGGGAATAATTTTAAAGCATCTAACAGCGGAAACGCCTAAAAGAAAAGCAAAAAAAGTTGTCGAGTCTATGGCTAAAATGAATTTGTCATTAATTAATTCTTCTATTCTTACTAAAGGGAAGCGCCATGGATGCAACCAAAACGAAGGGGTGAATCTAATAATTAACACTCTATCAGAACGTCAAAAAGAATATTTTAAAATAATACACAAAACTCTCCAAGAAAAAAAACAGGTTTTATTTTTAGTTCCGGAGCTGATGCTGATTCCGCAAACTTTAAATTGGCTGGAGCAAAAATTCCCTAATGAAAAAATAATACTATTGCACAGCGAACTGACAAAGTCGGACCAGTACATAAATTGGCGCAAAGCGCAGACCGGCAGCGCTAAAATTTTTCTCGGAACCCGGCGTGCTGTTCTAACCCCTTTTTATAATTTGGGGCATATTATTGTTGATGAAGAGCAAAGCTTAAGCTATAAGCAATGGGATATGAATCCCCGCTTTGATGCCAGGACTGTCATCGCCCAAAAAGCTGAAGTTTATAATTGCCAATTAACTTTCGGTACTGTAGCACCGTCAGTCAAAGCGTATTTTGATACGCAAATTTCATCTCCCCCCCCTAGTAACGGGGGGAGTAATGCAAATTCTATTGGATTAGGGGGGCGGCAAATCATAAACATGCGGGATGAATTAAAGAAGGGCAATTATTCAATTTTTTCTGAAGATTTACAGGCGGAAATAAAAAAAGCCCTGAATGCCGATGGGCAGGCAATGCTGTTTGTAAACAGGCGCGGCGCCTCCACTTTTGTTATGTGCCGAGACTGCGGGCATGTTGTTAGGTGCCCGAAATGCAATATCGCGCTAATGGAGCATGCCTCAAAGACGCTAAGCTGCAACCATTGCAATTTTAAAACAAACTCCCCTCTGGCCTGCCCGCAATGCCGGTCTAATTTAATAAAAGGGTTCGGAGTGGGAATTGAAAAAGTTGAGCAGGAATTAAAAAAAATATTTACGGATATAAAAACTATCTGCGTTGACCCGAGCAACACATCCCTCTTAAAAACTGCTAAACAAAAATATCAAGAATTTATTGACAATAAAATAAATGTCTTAATCGGCACGCAAATTTCTCTGCCGTTAACCTCGCCCAACTTATCGCTGATAGCCGCGGTTAATATTGACTCCATTTTAAACTTTCCCGACTGGAGGACTGATGAAAAATCCTGGCAAATTTTAAACCAACTTTGCCGGCGTGATGATGTAAAAAATTGTATTATTCAAACTTACAATCCAGATAATAAATTATTGCAATTACTTTCGCAAAATGACCAAAATATTTTTTACAGCCAAGAATTAAAAAATCGAAAACTTTTAAAGTACCCGCCGTATATAAAAATGATAAAATTAATCTGCAAAAGCGATGATTATGATTTTCTGCTTAAAGAAAGCGAGCGGGTTGCTAATCAGTTAAAATCAATACCCAATATCCGCGTTATCGGCCCGGTTAAGCCGATTAATGAAAAAATTAGAAATTTTTGGCAGAGAAATGTGATTATCAAGTTGACTGATGCGCAAAAAAATGATATATTTAAACAAGTTTTAACTAATTTATCAAATGCTTGGAGCATTGACGTGGACCCATTAACTTAATTTATTGATTTTAGATTTATTCAATCTGAAATCTTAAATCTTAAATCTTAAATCTTAAATCTTAAATCTTCAATCTGAAATGAATATAATAACTCATCCCAATCCAATCTTAAGAAAAAAATCCGCCAAGATAGAAAAGATTGACAATAAAATAAAGCGACTTGTTTTGGATATGGAAAAAACTATGTTGGAAAAAGACGGCGTCGGGCTGGCCGCGCCGCAAGTTGAAGAAAACATTAGATTAATAGTGATAAATACAAAAGACGGACCGATTCATTTGATAAATCCTAAAATTACTACAAAATCATGGCGGAAAGAATTGGGTGAAGAGGGTTGTTTGTCTATTCCGGAAATTTACGGTCAAGTGAAACGCCATAAAACAATACGAGTAATCTACTATAATAAAAACAACGATCAGATAAAAATAAGGGCTGAGGGGCTTTTGGCGCGTGTCATCCAACATGAAATAGACCATTTAAACGGGATTTTGTTTACGGATTATTTGCAAAAGAAAAATTTGCCGGAGGGGTTTGAAAAGTAAGCAAATTTAATAAAACAGGCGCTTTAAAATATGGATAATTTTCAGCTAACAATTATCGGGTCCGGCGCCATGATGCCGACAAAATTCAGGCATCCTTCATGCTATTTTTTAGAAGTTGGCCGAAAAAAAATATTGCTAGATCTCGGGCATACTTCAATTGGACGCTTGATTGACCAGGGGATTGATCTGCATTCCATTGACATATTATTTGTGTCTCATTTTCATACTGACCACAGTCTCAAACGAATAACCAAAAATGCAGATTTGCTGCTAATTGAAGCGGGATATATTAAACCGACGCCAAATCATTTTACTATGGACCAAATTATAAAATTAGCTGAAAGCGCAAAAATTAAAAAAACAATTGCTACGCACTTAAGAGACGCTGATTTACCGATTCTGCGGAAAAAAATAAAAAACTATAAAAATATTATTTTAGCTGAAGATTTAATGCGAATTAAAATATAAAGATAACGAACAAAATGAACAATATCCCTATTAATCCGCTCTTTAAATAAAAAAATCCCCGCGCCAGAGCCTCTTTCTTGCGAAAAAAGTTAGTGCGGGGAAAGTGCAAAAGGATCCAAGGGCTTACTTGCGGCGGAGCACCCGGCCGTCCTCGCCGAAAGCGCGGTCGAGCCAGCGCCAGCCCCTGACCCATCGGCCACCGCCCCAGTAGACGTAGCAGACGCTCCCGGAATCGTCAGGGCGGCGCCAGTCCGTGAAGACAAAAACCACCTTGCCCTGAAGCGCAGCCGGAATATCATGCTGATAGACAAGAATGTGGCATGCATCTTCCTCTCCGAGATTGGCGTTCATTTTCTTCGCTCTAGCGACCATAACGTCGCTCTTGACGAACGATTTGCCATCCTGAAGAAAATCGAGAATTTCGTACTCACGCCCGCCCACGGTCATCGTGGTTGGTAATAGACACTCGATGATTATTTGGAGAGCGCGCATGGTTTCTTGAAATGGAATCGCACCCTCATCCACTCGCCGAGCTA
>JBAZGH010000022.1:0-16784 GCA_041652935.1 Patescibacteria group bacterium | reverse complement strand
TTTTTACAGACTTAACATTCAACTCATCCTTAATTAAATTTTCGTATTCGTTTCGTAATTCATAATTCGTAATTCGTAATTCAGAAAGCGGTTGCCGCACTTTAATCCCCGCTTCATCTCTTTTTGCTAACCCCATCTCTACAATCTTTTGCACCTGCGCCATATCACCTATTATTTTATCATCAATTTTTTCTACTGTTGGAAAACTTTCTAAATGCGCTGATTTATTACCATCTTTAAAATCATTGCCTGTAACTTTTTGCCAAATCGTTTCAGCCATAAAAGGCATAACTGGCGCGATTACTTTTGATAATTCTAACAGCACAAAACCAGTCGTATTTAGGGCAGCTTGTTTGTCTTGTTCATCTTCAGATTTAAAACGATCACGGGAACGTCTAATATACCAAGTAGACAAATCATTAATAAACTCCTCAATCGGCCGGGTTGCTTTTACTAAATTATAATTATTCATGTTTTCGGTAACTTCATCAATTAGTTGATTCAACCGCGCTATAATCCATTTATCTAGCATATTTTCAGATTCTATTTTTTGGCTTTTAACCTTTACCTTATCCACGTACATTTCATAAAATTTATAAACATTCCACAATAACATTATGTTTTTTCTAAAAATATCCCTTAATTCCCTTTCGTTGAATAATAAATTTTCCGCCTGCATCAACGGCGAGGACATCAAATACATACGAAGGGCGTCAACACCGAATTCATTTATCATTTCCCATGGATCAGGATAGTTCTTTTTTGACTTGCTTAATTTTTCTCCTTTTTCATTTAATATAACTCCATTAGCCACTACATTTTCAAAGCTATTTTTATCAAATAACGCAGTCGACAACACGTGCATAACATAGAACCAAGCGCGGGTTTGCGAAATATATTCAGATATAAACTGCGCCGGAAAAGTGGTTTCAAATTTTTCCTTATTTTCAAACGGATAATGGTGCTGGGCAAACGGCATGGAGCCGGACTCAACCCAGCAGTCAAACACCTCCGGAATGCGCTTCATCTCCCCGCCGCATTTGCATTGCCAAGTCAAATTATCAATTCTATGGTTATGAATATCCTCTATTTTTTTAGCGCCACTTTTATTCTTCAGATCATCCACGCTGCCGATAATTTCCAATTCTTTACACGTGTTGCACTTCCAAATCGGAATCGGCGTGGCAAAATACCGATTGCGGGAAATATTCCAGTCCGGCGCCTGTTCTATTCCTTGTGCGAACCGGCCCTCCTTTAAATATTTTGGAAACCAGTTTATATTTTTATTCAGCTCCAGCATTCTCTTTTTTAACTTCTGCACATTTAGAAACCACGCCGGAATCGCGTTATAAAAAAGCTGGGTATCGCAACGATGACAATGCGGATAAGAATGCTTATAATCTCGCGCGTCAAATAAGAGTTGCTTATCTTCTAAATAATCAATTACTTTCTTATTAGCCTGTAAAAAATAAGTGCCTGCAAGTTGCGGGACGGTTTCATTAAAGTGCCCTTTTTCATCCAGTGCCGGCACAACCGGCAAATCCAATTTTAAACCTAAATTATAATCGTCCTCGCCATATACTACCGCCGTATGTACAATACCGGTTCCCTCTTCAGTGGTAACGAAATCAGCGTCAGTTACATAATAAACTTTTTTGCCGCTTTCTTTTAACGCTGGCACGTCAAACAACGGCTCGTATTCCAAACCGGCCAGGTCTTTGCCTTTAACAATTTCCAATTTATATTCCCTTATAAATTCTTTGGGTTTACTAATATATCTTTTTACATCACTATCTAATTTATCTGGATTTTTAATATCAACTAATAAATCCCTTAATTCCGTCAAACCTGCATTTGAATGTAAATTTTTCCATAATACTTCCCAAGACAAAATGTATGCCCCTCCTTTATCTATAAATGAACGTGATATTTCTTTTTTGTTTGCATATCTAGACGGTCGAAGTGAAACATTGCTTCTATTTTTAATTATCACATACTCGATATTGTTCCCCACCGCCAGCGCCACGTTCCCCGGCAATGTCCACGGCGTAGTAGTCCATGCCAATATATAAACACCGCTTTTTTTGTCATTCTGAGGGAGCGACAGCGACTGAAGAATCTTGTTCGCCTTTAGACTTTTATCTTTAACTTTAAACTTTGCCGTCACGCTTTTTTCAGTAATATCTTTGTAGCTGTTATCCATCGCGACTTCAAAATTGGAAATCGGCGTTTCACAGCGCGGACAGTATAAAAGCACTTTACGGCCTTCATAGACTAATTTTTTCTTCCATAATTCTTTAAACGCCCACCAAACGCTTTCCATATAACTTAAATCCATAGTCTTGTAGGAATTCTCAAATTCTACCCAGCGCCCTATACGGCGGACCATATTACTCCATGAATTAGCATACTGTAAAACTTTAGACCTGGCAGCTTCATTAAATTTATCAATGCCTAATTCTTCAATTTGTTTCTTTCCGGAAATATTAAAATCTTTTTCAATTATATTCTCTATCGGCAGGCCATGACAGTCCCAGCCCCAGCGACGCTCTATTTTATAACCCTGCATTGTCCAATATCTCGGCACCACGTCTTTAGTAACACTAGAAAGGATATGTCCATAATGTGGTTCGCCCGTACCAAACGGAGGCCCATCATAAAAAACGTAATCGCCCTTCGGCGCATCACGTTCTACTGATTTTTCAAATATTTTATTTTTATCCCAAAATTTTAAAACCTCCTCTTCCATAGCTGAAAAAGGATTTTTTGATTGCTTGGGTTGTGTTTGTTTTTTAGACATAACTAACTTTCACTTTAACGAAATTAAGGCCTTTTGTCAAAAAACGCAAAGGAATTCGATTCCCTATAGGGAATCGAATTCCTAAACAAACTTTACAAAAAATTATAACTTCCCACTTTTTATGCTTTTTCTAATCTTTCTCATCAATTCCAAATAAAATTCCAAATTATTCAAACTAGCCAGCCGGTACCCCAACGCCTCCTGCGTCTTTAATAAATGGTGCAGATACGCCTTAGAATGTTCGCGCAGCTCCGGCAATTTGCTTTCTTTGTTTATTGGCGACAAATCTTTTTTGAACTTCGCGTTGGTGATATTCACTGTATCGTAAAAATGTTTTGAATTTAAAAAATTTGAATTTTGAATTTGTTTCGGATTTAGGATTTTAGATTTAGGATCTCTCTTCCAGAGGAAGAGCCTCCCATGCCTTCCTTCCCGCGTCGGTATCACACAGTCAAACATGTCCACTCCCCGCTTTACGCCTTCAATAATGTCGTCCGGCGTTCCCATACCCAAGACATAACGCGGCTTATCATAGGGCAAATTATCAAAAGTCCAATCTAAAACTTCATAGGAATGATGAGCGGTTGCGCCTACTGAAACTCCGCCCAAGGCATATCCGTCAAAGCCGATCTCCACGAGCCGCCGCGCGCACTCTTCGCGCAAATCCTTATATATAGACCCCTGTACAATACCAAAAAGCAATTGCCCTTTAGCGGTTTTATCTTTTAACTTTAATTTATCGTGCGCTTCTTTGCATCGTCTAGCCCATCTTAAACTCATCTCCATTGATTCCTTGGCCCTGGTTTTGCCGCAGGGATACTCGGTGCATTCGTCCAACACCATCATTATGTCCGAACCGATTATATTCTGGTATTTTATTACGTTCTCCGGCGTCAGTTCATAGCTCTTGCCGTCTCTGGGATTTTTAAAAGTCACTCCCTTCTCTGTAATTTTTCTTAACTTACCTAAAGAATAAACCTGAAATCCGCCGCTGTCGGTTAAAATAGCGCGCGGCCAATTCATAAATTCGTGCAATCCACCTGCCCTTTTTAAAATATCCATGCCCGGCTCCAGCAATAAATGGTAAGTATTGCTTAAAATAATCTGCGATCCCAAAGCATCGGCGACTTCAGCCGAACCGATGCCCTTGACTGCCGCTTTAGTGGCAATCGGCATAAAAAAGGGCGTATCAATAACGCCATGTAAAGTTCTTAAGACGCCTGTTCTCGCCTGGGAAATTTTTGACCTCTTTTTAATCTCTAGCATAATGCAAATCCTTAAATTTATTCAAATGCTCCAAAAATATTTGCGTTTTAAACAGCAATCCTACTATCTCATATGATAATTTTTTATAAACAACTTTATCATTATCATTTATTTGCATAAAAAACTATTTGAGGAATTTGCATAAATTTGCAGATTTGCATTATATTTTAACTTCTCCACTTATAAATTATTTTTGATAAATACATATAAGGCGTATCGCAAATCGCAATTATAACTTTTAATACATAGGCGAATAAAATGAACTGCCATAATTTCGGATAGACTCCCCAAAATACGATTAAAGTGAATATCGTGGTATCAGCTAACTGAGAAACCATAGTGGAGGCGTTATTGCGCAGCCAGAGCATCTTTTCTCCGGTGGCTTGCTTAATGCGGCTGAATAAATAAACATCCAGACTCTGGCTGACTAAATAGGCGGCCATGGAGCCCAAAACAACCCGTGGCAAAAAGCCGAATAAAGTTTCCATCGCCCCCTGGGCAATATCATAATCGGCCGGAACCATGCGCAAAAATAGCTGCGACATTATTAAAAACATAATGGTCACAAAAAATCCTACCCACACGGCTTTCTGCGCCTCTTTCTTCCCCCAATACTCGTTTAGCAAATCCGTTGCTAAAAATACCGTGGCATAAAGCACGTTGCCGCCGGCCGTGGCGATGCCGAAAATATAAACTCCTTTAACCACAAAAATATTCATCAAAATTATACTAGCTGCCACATAACCATATAAATAAGCCCGCCCCAAATAAAAAGCGGCTAAGGTGGTACTTAGGCCGAGAAGCATCATAATTATGAATATTATTGCGTTTTCCATATTGTTTTTATAATGCGAATCTACAAATTATATGCAAATTCTTCAAATTAATAATTATGCGAATTTGCATAAAAATTTTTGAGGCATTTGCATAAATTTGAAGATTTGCATTATAATCTTTCACGTTATTATCCCTTACTGATGGCATCCACCGGGCAGGCCTCAATCGCCTCCTGCACGCAATCTTCCGTTGAACTCTCGTCTATTACCTCTGCTTTAAACTCATCTTCATTTATTTTAAAAACTTTATCGCAAATGGCGGCGCAAGTCCCGCAACCAATGCAAATTTCTTTATTTACTTTTATCATATTAGAAATTACTTTATACGGATTTAATTAGACGTTAATCGCTTAATCCAAATTATTTGTACGTATCTAAAATGACGTACAACTATGCGAATACTCCGAATTCTGTTAAATTATGCGTATTCGTCGTTCGTCGTCACTTGTTACTTGCTTGCCCGCCTCAATGCGAAACTTTGGGCGGGTTACTTGTCTCTAGTTACTGGTTACTGGTTACTTATTACTGGTTACTAGTTACTGGTTTCAATCCAACTTTTTCCCCCTTAAAAATTCTCTCTACATTATCTATTAATTCCTGCGGCGTCAAGTCGGACTTTACGAAAAATCCGTCTGCGCCCAGTTTAAATACCTGGTCAATATCAGACTCTTGGTTTAAATTAGTCAGGGCGTACATGGGAATATTCTTTGTCTTCGGATCTTTCTTCAACTCTTCAATCACGCCAAAGCCGTCAATATTTCCTCCGTCAATTTTATTTTTCAGCATTAAGTCAATCAGCATCAAATCTGGGCTTTCTTTCTCCGCTAAAGTAATCCCCTCTTCTCCGGTCGGAACGCCGATAAAATTATAACCCGCCGCCTCAAATTTTAATTTGTACATTTCCCGCAAAGTCTCCTCATCCTCAACCATTAATATTTTTTTATTTGCCATATTTATTTTTATTATTTATATCAAATATATATTAACAAAAAAAAGAAAATAAGGCAAAAAAAAGCGGAAAAAACTTTTCCGCCGATATAAAGAGCAATCCCATAGTTAAGTCTTGCAAGCGCAACAATACTTGTCGGTTCCGCCTTCTTTCTCAGCTGGCTTTCCGCAATAGGCGCAAAAAAAACTATCGCACTCATTGCAGACGGCGATTTTCTGACCTGTTGCCGCAACCATTCCATCCACGCGCAATCTTCCTCTGCATTCAGAAAACGGGCAGTTACCTCCGCCATGTAATGTCAACTCTTCTTTGCTAAGACAACCCCATGCCATAATACTTCTCCTTGTAAAGATCAAATTTGGAATTAAAAAATCCCATCCCCAAAACATAACAAAATTATGTTCCAAGGACGGGATTTCTTCCGCGGTGCCACCTTCTTTGCCTCGCCGAAGCTTTAGCGAAGGCGGGTTTTCCTTGCTATAACTTATACGAAGCCACTTTTACTGACTCAGGCCTTCGCTAAAACTACGGCCTGCAAGCCACCCTACTCTAAAATGGCCGCAAGTATAAGCTCAAACGAAGCGATAACAGTTATCCTATGGTTACGGAGGAAGCCGGATTGCCACTACTTGCCTCGCCGAAGCATTGGCGAAAGCGGGATGCAACAATCATCTCAGTGCGCCCAACCCTCCACTTTTCAGCAGAGGACGCACGTCACAGATTTTGTTTACCCCGTCGAAAATAGACGGGGATAATTGTAATGATATTTTTATTATACACTATCCAAAAAATCTGTCAACTCCTTTTATTTGTCATTCCCGCGAAAGCGGGAATCTCATAAAAACAACCATATTGTCTAATCGATGGGATCCCCGCTTTCGCGGGGATGACAAAAGGTAGAAATAACATCTACTGCAAAGGCTTGACATATATTTTATCCATGCTATACTTTACTTAACTAAAGTGATAAATATCATATGGATTTAAATAAACCACAAATAAATAACCTAATTTCAGCCATTTTAGCTCTAAAAGACGAAAAAGAGGCTAAGCGTTTTTTACGCGATTTATTGACTGAAGCGGAACTGGAAGAATTTTCCAAGCGCTGGCAGGCCGCGCAAATGCTGGATGAAAAAATGCCTTATACGCAAATTATTAAAAAAACCGGTCTAAGCTCAACTACTGTCGCGCGCATCTCCAAATGGCTAAAAAATGGTAAAGGCGGTTATAAATTAATGCTAAATCGGCTTCATCATCACAGCTCTCTCTCACGGAGAAAGAGTTGTGTTAAATATGCTTAAATTCAATTTACATATTCCTCCCAGCCCCTTCTCCATGAGAGAAGGGGCTTTTGCTTTTAGCATAGCCAAATTTGTTCACTTCCAAAGGAGTGGGTCATGCAGAGACTTATAGAATACTTTCAAGGAGCTCAATGTGCAGATAATGGCAGGAGGGTAGGTCTGGAGATAGAAACTCTGTTTAGCCAGAACGGAACGCCTATTTCCGTTCAAACTTCGCAAAACATAATGCGTCAGCTGACAAGCGATGGGTGGACTATTGACGTCCAGCGCAATGGAAAAATTACCGAGGTAAAAAAGGGTGGTTACGGTATTTGTTATGAGCTGGGGCGAAACAATTTTGAATTAGTTACCCCGCCTTGCCCGTCGACATGCCCTGATGCTTTTGACAATCATAACAAGGCGCTGGAGAATCTGATTCGAGCGGGAAAAGACTGTGGAGCCACGGCCCTAAAGACATCTTATGATGAATGTTCTGACGATACATTAATTGAGCCGGACATGAGAGATGAAATCTGGCGTCAGCTTGACGGCCCAGCCTTGTTCGGCCTAGCGCATATCGCCTGCGTGCATTTCAATATTGACCTGGCATCGATAGAGGAAGGCATGGGGTGGATAAGCGCTCTATCCGCATTTTACGAAAGAACACCGGGCTGGCCGGCAGAGGCAAACCGGAAAATCTGGGAATACTACATTGAACATTCGCTGGCGGGATATGAACCGGGGAGATACGGACTTCCGCCGTCGTCTACGTTCGGGGATTATGTGGAAACACTGTCCTCACACAAAGTAGTAATGAATGGAACTAATGGGACATTGCAAATCGCCCAGCCAGCCCGACCCTTCCGTGACTGTGAGCAAATAAATATTGACTTGTTCCTGCGCTCTGTCTGGTGGTGGTTCCGTTTGCGGGTAAGGAATGGGCGGCTAGTGCTGGAAGTGCGGGACGTTCCCCGCTCTATGCCAGTAGAAGACAGCTGGCAACAGATTAAGAAAGTTATCGATCTTTGAGCTGACGTTCACCGGGAGGCGCGAAAGCACTTGCGCCTCCCCGTATTTTTTTAAAAATTAATGATATAATTTATTTAATTAACTTAATATTATGAAAAAGAAAAAAATATTAATTATTACGGCAACTCATGGCGATGAGCCGATGTGTGTTGATGTCGCGCAAAAAATTAAAAAAGGCTGGTTAGGAAAAAATTTTGATTTATTAATTGCCAATCCAAAAGCGTTAAAAAAAAATAAACGCTATATTGATGCTGATTTAAATAGAATTTTTCCTGGAAAATTAAACGGCAACTATGAAGAAAAAAGAGCTAAGAAAATAATAAAAATTAGTAAAAATTATGATTATGTTATTGATTTGCACGGCTCTAACTCAAAAACTGGAATTTTTATCATTATCACTAAGTTAACTTTAGCTAATTTATTGCTGGCCTTAAAATTTGATATTAAAAAAATAATAATCTGGCCAGACGCAAAAGAAACTACCGGCTCGATTTCAACTTTTATGCCAGCCGGAATTGAAATTGAATCCGGACCAAAAACTGATCCTGAAATACAGGAACAGCTGGCAGTTATCCTAATAAAATTTATAAAAAATGAAAATAAAAAAATAACTTTTAAAGAGGAAATTGAAAAAAGAAAAATTTATGAGGTCACTGGTGTCATCTCTAAGAAAAAACCAAAACCTAAAAATCTAGAAAATTGGAAAAAGATAAATGACTATTACCCTATTTTTGTCGGTAGTTATAATAAATATTGGTGTTACAAACTAAAAAAAACAAATCTATTAAAAATAAAACTCCTCCGCCCCTTGACATTTCGCAAGAAAGTATTATGATATTAATAATAGTTTCTTTTTATAAATAAAATCCTTGGCCATAGTCCCGCGAATAGTGGGATTGCGCTATGGCCGCTTTAAATTAACTAAAGCAGGATGATTGCTGCGTCCCGCCTTCGCCGATGCTTCGGCGAGGCAAATAGTGGCAATTCGGCAGGTTCCGTAACCATGGCCCAACTGTTATCGCTTCGTTTAAAGTCTATACTTGCAACCATTTTAAAATAGGGTGGCTTGCAGGCCGTAGCATTGGCGAAGGCCTGAGTCAGTAAAAGCGTCTCCTTTGGGGAAAATAGGGTGGAACCGCGGAAAACTTTTTCGTCCCTTATACACAAAGTTATTGTGTTTAAGGAATGGGAAAGTTTTTTTTATTTATAAAAATATATGAATAAGATAAAAATAATGCCCCTAAATCAATTAAGGGCGCATGAAAAAAAATAAATTTAAAAAAATTAAAGCAGAATTAATCGAGAGCGGACTCCTTCGCCATCCAATTATTACAGATGATAAGTATTTTATTATTTTAGACGGCCACCACCGAGCTAAGGCGTTCCATGATCTTGGATTTAAAAAAATTCCAGTGATGCTGGTTAAATACAATGATCCCCGTATACGCGTTGTTAATCGCCGTCCCAATATAAAAGTAACTAAAGAAAAATTATAAGTCATGCGATCAACAACAAGCTTTTTCCATATAAAACATCTAAACACTTAATACCAAATCGCATAAAACAAATACGATTTAAAATAATTCATTAAAATTAATAATATGTTATACAAAAACATTCTCACATTTATCGGCAATACGCCGATAGTAAAAATTAATAAATTAAATGAAAACCGCAACGTAAATATTTACGCCAAGCTTGAGGGGAAAAATCCGGGGGGATCGGTAAAAGACCGCATCGCTTTATCCATGATTGAGGCGGCGGAAAAATCTAGCGAGCTAACAAAAAATAAAATTATTTTAGAACCAACTTCCGGCAATACTGGTATTGGCTTAGCGCTAGTCGGCGCAGTCAAGGGTTATCGGGTTACGTTAACCATGTCGGCCGGTATGAGTGATGAACGTAAAAAAATACTAAAAGCGTTGGGCGCAGAATTAATTTTAACGTCGGCGGAGGAAGGAACGGACGGTGCGATTAAAAAAGCGCACACCATGCTTAAAAAAGAGCCCGGCAAATACTGGATGCCTAACCAGTTTGACAACCCGAACAACCCGCTCGCGCATTACAACGGCACCGGCGTTGAGATTATTAACCAAATGCCGACTATAACACATTTTGTCGCTGGAATGGGCACTGGGGGAACTCTTATGGGAACTGGCAAAAGATTAAAAGAGTATAATCCCGATATTAAAATTATTGGCATTGAGCCGCAGCTTGACCACAAAATCGCCGGCTTAAAAAATATGAAGGAAGCGATCGTGCCGAAGATTTATGATGAAGCAAAACTTGATAAAAAAATAGTGATTAATAATGAAGATGCTTACGAAACCGCGCGCCAGTTGGCTAAACAAGAAGGTATCTTCGTCGGCATGAGCGCCGGGGCGGCTATGTACGGCGCTATGCAAATTGCGAAGCAAATTAAGTCTGGGAATATGGTAATAATCTTTCCTGATAGAGGTGAAAAATATTTAAGCACCATACTTTTTAATTAAAAAAGGTCTTGAAACTCTGCCTTTAACTGGGCAAAGAATCAAGACCATAAAGATCCAGGCGGCGGCGGGAATCGAACCCGTAATAACGGTTTTGCAGACCGCTGCCTTAGCCATTTGGCTACGCCGCCAATACATCTGATCCTCTAGTAGCTCATTTCTATGTTAATCTTTCCCCTGAATTTGTCAAGGACTTAAAACCCGCCATTTAGTGCCCTCGGGAACATCCTCCAGTTGAATCCCCTGTTTCAATAATTCATCCCTGATAGCATCCGCGTTTTCCCAATTCCTGGATTTACGGGCCTCTTCCCGCTCTTCTATGAGCTCTTGCTGCGTTGGTGTTAATTGTGACCCTTTCTGCATCTCCGCATATGCATTGCCAATAACACCCAGCACATTGTCAATCTCATTTAAAAATGAAATGGCGGCATCGGCTGAGGCCTTTGTTAAATTACCGTCGGAGTTCATCTTTCCGACAGTATTAACAAATTCAAAAAGCACGGGCAAGGCCTTAGATGTCTTGAGGTCATCATCCATTCCCTCTATAAAATGCTGCCGCATCTCGTCAATCAGCTTTTCAATCTGATTTTCTCCGGACAGATTGACCCCCAATAGAGAAGAGTAAAAAACTCCTAGGCGGATTACCGTCTTTTTCGCCGCCTCCAGCACCTCGGAGGTAAAATTCAATGTTGCGCGATAATGCGATGCAAAAACCATGAAGCGAAAAGCCAGGGCATCTAAAGGCGTAGCGACAATATCGCTCAAGACCTTGATTGTGCCGGCGGATTTAGACATCTTAGTCCCGCTCAAAAGAAGATGTTCGCAATGTAGCCAATAGTTGACAAACTTTTGGCCGGTAGCGCCTTCACTTTGGGCAATCTCGTTTTGATGATGCGGGAAGATAAGGTCAACCCCGCCAGTATGGATATCAATAGTTTGGCCTAGATGCTTCATGCTCATTGCCGAACACTCAATATGCCAACCAGGCCGGCCGCGTCCAATTTCTACATCCCAGTACACATTACCATCCTCGTCTGGTTTCCATGCTTTCCAAAGCACGAAATCGCGCGCATCATCTTTCTTGTATTCGTCGGTATCAATACCACTGGCTCCATCCCTCATCCCTGCCTTGTCTAAATGGGCGAGCTCGCCATAGGTAGGAAACGAAGAAATGCGGTAATAAATCGACCCGTCCTTTGTGTAGGCATGCCCTTTTACCATCAACTCCTTAATCAGGGCAACCATTTCCAAAATGTGTTCTGTTGCTCTTGGATAAACATGTGCGGGCTTAATTCCCAATATCTTTAAGTCATTAAAGAACGCCTGGGAATAATGCTTCGTCAAATTTCCAAGAGCAACGCCCTCTTTTTGGGAACGGCGGATTGTTTTGTCATCTACGTCAGTTAAATTCATGACATGCTTAACTTCAAACCCCCGATACTCCAGCCATCTTCGCAGAAAATCAACAAACAAAAAACTGCTTAGATTGCCGATATGAGCAAAGTCATAAACAGTTGGCCCGCAACTATAAATGGTGACTCTGCCCTTTTGTATCGGAACGAACTCCTGCTTTTTCCTGGTAAGTGTGTTAAAGAATGCGATCATTCTCTTTGCCTCCTTTTGGCTGTAGGTGATTAAGTATTAATGAAAAGGGGAGGCCAGTAGTAACTTATACCAACCTCCCTCTTTTGCTTGCTGCGCTCATGTGTCTCCTCTTTGTTTACTGGTCATAATGCTTAAGACAGTGTTATCAACATGATCCATCCCCTCAATACACAACCGACCAAGGTTTTTAATGGTCTCTTCTGGGTTGCGGCCAATAATACCATCACTGCCTGTGACATGACAGCCGCCAGCTGCAAAGTAAGCAGCCCTAATAGCGGCATCGGCTGAGGTTATGACCTTCAAAGTGCAGCCTCCTTTTGCTCCATCACAAAGCATTCCCGCAATATCAGCAAGAACATTGTCAACGGCCCAGCCAACTATTTCCGCACTGCCAGTAAGCTGGTGGGCTATTGCCGCTGCCGCGCCTGCTCCTGCCGCAATAGCGCAACCGCAGATAGGAGCAAGCTTTCCCGTGTGCTGCTTGATATAAACATTGAGCAAATGGGACAAAGCTATGCTTTGAAGAATCTTCTGACTTTCAACGCCTGTTTTCACGCCAACATTGTAGGGGACTAAAATCGCCACAATTCCCTGATTGCCGCTGCCGCCGCTACTCATGGCGGGCATATTAACTCCTGCCATTCTAGCATCTGTCGCGCCGGAAACTAGAATCTTGGTTGAAGAAAAAATGTCGTCGTGAACCAACGCCTGTTTCCATAGCTCGTGCAGTTGGCTGCTAAATTTACCCAACCCAAACCCAGTTTCAGCAAGAGCGACATTCATTTCGATGCCTTGCTGGATATATTCCCCGTCCTCCTCATCCATTTGTTCTGCTAAGTTGACCAGATCTGTAATTGTCATATCTGACAACATTTCACAGAAACTCGGAGAATCTTGAGGTTCAGCGCTTGGCTGTCGGGAAACAAGGGCATTGGCCGGATTTCCATTAACTAAAACTGTGGTCACGTTGGTGTGAGATCTCTCAATTACCGCACGGGCCTGCCCGAATGAAGTTTGTATGGTTGCTTCAATGTGAAGGTTGCATAATTCAGGATTGCAGAAAACCCGAACTTTGTCTTCCTGCACCATTTTCTCTGCCGCATTCATGTCAGCCTGGCTTACGTTCTTTAAAACTTCAAGCTGTAAATCAGGGTCGCCACAAATGACTCCCATGGCGGCGGCGATTTTGATGCCCTTTCTTCCGTTGGTATTAGGAATACAAACTCCCATTCCGTTCTTAAAAACTCCAGGGTCCAAAACAATCTGGATACCTGAAATCTCGAAATTCTGCCCAGCCGTATGATGATTTTTACCGATTGCCCTGGCTGCGATACTGCATGCATAGGCCACAGCAATCGGCTCAGTACACCCACACGCTGGTTCTACTTCTTCTTTCAGGACTGCCTTGAGTATGTTCATGATGTCTATACCTCCGTTTGTTGGTTGTCAGCTCCTCTTAAGGTTGCTTGATTGTAAAAGAGCTGCTCTTCTATCTAAATATACTGAATATTTATAGTATTACTCCATTCCTTTTTTGTCAATTATTGACAAAAATACACAAACAGGATAATATTTAATTATCTTAAAAAAGATATCTTTACCTCGATAGTAAAGGAGACTATTGTGAAAACCAAAAGGAATGCATGGCACTACTTCTTATGTAAGATGAGTTATGGCCGGTTTAGGGAACAGCCCGAAAAAATTAATCCGTGGGTTTATATACTGCGGGCGTTGGTGATGGTTGCTATCCTGCCGCTTTTAATGTTCGGCGTATGGCACTTCTTTGTTCCCTTTACCAACACGACGCTGTATTTAATGCGCATAGGTGCGATTGGTATTGCAGCTACATATGGAATAGTGGTTCTTTTCGCTCTCTTGTGTTGGGCGTTGATTGAATTGCCTAACCAGCTACTTTCAAAAATTCAGGGCAAACAAATGACATCTATTACTTTGTCGCCCGGGGGGGATATTATCTGACATTGCCCATCCATTGTTTTCGTGCCTTTTCCAGTCGCTTACCGGTGACTGGATTTATTTTTTAAAAAACCTAATAATAAATATTAGTAATGTCCTCATCGTGTATTTTTATAAAGCTCTTCTGGCAAATCTTTCCTGATTACCTTTCGACAGTTATTTTCAGTAATAATATAAGCATATTGAGTCGCCCATTCTAAATAATTAGCTACGATCATATCTGCCCTAAAAGCTCTCATGCTTTCCCTACTTATATTTATTAATTCCTTGTCTGAAATATTTACTTGCAATTTAAATCATCTAAAATTCTAACGAAATCTTGTTTTTCATACAACTCTCCCCGTATATTTTAACTTAACGCCCGTTGGCGCTTTGTTGTCTAAAAAATGAACAAAACGGCTTAAGCCGTTCTTAATAATAAAGTATCGTTAACACGCTCATGCCCGCCCTGATGGACAACCTGTTCTTGGCGCATGTCGCTTATTTCTTTAGCTATCTTTCCATTACTATCTAGCACCTCTCTGTTGCTCTCCAAAATTTCTTTGTGGACTGTTTACAAAATTTCTTTTTTGTTTTGTTCAGAAATATCCTGCATTAATTTTTTCTTTTCAGTAAAACCTTACTGCATAGTCTGCACCAATTCATTAAAATCTTTTTTGGTAACTGGTTCATTTTCCATAAATCCAAATTATATATTAACAAAATTAATTATATAAAATTAAAATTTGAGCGTCAAATTATTCAACCTACTTAACCTTCGCCAATAAATAAACATCTATAAATCTGCCGTTCTTTCTGGCGTATTTTTTCAAAATCCCCTCCAGTTTAAAGCCATTTTTCTCCAAGACTTTTTTAGAAATTTTGTTAAAGGTGAAAACATGGCCGTAAATCCTCCTCAATTTTAATTCTTTGAATCCGTATTTGACAATTTCTGCAACAGCCGCGCCCATTATCCCCCCTCCCCTATATTCTTTTCCCAGCCAATATCCAATCTCGGCTTTATGCCCCTCTTGAATTTTCATTAGTGAAATTGAGCCAGCTGCTTCTCCATTGATATCAATAGCAAAATTAATAGTATCCGGATTGCACTGTTTATTCCGGACTGCCACTTTCTTCAGCCATTCCTTGGCATCAGCTAAAGAATATGGATAAGGAATTGAAGTTGTATTGCGGCCGATTGCTTTATCATTTGCATTCTTTGCCACTGCGGCGGCATCGCGCGCAACAAACGGGCGCAGAATAAAATTTTTTGTTTTAATAGTCGGAATTTTCATATTTTTAAGAATACAGGTCTGAATGCGTGCCGATGGTAATAAAAATTATTGCGTTGCCTTGGCTATAAAAAATTGTCCGATAATCACCGCTGATATTAATGCTTCGGCAGTTTGGAAAAACAGACCCAACAGCATGGTTGTTAAGAATTTTGTTAAATTTATCATGCAAAAATAATTCCAATCGTTCATAAAACTGCTGTTGAATTTTTAACGGCAGTTTTTTAAATTTTTTCTTAAAATTTCTATGGAATGTAACTTCCATTTAATTCTACCTATTTAAAAATTGCATTGCTTGTTTAGCGTTCTTAAAATTAGGCGAGAGATTCTTTTTCTTTTTAATATCTTTAATCGCGTTCTTGATTTCCTCTGCAGTAGTCGCGTTTAATTTTTCCATACCCACTAAACCAACTTCTAACTGCCCGCTAATAAAAGCTTTGGTAGCAAACTTCAATACTGAGGCAAATGGTAAACCCGCTATTTGAGCTTTTTTCATAGCCTGCTCTTTAAGTTTAGAGTCAATTTTAAAAATTACTTGGCTAATCATATTTTAATATTAATATATTATTAATATATATTATATATAACTTTAAGATATATGTCAAGCAAGTGGGAGCGAGAAGCAAAACCTGCTTCCTCTTCCGTCCCCTTCTCCACCTCGGCTCGCGCCGGGCGAGACGGGCGACTCAACCCAAATCTTGCCTTTATGCGACTGGATCATCATCTGCGCGACGTAAAGTCCAAGGCCCATTCCCTCGGTATTAACCAAAAACGCGTCCTTGCCCCTGGTAAATTTCCTGAACAACCGCGCCTGCTCCTCTTTGCTTACACCCATGCCCGTATCGGCAACGCAGCACTCAATGCTGTTTCCTTTTTTATATACGCTGACGGTAATTCCGCCCTTTTTGGTATATTTAATGGCATTATCAATAAAATTAATTACAATCTGCCGTATCTTTTCCGAGTCCATATTAACCTTCGGCAGATCTTCTTTGGGCTCTTCAAATTTTAAATACAATCCCCTATCCTCGGCATTCTGCTTTAAATTATCATAAATTTCCTTAACCAGCTGAACTAGCGACTCCAGCTTAAAGTCAAACTTCAGCCGCCCGGATTCAATGCGGGAAATATTCAATAAATTCTCCACTAAATTAATCAGCCGGTTATTTGAAATAAACATTTTCCTGACCGCCTCAACCTGCTTTTCGCTTTCCAGCTTGCCGAAATCCCCGTCCAGCAGCATTGAGCCATAGCCCTTAATTGCTGTCAGCGGGGTGCGCAACTG
>JBAZGH010000021.1:0-17403 GCA_041652935.1 Patescibacteria group bacterium | reverse complement strand
CCATCGCCACACTGGAAACCAAAATTAAAAGCGGCTTGTTTTTATCCCGCTTTTTTAGCCGATAAATTTTTCTGATAACGCTTAACTTATCCGCTCGTCCGCCTAGTCCGTAAACCGTATCCGTTGGAAAAACTCCGACCCCGCCCCCCTTCAAACTTTCCGTTATTTCCAAAATTTCGCTTGGCAAAAAATATATTGTTCTTTTCATAATTATTTTATTTTTTTAACTCCTCTAAATCTTCTCTTATCTTCTCTTTTAATTCCTCCGCGCTCTTAAATTTCTTAATATCCCTTATTTTTCTTACTATCTCCACCTTAACTGAAATGCCGTAGTAATTACCGGCAAAATCCGGCAGGTACAGCTCCATGTGCTGGTCTTCGCCGAAAGTTTCCCTAAAGCCGAAATTAAGCAGCCCTTTGTATTTTTTATCTCCCACTAAGGCGCGAACCGCATAAACTCCATGGTCTAGGTCTATATCAACGTTATCTAAATCGGCGGTATTAAAGCCGATGAATTTTCCCGAGTTGCCGCCGGGCTTGGTCAGGGCGGAAAAGGTCGGCAATTTTAAAATACTTTTTTTGGTAATAAAATAAAAAGATACTAACAAAACAGCAGCGGCTGTAATTTGTATTCCGTTTAATAAATTTTTATTTATAAAATAATCTAAAATCACCGCGGAAAACGGCCAAAATAATTCAGCGATAGTGGCCAGGGACGCCGGTGTATTTTTTAATCCATAATAATAAATTATAAAGCCAAGGGCTCCGGAAACCAACCCAACAAAAAGCAACGCCTGCCACTGCACTTCACTAATACCATAAACATAACTGAATTTGTTCGTGGCAAGAATCAATATTAAGGTAAAAATAAAAGTGACTGTGTAGCGCAAAGCTGACGTTGTTTGAGGATTAAGATGATTTAGTAAGCGCTTGCCAAAAATGATAGCTGTCGCGTAAGCAAGAGCGGCGCCAATGGCATAAAAAGCCGCTTTATTAGCTATATGTAAATTAACGAATATTGGGCCTTGCTGTTCACTGGATAAAAAATAAGCTGATAGAACCGCCACTATCGCCCAAAAATAAAAATGTCCGGGAAATTTTTCTTTTAATAACAGCCGGGCAAGAAAAATAACAAAGAATGGCTGCAGCTTTTGCAATAAAATGACCGTTGCCAATGCAGTATGGCTGTCCAGCGCGGCAAAATATGCCTTGGTCAGCATAAATGTTCCCAACATGCCGCCAAAAATGCTGATTAATATTAGGGAAAACCAATCTCTTTTAGTTAAATTCTTTATTTTCCGCCAGCCCAAAAATAAAAAGGGGGTCAAAACCACAAAACCAAAAAAATGCTCTAATAAAACCACGAGAGAGACGGGTATGCCCGTTAATTTGGGGCGAAAAAAAACTCCCTCTAAACTGCATAGCAAGGCTGCGGCTAAAATGGCGACAAAACCATAAAGAATTTTTTTTTGTTGAAAATCCTTTATTAGCATATTGATTTTTACTGTAATTGCTCTAAATCTTTTTTAATTTGCTCTTTTAAATCTTTTATACTTTTAAACTTCTTCACGTTTCTTATTTTTTTAATTGTTTCTACCTCCACTGACGCACCGGGCAAATCTCCCAAGAAATCCTTAACGTAAAGCTCCAGCGACGGTTTGGAATCAAAGGTCTCCCGATAACCGAAATGGAGCAGGCCCCTGTAATTCTTGCTGTTGAAAACAGTCCTTACTATATATACCCCGTGCTCAATATCCAAATCTTTTTTTTCCAAGTTGGCAGTGGCAAAACCCAACCGGCTGCCGATTCCGCGCCCCGGCACCACCGTAGCCCGGAAATTTCTTATCCCGCCGCGGCCTTCTTTGGTCACAAAATAAATAGCCAGTAGCAGGAAAAGGCTGGCTGTTATCTGGACGGAATTTAAAACATTCTTGTTAATTATATAGTCTAAAATTATCGCGGAAAACGGCCAAAATAATTCGGCAATCGTGGCGGTTGAGGCGGAAACCCGCTTTAAGCCGAAATAATAGATAAATAAAGCGACCGCGCCAGAACTAAATACTATTAAAATCAATAATTGCCACTGAAAAAATTGTATGGTATTTATCTGCCATAATTCTCTAGTGGTTAATATTAAAATCAGAGCTAAAATAGAGGTAACCCCGAAGCGCAAAGCGGTTGCTGATTTAAAGTCAATGTGGTTAATTAAACGCTTGCCGAATACCGTCGAAGAGCCGAAAGAAAAAGCCGCCAGAAAAGCATACCAGGCCGCTTTATTATTTAAAATTATATCAAAAGAAACGCCATGGCTGCCGAAAGCTAAAACATAAGCGGCTGCGATTGCCAATGCGGCCCAAATGTAAAATTTAAACGACAACCTTTCTTTGAGCAATATGGCCGCTAAAAATAAGGCGAATATGGGCTGGAGTTTTTGTAGAATAATAACAGTCGCAAAAGTTGTTTCTCCGCCAAAAGCGGCAAAGAACGCTTTGGTTATCATAAGCGTCCCCAGCAGCCCGCCGAATATTGATACCCACAATACAGCTGTCCAGTCTTTTGGGGTTAAATTTTTTATCCTGCGCCATCCTAAAAATATAAAAGGAGACAATAAAATAAATCCCATGGCGTGCTCTAAAAATACAACCAGAGCTGCCGGCAAAGCATATAAATTAGGACGGATAAATGTCCCGTCCAAACTCCATAAAAAAGCTGCTAGCATTATTGCTAGCGCTCCAAAATATATATTTTTATTTTGTTTTTGCTTCATAATATTTAAGCGCTTGGATATTAAACAATAATACTATAAATACTAAATGTCAAACGCGCTTTATTATAACAAAGAATGCAACTGCCTTAAAACTTCCGGCAATAAAGGAGAGGTAAATTCGCCGAAAGAAAAAAGAAATTTCGCCAGAGAAGAATTAGCCAGTATTTTATCAATAGAGAAGCCCAGCGAGTAGCGGCTTAAAAAGTAAATTGTTACGCCTAAAAATATTCCGGCGGTTAAAAAGCCGAGCAGCGCTCCAACTATTCTGTTTATCAATCCTAAAAAAGGAATAATATTTATAAAACCGACAAACTTGTCTGTCAGCATGACAAAGAATGAAACTATTTTTCGGGTAACGGCTAAAATCAATAAAAAGCTGATTGCCAGCCCGGCGTTCTCATATCCAAGATATAAAGACTCTGTCCAACTATAAAAAACGACAAAATAATGGCCAGCTGCCCATATGCCGATTAAGACGCCTAAAAAATTGCCAGCCATTCGAATAATGCCCTTCATGAAACCATAAACAGTCGCCGCTAAAATAAATATTATTAAAATAGCATCCAGCAGGCCGATATTTGAAATTGTAGAAAAAATTCCTCCTATGTCCATATTTAAATTTTATCACAAAAATTAAATCCTCGGAAACAGGGAATCGCCCCTTTTAATTTGCTTCATGGAAAATTGCGTAATTATTTTTTCAGCAGTTTCCGGCAGAAACGGCTGCAACAAATCCGCAACGCTTAATATGCTCTGAGCAATTGGCTCTAATATTTCCCCCTTTTTATCCGCATCTTCAACTTTCCACGGCTTTTTCTTGCTTAGCTCTTCGTCGTTTTTCCGCAGCTCATCCCATAAAATTTTCAGCGCTTCATTAAATTTAAATTCTTTCATTTTGCCATTAACCCCTCTCTCCAATTCCCCTCGCTCCGTGGAAGAAACCGTTAGTTCAATGCTATCTGCTTCCAGCATATTAGCCATACGCGCGACTAAATTCCCCAGTCCATTAGCTAAATCAGCATTATAACGCTTTTCAAATTTTTCTATGGTAAAATCTCCATCTTCAAAAGGAGTAATCTCAGAAAGCAAATAATAGCGCAGGGCGTCAGTCCCGTATTTTTCAACCAGCTCAAAGGGATCAACTACATTCCCCAGTGACTTGCTCATCTTCTGTCCGCCGGAATTTATAAATCCATGAATTAAAATCTGGGTTGAATTCGGCAGACCGGCCGACATCAGCATTGCCTGCCACATCGCCGACTGCTGGCGCAGATTATCTTTTCCGGCAACCTGCATGCCCGGCCAAAACTTTTCATAATTGCTATTTTTATCCGGCTTGCCATCCGAAGCTTTAACGTAGAATGGCCATTGCAGGGTGGAAACATAATTAATTAACGCATCAAACCAAACATACATAACATGCTTATCATCGCCGGGGACTTCAATGCCCCAGGGCATTTTTTCTTTTAATCTGGAAATTGAAAAGTCTTCCAGTCCCCCGGCGACAAAATTTTTAATTTCTTTTAAGCGCCAAGAGGGAAGTACGAACTCCGAATTTTTTTCGTATAAGTCAAGCAGTTTCTGCTGGTAATTGGAAAATTTAAAAAAGTAATTTTCTTCTTCAATTGTCTCCAGCTCCATGTTGGGATGCACCGAGCATTTTCCATTCGCTAGCTCAGACTCAGTTTTTTCCAGTTCGCAACCGACGCAATACTTAACTTTGTAATTCTTTTTATAAATGTCCCCTGCCTGTTCGCATTTTTTCCAAAACTCCTGCGCGGCCTTAATATGATTTTCATCAGTCGTGCGGATAAAAGCGTTATAGCTTAAGTTCAAGGCCTTCTTTAAATTATCAAATTTAGCCGCGTATTCATCAACGTATTTCTGCGGATCCTTTCCCTCTTCCTGCGCTTTGCGGTAAATCTTTAAACCATGCTCGTCCGTGCCGGTATTAAAAAAAACTTCTTTTCCTTGCATTCTTTGCCAGCGGGCGATTGCGTCCGCCTGGATAATTTCTAAAGCAAAACCAATATGCGGCTTGGCATTTACATATGGCAGGGTAGTAGTTATATAAAATGTTTTTTTTTCTTTTAACATATAAAAGGTTTTGATTCTTACCCCATACCTTGTGTGGTGCGCGGGCAAAAACTATTTTTCATTATTTTTTAAATATTTATAACGCTCAAATCCTTTTTTTATCATTCTGTCCATATTCTTCCAAATATATTTATAATCGTCAATTTCTGTTTCAGCTATCCACTTGTAATCTGTGTGTTCGGGGCTTAACTTTATCTTGTCTTTTTCATTTTTAATTAAATTAGCAATACCACAAAACGGCGTGCCATTTTTAGTATACCAAATTTCATGGTCCACAATACCAAGAATATTAAAATCATCAAAACCGATTTCTTCTTTTATTTCCCGCCTAAAAGCTTCTTCCGCGAACTCACCCTTGTCTAATCTACCCCCGGGTAAATCCCAAATATCTATTTGATCAGCTAATTTAACAATTAAAATTTTATTGTCTCTAATTAAAATCCCCTTTTGTCCTATTTGAAAATATTCAAATTCTTTAACCATAAAACAAAAAAAGTTAAAACTCATGCTTTAACTTTACTGTTTTCGCGTATAATTGTCAATAAAAATCTATGTCGCTGGCTTTAAATCCAGATGACCTTCAATATTAGTTATTCTTTTTTCATAACGGTCATGCGCGCCTAAATTAGCAGCTTGTTCTGTTTCTACATTTTCTGTTTTTTTAGCTAAACCATCAACTGCTGTTAAAACTTTATTAATATCTTCTTTAGTAGCCATATTACTTCTTATCTCTTGTAAATCTTCTTTGGTAGCTAACTGATCAAGAATAACTTTATCGACTTTTTTATCTAATTTATCCACTCTTTCTTTTACACCAGCTACTTCTTCTTTTACACCAGCTACTTCTTCTTTTACACCGGCTACTTCTTCTTTTACACCGGCTACTTCTTCTTTTACACCGGCTACTTCTTCTTTTACACCGGCTACTTCTTCTTTTACACCGGCTACTTCTTCTTTTACACCAGCTACTTCTTCTTTAGTTGCTAATTTATTAAATTGTTCAGGTGTTAATGTCATATGTAATTATAATAGCATAAAAAAATTTCAATTCAAATAAGGCAGTTATTGCTATATAATATACACGTTATGCGTTATGTGATATTACAACCACAAACTCTCCTTTTAGATTCTTTTTATTAAATTGCAATTCTTGTAAAACTTGAGTTGGACTGCCGCGATAAATGCTTTCAAACATTTTAGTAAGCTCGCGGCAGACGGTTAATTTTAAATTTTGGCCGCCTGCCCCCAACAACTGTTCTAAAAATTTTTCAATTCGGTGACAGGATTCATAAACAATTACCGTCTGTTTGCTCCGAGCAATTTCATTAATCATCGTCTGCCGCCCCTTTTTGTGCGGTAAAAAGCCAAGAAATAAAAATTGATCTGTTGGAAATCCGGAAATCGATAGGGAAGCGGATAGGGCAGAGGGTCCGGGAATAGGAATAACTTCCACTCCCCCGCCTATTTCTTTAATTAAATCGGTAATTAACTTATTTCCTGGATCGGAAATTCCCGGCGTTCCTGCATCAGTAACTAAAGCTAAACTCTTCTCCTTTTTTAATAATTCAATTATTTTATTTGTTTTCACTTCCCCGCTATGCTGATGGTAAGAAATAGTCTGTGTGGTTATCTCGTATTTACTTAATAGCTTTTTAGTCACCCGAGTATCTTCGCATAAAATAAAATCAACCTCGCGCAATATGCGCAAGGCCCGTAAAGTAATATCCTCCAAATTGCCGATTGGCGTCGCCACAATATATAATTTACTCATAATAAATTTATAATTCGTAATTGATAATTTTTAATTGTTAGTCAACGATCCCCTCTTTCCTCTCTTTAACATAAGCGCTCCATTGCTCGAATATTTCAACAAATATCTTAAAGGGCGCCTCTATTATGAAATCCAGAACAAATATAAAAAAATTTATCTGCGAAAATGTTTCGGTCAGCCACTTGCCCATTGAAACTACCGGCACATAGAAAAAATTGGCAAAAAAAGACAAAGCGTGCTCTTGTGAGTCAATAACCGAATAAGTCTTGGCAAACTTTGAAAGCCGGATGCCGAAGAAACTAATTAATGACAAGAAAAATAAAAATATAATTATGCTGACAATGTTAAAGTGAAGCTCTACCAGCGCCCAAATTACAATTCCGAATGAAAACAAGAAAGTAACGGTGTATAAAAAGCCAAAAATTAAATTAGTGGCCGCCTTGCGCGGAGCCGGATATTTCAACCTGAATTTTTGCTTTTCCTCTTTTCCATTTTCTAAAACTATTTCGTTAATTCCCTCTTGTATTTGCTTGGTATTATCGTCGCCGGGAATTGCGTTAAACATTACTATTAAAAACAATAATGCCGGCGGAAATAATATATTTATAATCAAGGAATAATAAACCAATTCGCCGCCTAAAAATAAAATCGCCGGAACTTCTAAAATAAAAACTAAGATGCTTTTTGTCAGAAAAATATATATTATACTGCGTATCGCTCCGCGGCGCAATTTCCCCCGGGATTCTTTATATCGCCTGGCGCATATTTTTTCCACTAATTTTTTAAATTGGTCGGGATAATTCTTTAATTTTTCATATGTTCCTTCCGGGTTTTCCGCTACCGCTTCCTCTAAAATCGAAAAATAAACCGTATGGCGCGCGGCAATTTTTTGGATCTGCTTGCGGAACGGATGGTTTAGCTGCTGGAAAATAACCTCCCGCATTTCGTGGTAGTGTTGGGCGATTAAAGCAATCTCTTCATCGCTCGCCCTGCCCCACTTGCTGTTAAAATAGCGGAACAGCATATATTCCAGCATGGCGTCGTCATACTTGAATAATTTATTATAAATGCCGATATATATCTGTATTTTCCGGTCGCGGGTAAATTCTTTATCATCGGGTTCATCCGCGACATTTTTATTAAGAATTTCAAACATATGCTTCCCTATCGCTTGTTCAATCCGGTGGTCATCCAAACTCTCTTCAATAGCGGTTGCCATTAAATTAGCGATCCAGGATTTAACCTCTTCGGTTTCTTTGCGGTCTTTTTTTCCGGCAGCTAAAATAAATTTGCGCAGTTTTAAAAAACGTTCAATAATTTTTGCCGCCTCGCCTATCTTTTTCTCCGGCACGGCTTCATTTGCTAAATATCCGGCCCTAATCAGCTCTATTAATAATGTTTGGGAAATTTCCTCCACCTTGTCATGCCCGGTCATTAACAGGCGTTTTAAAATCCGCTCAATCGCATTTTTGCGCAAAAGATGCTCTTCTTTATAATCAACCGCATTGCGGATCTTTTCATAAAAGAAAGACATTTTGGAAATAATATCATTAACTTTTATTTTTTGCTCTTGTTTTTCCTCCTCTCGCTCTTCCTCCCGCCCGCTCTGATAAACAGCGCGAAAAATATCCTTAGCCGCTTCGGATAGGGTTAATGAAGTTTTTGTTTTTGTTGTTAGGTTTGGATTAGGCATAGTAGAACTTTTTTTTGTACGGGTTTAATAATGTATGCAATTCCTTAATACGAATTCGTGGTACGGATTTAAATCTACTCAGATGAATGCGAATGCCGCAAATTTTTATTAAATTTCATCTTCGGCATTTGAGGTATTCGCACAGTTACAGGTCGCTTTACAGGTACAACGAATTGCCCGCCTGCAAACGCTACGCGCAAGCATTGCGGGCAGGAATTAATGGTTTGACGGACTAATTAGTCCGTATAAAGTTTATTGAACTATTTGATTTTCGGTATAAAATCCTTTATTTTCTTTTTTAAATAGTACAACTTATAAGCGGCGTAAAACGCTATCCAGGCGGCGATTAAGAAAGCCAGGCCGATTACCAGGCGCAAAACAAAATCAGACCAAACAATTAATACTGACAAAAACAGCAATAGAATTCCTGCTATTAATAAATTAGCGACAAAACCATTAAACTGTTTGTCGATTGAGGTGAATAAATTTTTCATAGGAAATTATATATTATTTTATAATAACAAACTTTACGCTTCTACGAAATACGAATTCTTACGAATATACGAATAATATTATTCGTATATTCGCGCTGATTCGTATTTCGCAGGACATTTATAATGTAACATAAATGGCACACGATATCAACTAGCATCCTATTCTATCCCACTTGTTTTTTCCTAATATAAGCAAATTTTCCCATTTCAATAAAAAATACATTAGCCAGCCCCAATCCTATTAAAAGCCCCCAATCAAACAGCGTTAGGGGCGCAGTCTTAAAAATAACCTGCAAAAAAGGATTGTAAAAAACTACAACCAATAATGTAGTCCCGATTAAAGTTGAAAGCAAAAGCAGTTTATTTGACAGTAAATTTGTCCGCCAAATATTTTTTCTTAAACTTTTACAGGAATAAACAAAGAAGCGCGAATCAATCGCCAGCGCGGCAAACATTAAAGACTGGACATGGATTAAACTGTATCCGGAGTATTGGTAAAAATAATAAAACATCCCCAACAGCATAAAATTTGTTAAAATGCCGACAACAAAAATCAAAAATTTCATTTCCGAATTCAACAGCGGGGAGTGTTTTGATATGGGCGGGCGCTTCATAATATCCGGTTCCTTTGGCTCAAAAGCCAGCGCGAAATTAGGCAGTCCGTCTTCAATTAAATTCACCCATAAAATCTGGGCCGCCAATACCGGCAGCGGCCAGCCAAGAATCAGGGCGGTAGAAATTAAAATTATCTCCGAGAAGCTTCCGGATAAAATATAGGTTATTACTTTCCTTATATTATCAACAATCCCCCGCCCTTCTTCAACCGCCGCCACAATAACCGAAAAATCGTCATTGAGCAAAATCAAGTCGGAAACTTCTTTGGCGACAGTTGTCCCGCTGCCCAGCGCCACTCCAACGTCGGCTTTTTTGAGCGCCGGCGCGTCATTTATTCCGTCTCCGGTCATGGCCACTACTTTGCCTAAATTTTGCCAGGCGTTTATAATTCTTAATTTGTGCTCCGGCATAACCCGGGCGTAAACTATAATGTCATGCACTTTTTTCTGCAGTTGCTTGTCGGTCAGCTTTTCCAGATCTTTGCCCTCTAAAATATTTTTATCTTTTACATGCAGGCCCAGCTCGTTAGCTATCGCTTTTGCCGTCAACTTGTGGTCTCCTGTTATTATAACGGGGCGCATACCCGCCTGCCGGCATGTTTTAATCGCTTCTTTGGCGCTTGAGCGCATAGGGTCTTTTAATGTGATAAAACCCAAGAATAATAAATTATTAATATCTTTATCTTGTAATTCCCGCTTTCCACTTTTACCAGTGATTGACTGCGCGGGCCGCCCGGCCACCGCTAAAACGCGAAGTCCTTCCCCGGTCATCCGGTTGACATGGTTGTTCAGTTCTTTTTTCTTTATGTTTTTGCAGCGCTCAAAAATGACCTCTGGCGCTCCCATGGCAAAAATTTCTGCGCCGCCTCCGCTTTTCTTAAAAATTCCGGCGGAAAATTTCTGCGCCGAATTAAACGGAATCCTGTCCACCTCATTATATCTGCCACTTAATTTTTCTTTTGTGTATCCGGCAATATGGCCGGCTGTCAAAAGGGCCTTGTCAGTCGGGCGCCCCCGCAAAATTTCTTTGCTCAATTTGCCATTTATTTTTTCCAAAAATGCTTCAGACAGCAATGTGATTATGCGGTAAACTTTATCCTTATCTTTGCTTATTACTTCATTTACTTCCATTTTGCCCTGCGTCAGCGTCCCGGTTTTATCTGTGCAGATTACAGAGGTGGAGCCCAGAGTCTCCGCGCTGGCAAGCTTGCGAATAAGCCCCTTGCGCTTTAAAACCTTCTGCATCCCAATCGCTAAAATAACCGTCATTGCCATTGGCAGGCCCTCGGGAATAGCGGCGACAGCGACAGCCACGGCGGTCGTAAACATCTCCGTAAAATTGCCTCCTTTTATCATTCCTTCTATAAAAATAAACAGGCAGATAGCCACAAATACTCCGCCTAGAATCTTGCTGAATTTGCTTAATTTCTGCTGATATGGAGTCTCTCCCTCTTCTGTTTCTTTTATCATCTTCGCTACCCGGCCGAATTCGGTTTGTTTTGCGGTTGCGCTAACAACCATTTTCCCAAAACCGGATTCAATTACAGTCCCCATAAAAGCCATATTAACCCGATCGGCAAAAAAGGTTTCCTTATCCAAACTCTCAACTTTTTTTTCCACCGGCGCCCATTCTCCAGTCAGGGCGGCTTCGTTTATTTTTAAATCATCGCTTTCTATAATGCGCCCATCCGCCGGCACCTTATCCCCTGGCCTTAATTTTATAATATCACCGATAGTTACCCCATCCTGTGAAACCAGCCTTTCTTTCCCGTCACGGATAACTATTATTTTATTGGTAACTATTTTTTTCAGCGCCTCCAGCGCATTATTGGCTTTTGCCTCCTGAATATATCCCACTACAGTATTTATCGCGACGGCCAGCCAAATTACCAGCGCGTCCGTATAATCGCCTAAAAATAAAGTAACGGCGCCGGCAATCGCCAGAATATAAATCAAAGGGCTTTTAAACTGCTCCAACATAATTTTAATCTTGCTTTTTTTCTTTGCCGCCGGCAACTTGTTTAACCCGTGTTTTTGCAATCTTAATCTAAACTCTTTTTTGGAGAGCCCCTCTTTTGATGTTTTTAATTTTTTTAAAACTGCCGTAGCTGATAAAGTATGGAAATCCATAAATTTATTATAACAAAAAACACGCCGCTTTCATAATATACGCGGAGTGTTTTTATAATCTTAAAATAAGTTTTATTTATCTTCAAAAATAAACAGATCGTCTATCTTTATTTTTAAAATTTTAGCGATATTGTGCGCCAATTGTAAAGAAGGATTGTATTTCCCTTGTTCAAGAAAAACAATTGTTTCCCGCCTTACTTCCGCAAGCCGCGCCAATTCTTCTTGAGTCATTTTATATTTTTGCCTTAATTGTTTAATTTTATTCTCCATATTATTCAGTAGACATGACTATATCTCCGCATTTATCTTTGTTTTTCAAAACGACAGCAAAAATATCATCAATATTATCCTCAACTGCTTGCAATTCGCGCCCGTCTTTTAAAACAGCTGTTACTTCTTGGGAATGAGTTTGCATAACCGATTTAACTTCACAATTTTCAACCGCCGCTTTGATATCAAGCCAGGCGACATTTTCAGCTTCACCTTTTTCACCGCACTCTGTTACGGGCATTGGCGCGTCCGGGTGCCCGTGCCGAACCCATTGCCCGTTATCGCAAATCCAGGTATCTTCCGGCCCGGAGAACAACCGCAATCCGACCACGGCTAAAACTATAAAAAGCGTTAAAACCGCCAGCGTGTATAAAAATGATTTGTCGGTAAATTTGAATTTATGGTAATAGCGGAAGATTAAAGCGTAAAGTAAAAGCAAGATGGTAGTGGAAAAAGCCAGCACCATTCCCATTGCCTCAAAAATAGGGTCAACGCTTTTCTGCGAATAAAAAGCAAACATGCTAACAACCGCTATCCAGGAATAGATCTGGATTGCCAGAAGCGCTGCTTTGCCACCAACCTGGTAATCGCGCTCATCGGCGATAATTTCATTTTTCCCGACCCGCTGGCGGAGAAAAAACATAATTAAAACTCCTGCCGCTAAAAGCGCTATTGGCAGAAAAAAATTTTCTCGGACAATTGACTGCCCGAAAACGGCGGCTAAAATCATTACAATGGCTAATTTTGCCCCGCGATATTGTTTTAAGGTCATAATTTTTATGTTAATTATTTCTAACTATCTTTATGTTATATAATTCTAACATAGATGTCAAGAGATTTATCCACAATCCTACTAAAAAAGAAAGCGCCGACTTCCCGGCGCTTTCTTTTTATTGCCAAATCTCCAAATCTAGATCTGGATTTTAGAAAATAAATAACTGCCGATGCCGAGCATTATGGCAGTAATGACGCTCAATACTAAAAAATCAACGCCCAAGCCGAAATGGGCGCCGCTGGCGAGGGTGCCGCGCAGGCCGTCAACCCCATAAGAAAGCGGATCAATAACGGCAATAATGGTCAACGCCCGCGGCAGTCCCTGCAGGGGAAACAGCGCGCCGGAAAGAAAAAACAGCGGCATTACTAAAAAATTCATAATCAATTGGAATCCGTGCATGTCTTCTAAAAGCGAAGCGATCGCCGTTCCCAGAGCGGTAAAAAAAAGCGCGATTAAAACCATAATTAAAAGCGCCGGCAAAACCAAGTGCGCATCTGCCGGCCGAAACCCGACTAAAAACGCGATTAAAAAAATAATTAAACCCTGCGCGACAGCAACGGTTGCTCCGCCCAAAGTGCGGCCGAACATTATTGTAAAACGCGATACCGGCGCGACCAGCGTCTCTTTTAAAAACCCAAACTGCCGGTCCCAGATGATTTCAATGCCGGAAAATATCGCCATGAATAAAATACCCATAGAAATAATGCCCGGAGCCAAAAACTGAATATAATCTCCTCCGCCGGCACGCTGGTAAATCGGACCGAAGCCGAAACCCAACGCCACTAACAAAAGAACTGGCTGGCCCAAGGAGCCGACAACGCGCGATTTCGAGCGGTAATAGCGCTTAATTTGGCGCAACCAAAGAATGTATATTACTTTCATATTAATATGATTTAGCGTCGTCCCCACATCCGCCGATTCTGGCGCATATGGTCAACGGCTGAAGCTTTTTCCTCGCGCAGTTTATCTCCGGTTAGAATTAAAAACGCCCCCTCCAGAGAGTTCGCCTTAGTTTGCGTTTTCAGTTCTGCCGGCGTGCCCTGCGCCACTATGCGGCCGTGGTCAATAACCGCAATGCGGTCAGCAATGCGATCGGCCTCTTCCATGTAGTGCGTCGTAAAAAATACCGTCATACCCTCTTCACGGTTCATTTTTTTAATATATTCCCACAAATGGTTGCGCGTCTGCGGATCAAGCCCCAGCGTCGGCTCATCTAAAAATAAAATTTTAGGGTGGTGCACCAGCCCGCGCGCGATTTCCAGCCGGCGCTTCATGCCACCGGAAAAATGCTTTACAAAATCATCCTTGCGGTCAAGAAGTTCAACGAATTCCAACAATTGATTAATGCGCTCGCGCCGCAATTTTTTTTCCACGCCATAAAGCACTCCGTGGAACTCCATATTTTCCCAGGCGGTTAGTTCATCATCCAAGCTAGGATCCTGGAAAACAATGCCGAAACTGTGGCGCACGGCGCTTTGTTCGCGCGCCGGATTATGCCCATTAAGCGCGATCGTTCCCGAGCTGGGATGCAAAAGCGTGGTCAGCATTTTGATAGTGGTGGTTTTGCCTGCGCCATTCGGGCCTAAAAAAGCAAAAATTTCCCCCCTGCCTACGGAAAAGGAAATGCTGTCAACGGCCGTAAAGCCGCTAAATTTTCTAGTTAAGTTTACTACATTAATGCTCATACAAAATATTAGTATAGCAGAAAACAATCCTTCCCGCAAATTTAAAAATTAAAATTTGAACAATTGCTTTCTATGGGTTAATACGCTTTGGGGCCGATTTTATTTCAGGCAGAAGTGGACAAAAAAAATCACCCCTTTATCAGCGATTTTTTTACTCTCAATCACTATGATGTGTATTTACCTCGGCTAAAACCTAAAACCGCCTGGCAGTGGGGGCAAATATACATTGTCTCCTGCTTCCAGAATCCCTTCCCTATTATCTGCTTGTTAATATTTGCCAGTTCCACCTGTTTTTGGCAAAACGGGCACTTGGCGTTTATTTGGTTCTCCATATGTTTTTACTCGGTAGTTACTCCGTCAAAATGCTCTTCAATCGCTTCGGCTTTAGTTGGATGCACGGTGCCGTCTTTATGCTCCGGCGGAGAATAAATGGAATACAATTTCAACGGTTCACTGCCGGTATTTATTATATTGTGCTCGGTTCCGGCCGGAATAACAACCGCGTGCTCGGCCGGCAATTCGCTTTCAACCCCGTCTAAAACCGCCTTGGCAGTTCCCTTTTCTATGCGTATGAACTGGTCAAGTTTGTGGACTTCAGCGCCGATATCATCGCCCGGTTCAATGCTCATAAGAACCAGCTGGCTGTTTTTTGCGGTATATAAAACCTTGCGAAAATTATTATTTTCCAAAGTTTCTTTTTCAATATTAGTTACATATCCTTTCATATTTTTGCTGTCCGCCTAATTCCCAATTACTCGGGACTGTCGGCAGGATATTTAGTAAATTATTTTTATTTAATAAAGCATTGGCAGTCTTTGCATTTTAAAATTTCTTTTTGCTTTGCCGGAGAGTCGATGTAATATTTTTGTTCTGATTTTCCTGCGGCTAATTTTTTATCCAAAGGCGTATGATGGTTATATCCCCGCCTTTTCATTTCTTTTACTAAAACTTCATGCCGGTTATACAGCGCCTTTAACTTCCCCCGCCAGCGTAAAGTTTCCGGATGGCGGGAGTAACCGCCCCTGCCTTGATGCTTGGTTAAAATATTCCACAAGCCGTGCAGTTCGCGGTGTTCGGCGATTAAATGTTTTTGGCAAAGGCATTTTGGCGATATATCCCAAATTCTCATTTAATTCAATATCCAAATATTATAATTCAAAAAAGCGGCAAAACTTACCCATAAAATATAAGGCAACAAAAGCCATCCTGCCAGCTTATTTATTTTATAGAAAAATATAATATTTAGCAAAATAAAAATCCATAAAAATATGATTTCAACGAAGGCGTACAGCGGATTATGCAGGCCGAAAAACAATACTGACCAAACCACATTAAAAACTAATTGCAGATAAAAAAATAAATAAGCGCTAGTTTTATTTATTTTTGTTTTTTCAGCCCAAATTAAATACAAAGAAATTCCCATCAAAACAAATAATATCGTCCAAACAGGTCCGAATATCCAATTCGGCGGATTAAAACTCGGCTTATTTATTCCAGAATACCACCCTTGAATATTGGGCGTTGTTGCCAGTGATCCCAAAATAGCGGCAATTTGGGGTATAATAAGGCAAATAAAAAATTTAATAAATTTACTATTCATAAATTTATATTATATTAAAACTTTTTATAAATTAAAAACTTTTTATTATTTCTTTAATTTAGGCGCAATGACCGCTACATAAATTGCGGACAAACCAACTAAATCATAAACGACTCTGGAAACTGTGGGCATATCGCCAAAAATGCTGGCGACTAAATCAAAATCAAAAAATCCCACTAAACCCCAGTTTAAGCCGCCGACAACGACTAAAATGACTGCTATCCAGTCTAATGCTTTTAACTTCATAATTCCTCCTTGCTCTGCGTTACTTGCGAAATTCAATCCGCAAATTACAGTAGCGCTAAGTTAGTAAATATCATATTTATTATACACTATATTGACTAATTTTTAAATATTATGTATCATATTTCTAGTGGTTAACCACTATTTTTTATTACAAAACAGTCTTAAGCTATAATCCTTAAGTCGTAAGAAAAATTTCTTATGACTTAACTTATTATGGCTTACGGCTGAAAATATTCCCGGGTAGCGCCCGCCTTCGCTTCGCTACGGCGAGGCAAGCAGCGGTAGCTACTCAAAAAAATATTCCCGGGTAGCGCAGCGGTAGCGCAGTTGGCTGTGAACACACGTTCCCTTTTGCTATAATAATTAATATGGCAAAAGATAAAAGAAAATATGCTGATCGTGCCGACTATCTAAAAAAAGCTGTCGCAAAAAGACGAAAAATAATTCGCCAAAAAGCGATAGATTATAAAGGTGGTCGATGCGCAATTTGCAAATATAATACGTGCATTAAAGCTTTAGAATTTCATCATCTTGACTCCAACGGAAAAGACTTTGGCATATCAAATAAGGGATATACCAGAAGTTGGAAAGTGGTAAAAGCAGAAGTTGATAAATGCATATTGTTATGCGCGAATTGCCATCGAGAATTGCACGAAAGCATTACGCAGCTTCCTAAGGAAACTTAGGAATGAAAATGAGGTGAAATCGGGGAAGCCTTAAATGGTAATCCCGAGCCAATCCCGCCGAATCGGCGGGCAGGTGTAGAGACTATCCCTTTTGGGAGTACCGTCTTGAACTATCAGGATGGGAAGCGCCTCACACCCTAATTCATTTGAAAGGGTGATGATATAGTCCACGCTTTATGGAAACATGAGGACTACGTGTAACCAATTGGTCGCCGGTTCGAATCCGGCCCCGGGAGCCAGTCGGGGCAAAGCCCCCAACGCAAAGCCAAACTCCATTCGGATTTGGCTAACCATCCAAACTTTTTGCCTTTCAAAATAAAGTTCGAGCCGATATTTTTTAGAAATGCACGGAGTTCCATAAGATCGCCTTCCTTGGCGGTCTTTTTGGCTATTTTAGAGGTTAAAATATATATTTCCTCCAAACTTATGAAATATTTTCTCTACGTAAGAAAATCAACCGATGAAGAAGATAAACAAGTCCTTTCTATTGAAGCACAGCTTGCGGAGCTAAAAGAATTTGCCGCCAAAGATAAAATATGATAAGATTTTATTACGAATTAAAAAATTCGTGAAAA